>NZ_JBVJFA010000008.1:0-259215 GCF_055588085.1 Streptomyces sp. NPDC046303
GAGGTGACGACCATGGCCACCACGCTTGCCAAGGCTGCCGAGGGCACCGTAGCGGAGCACACGCACGCCGCCCGCATCGAGCACGTCTCGAAGTCCTTCTCCGGCCCGGCCGGATCGCAGCTCGTCCTGGACGACATCAGCCTCGATGTCGCTCACGGAGAGTTCGTCACCATCCTGGGGGCCTCGGGGTGCGGCAAGTCCACCCTGCTCAACCTGGTCGCGGGCCTGGACAAGCCGTCCGCCGGGTCGATCGAGACCCCCGGCCGGCCGGCGCTCATGTTCCAGGAGCACGCCCTCTTCCCGTGGCTGACCGCGGGCAAGAACATCGAACTCGCCCTGCGGCTGCGCGGGGTACCCAAGGCCGACCGCCGCACGGAGGCCGAGAGGCTGCTGGAGCTGGTCCGGCTGGGAGGCGCGTACGGCAAGCGCGTCCACGAACTGTCCGGCGGCATGCGCCAGCGCGTCGCCCTGGCCCGGGCACTCGCCCAGGACAGCCAACTCCTGCTGATGGACGAACCGTTCGCCGCGCTCGACGCCATCACCCGGGACGTACTGCACGGCGAACTCGCCCGCATCTGGACGGAGACCAGCCTGTCGGTCCTGTTCGTCACACACAACGTGCGCGAGGCCGTGCGCCTCGCACAACGCGTGGTCCTGCTCTCCTCCCGCCCCGGCCGGGTCGCCAGGGAATGGACCGTGGACATCCCCCAGCCGCGCCGCATCGAGGACGCGGACGTGGCGGAACTGTCCCTCGAGATCACTGAACACCTGCGTGGGGAGATCCGCCGCCATGGCCAGCACTGACACCAAGGCGAAGCGGGACGACCTCGCGGGCCTGGAGGCCGGGCTCGACGCCCTCGACGCGGTCGAGATCCGCCGCACCCCGGTCCGGGAAGTCCTCGTCAAGAAGGTCCTTCCGCCGGTCCTGGCCGTCACCCTGGTGCTGGCCGTCTGGCAGGTCCTCGTCTCTGCTCGAATCACCGACGAGACCAAGCTCCCGTCTCTGTCCGCGGTGTGGGAGAGCCTGTCCGGCATGTGGGTGAATGGCACCTTGCTGGAGGTCATCTGGACCAGCGTGTCGCGCGGCCTGCTCGGCTTCCTCCTCGCCCTGGCCATCGGCACCCCGCTCGGACTGCTCGTCGCCCGGGTGAAGTTCGTCCGCGCCGCGATCGGCCCGATCCTCCAGGGCCTGCAGTCCCTGCCCTCGGTGGCCTGGGTGCCGCCGGCCGTCCTGTGGTTCGGCCTGAACGACGCGATGATGTACACGGTCATCCTGCTGGGCGCCGTCCCCTCCATCGCCAACGGCCTCGTCTCCGGCATCGACCAGATCCCGCCGCTGTACCTGCGGGCCGGGCGCACTCTGGGCGCCACCGGACTGGTGGGGGCCCGCCACATCGTCATGCCGGCCGCGCTGCCGGGCTACCTGGCCGGTCTGAAGCAGGGCTGGGCCTTCTCCTGGCGCTCGCTGATGGCCGCCGAGATCATCGCCAGCTCCCCCGACCTGGGCCTCGGGCTCGGCCAGTTGCTGGAGAACGGCCGCAACAACATCGACCTGCCGGGCGTGTTCCTCGCGATCATCCTGATCCTGGCGGTCGGCATCGCCATCGACCTGCTCATCTTCAGCCCGGTCGAGCGGTGGGTCCTGCGCAGCCGCGGCCTGCTGGTCAAGGACTGAACCAACGGATCGCTTTCCATACAGGATGCCGCGCCGCATCCCACCCCACGCCGGCACGCCCGGCACACAGCACCGCCGGCTCCGCAGAGGCTTCGCCCCCTGCGGGGCCGTTGCCGTTGAAGGGGATGGGCGTGCCGTTCGCATCGTGGTCACCGACTGGTCCACGTGGTGGTCGCCCGGTGGCGGATCTCGCCGACCGCCCCATGAAACCGCAGGTCAGAGCGGTGCCCACGGTCCATCAGGTGGCGCAATACTGCGGCAACACCATCGGTGCCGTGGGCCCAGTACGTTCCTTCCATGCCAGCCGAACCCGCCCCCGCCGCCCGACCGGTCGCCGCCGCGCGCCGCCGGCGGCTGCGTGCGGACCAGGCCCGGCAGCTCGCCGACCTGCTGCGCCACCAGATCCTGGCAGGCAACTTCCCGGGCGGTCTCCTGCCCCTCGAGGACGCCATCGCCGCCGACTACCGGGCCAGCCGCAACACCGTCCGGCAGGCACTGGACCTGCTGCGCGGCGAGCAGCTCGTCGAGCGGCAGCCGGGCGTCGGCACCGTCGTGGTGTGCGAGAAGTACCGGCACGGCCTGGACCGCCTCCAGGGGCTGGCCGAGACGCTGCACGAGCACGGCAGGGTCACCAACGAGGTCCGCACCGTGGGGCCGGTGACGGCCCCCGGTCCGGTGGCCCACCGGCTGGGCCTGCCCGAACACACCGAGGTGCTCTGTATCGAGCGGCTGCGCCGCCTGGGCGGACTGCCGCTGTCCCTCGACCTGTCCTACCTGCCCATGGACGTGGGCAGCGCACTGCTCGGCTGCGACCTGGAGAACACGGACGTGTTCCGGCTCCTGGAGTCACTGACCGGCGGACCGCTGGGCCATGCCGAGATCACCCTGGAGGCCGTCAACGCCGACGCGCACTCCGCCGCGGTGCTCGAGGCCCCACGCGGGGCCGCCGTACTGATGCTGGAACGGCTGACCCACCTGTCCGACGGGCGGCCGGTGGACCTGGAGTTCATCCGGTTCCGCGGCGACCGCATCACCATGAGCGGTGTGCTGCGCCGCTCCCTCTGAGCACCTGAGCACCTCCCTCCTTCCGTTCCTCCGTTCCCCGCCTTTCCGGGCCCTTGGAGCCAGCCATGCCTCTTGTTCCTCAGCGCGCCGACGTGCCCGTGACCATCGACGAATCCAAGTGCATCGACGGCTGCACGCTCTGTGTCGACATGTGTCCGCTCGACTCGCTCGCGATCCGCGAGGACAACGGCAAGGCGTACATGCACGTGGACGAGTGCTGGTACTGCGGCCCGTGCGCGGCCCGCTGCCCCACCGGTGCGGTCACCGTCAACATGCCCTACCTGCTCCGGTGAAAGGCCGAACTCCCATGAACAGCGCGAGACTCCACATGCGCCCCCTCCTCTCGCTCGCCGTGCTGCTCCCGCTGACCGCTGCCTGCGGCGCCTCGACCGGCGCCGACGGCGAGGCCGCCTCGAAGACGGTCACGGTGACGGTCGGCTACCAGTCGAAGACCATCAACACCGTGACCGCCGGCACCTTGCTGCGTTCCCTCGGCTACTTCGAGGAAGAGCTCAAGGCCCGGGGGAAGAAGGACGGCACCACCTACAAGGTCGAGTGGCAGGACTACGCGACCGGTGCCCCGATCACCGCTCAGATGACCGCCGGGAAGATCGACATCGGTTCGATGGGCGATTTCCCCCTGCTGATCAACGCGGCCCGCGGCAAGGAACTCAAGCAGCCGACCCGGCTGGTCGCGGTCACCGGCTACAACCTGCGGGGCGGGCTGAACACCGTGGTCACCGCTCCCGGCTCGCCCGTCCGGTCGCTGGCCGACCTGCGCGGCAAGCGGGTGTCCACCAGCGTGGGCTCGGCCGCCGACGGCACCCTGGTCCGGGCCCTCCAGCGAGCGGGAATCGACGCCGACAAGGACATCCAGAAGCTCAACCAGCAGCCCAGCGTGGGCGCGTCGGCCCTGGCCGCGGGCAGCGCCGACGCGCTCTCCCAGTTCGTCGCCTGGCCGGGCCAGCTGGCGTTCGAGGGGCGCGCCACGGCCCTCTACGACGGGGCGGAACTGAACCTGCCGACCTTCCACGGGGTCACGGTCCGGGAGAAGTTCGCCAAGGAACGGGCCGGGGTCCTCGACGACTTCCTCACGGCGCAGCGGCGGGCCACCGACCACCTGCGCGAGCAGCCGGTCGCGGCCGCCGAGTCGGTGGCCAAGGAGACCGGACTGCCGGCCGAAGTGGTCTACCTCTACAACGGCGCGAACGGCATCGCCACCTTCGACCCGGAGCTCCGTCCGGAGCTGATCGCCGCGCTGAAGGAGGACGTGCCGGTGCTCAAGTCGGCCGCACTGGTGGGCGACGTCGACGTGGATGCCTTCGTCGACCCGGCGCCTCTGAAGCGGGCCGTGCAGGCCCCGGCCTACCCGACGGCGGGCGCGGTCAAGCCCGAGCTGTGGCTGAAGGGCCAGTCCACCACCCGCACCTTCGACAGCCCCAAGGAGCTGCTGAAGGCGGCCAAGGACGCCGACGTACGCGCCGCGTACGTGCCGGACGCGCTGACCGGCACCCTTTGGTTCGCCGACAAGGCGGTGTGGGTGGCGGACGGCGCCGAGCTGAGCGCCTTCGTCACGCCGGCCAGTGCACAGCGGTACGTCGACGCTCATGCCGGGGCACGGATCATCCGCTACACGGACGCTGTGGGCCTCGCGTCATGACCGCGGGTCGCCGGCTGATCCGCGCCGCCTCGCTGGCCGCGGCCCTCGGGCTGTGGCAGCTGCTGACTTCCCTGGACGTCAACCTGTGGCTGCGGTTCGAGCAGTTCCCGACGGTCGGCGAGGTGGCCTCCGCCTTCACCGACCGCATCGGCACCGGCCCGTACTGGCAGGACCTGGGCCACAGCCTGCGCCGGATCGTGGTGGGCTTCCTGCTCGCCGCAGTGCTGGGGGTGGTGGCCGGCACGGCGATCGCCCGGTCCCGGTGGGCCGCCGACCTGCTGGGCCCCTTGGTGGAGGTGGTGCGGCCGGTGCCGGCCATCGCCCTGGTACCCGTCGCCATCCTGCTCCTGCCCACCAACGAGCAGGGCATCGTGTTCATCACCTTCGCCGCCGCCTTCTTCCCGGTGGTGGTGTCGACCCGGCACGCGGTCCGGGCGCTCACCCCCATCTGGGAGGAGGCCGTGCTCACCATGGGAGGCGGCCGGCTGCGGATGCTGTTCTCCGTGGTGCTGCCCGGCGCCCTGCCGGGCATCTTCGGCGGCCTCTCGGTGGGCATCGGCGTCTCGTGGATCTGCGTGATCTCCGCCGAAATGATCTCCGGCGAGTACGGAGTGGGCTACCGCACCTGGCAGGACTACACGGTCGTCGACTACCCGGGGGTCTTCGTCGGCATGGCCACCATCGGAGCCCTGGGATGGCTCACCTCGACCGCGGTGGAACTGCTGGGCCGCCGCGCCACCGCCTGGCTGCCCCGTCCGGCCGGGCGGGGAGCCGTCGGAGGAAGGCGTCATCCGGTGGCGTTCCGCAGCAGCGCTCGCGCCTCCGCTCACACCGGCGCCGAACCCGCCGCCACGGGCTCTGCGCCCCTCTCCCCCATCCCCCGGAAGGAGCCGGTCCCATGAGCACCGCGACCCTGCCCGCCGCGCCCCCGACGACCGGGGCCGCACTCGCCTTGCAGGACGTACGGCTCGGCCACACGGACGGCGCCGCCCTGCCGGGCACCGTCACCCTGCATATCGCACCGGGGGAACTGCTGGCCGTGGTCGGTCCGTCCGGCTGCGGGAAGTCCACCCTGCTGCGCACCCTCGCCGGGCTGCTGTCCCCCCTGGACGGACAGGTCACCCAGGACGGCGAAACGATCGCCCGGCCCGACGCCGACCGGGCGCTGGTCTTCCAGCACGACGCCCTGCTGCCCTGGCGCACCGTCCGCGCCAACGTGGAACTTCCCCTGGCGATCCGCCGGGTCCCCCGAGCCGAGCGGCGGCGGTCCGCGGCCGAATGGCTGGACCGCGTCGGTCTGGCCGAGCACGCCCACAAGCTGCCGCACCAGCTGTCCGGCGGCCAGCGCCAGCGCGTCCAGCTGGCCCGGGCCCTGGCCGGCCGGCCCCGCGTCGTCTTGATGGACGAGCCCTTCGGCGCGCTCGACGCGCACACCCGCGCCGGGATGCAGGACCTGCTGGTGGACATCCTGGCCGGCACGGGCGCGACCGTCGTCTTCGTCACCCACGAGGTGGACGAGGCCCTCCACCTCGGCGACCGGGTCGTGCTGCTGGGCACCGGCGAGGTGCTGGACGTACCGCACCCGCGCAAGCGCGGCGCGCAGCACGACCCCGACACCGCCGAACTGCGCCGCCACGTTCTCGAATCCCTCTGAAAGGCACCCCCGTGGACACCCTGGTGGACGCCCCCCTGGCCATCCCCGCCCTCGCCGACGCGGCAGAACTCTCCTGCGACGTCCTCGTCATCGGCGGCGGAACCGCCGGCACCATGGCCGCGCTGACCGCGGCCGAGCGCGGTGCGCAGGTGCTGCTGCTGGAGAAGGCGCACGTACGGCATTCCGGCGCGCTGGCGATGGGCATGGACGGCGTCAACAACGCGATCATCCCGGGCCGGGCCGACCCTGACGACTACGTCGCCGAGATCACGCGCGCCAACGACGGCATCGTGGACCAGTCCACGGTCCGGCAGACCGCGACCCGGGGCTTCGCGATGGTCCAGCGGCTGGAGTCGTACGGGGTGAAGTTCGAGAAGGACGAGCACGGCGAGTACGCGGTCCGCCAGGTCCACCGGTCGGGCTCGTACGTGCTGCCGATGCCGGAGGGGAAGGACGTCAAGAAGGTCCTCTACCGGCAGCTGCGACGACGCGAGATGCGCGAGCGGATCCGCATCGAGAACCGGGTCATGCCGGTCCGGGTGCTCACCCACCCGGACGACGGCCGGGCGATCGGCGCGGCCGGCTTCCACACCCGCACCGGCGAGTTCGTCACCGTCCGGGCGGGCGCGGTGATCCTGGCCACCGGGCCGTGCGGCCGGCTCGGACTGCCCGCCTCCGGCTACCTGTACGGGACGTACGAGAACCCCACCAACGCGGGCGACGGATACGCCATGGCCTACCACGCCGGAGCCGCGCTCACCGGCATCGAGTGCTTCCAGATCAACCCGCTGATCAAGGACTACAACGGGCCCGCCTGCGCGTATGTCGCCAACCCGTTCGGCGGGTACCAGGTGAACCGGCACGGCGAGCGGTTCGTGGAGTCGGACTACTGGTCGGGGCAGATGATGGCCGAGTTCGCCGCCGAGCTCGCCTCGGACCGCGCCCCGGTCTACCTCAAGCTCAGCCACCTGCCCGAGGAGACCATCGCCTCCGTCGAATCGATCCTGCACACGACGGAGCGGCCCACCCGCGGCACCTTCCACGAGGGTCGGGGCCACGACTACCGCACCCACGACATCGAGATGCACATCTCGGAGATCGGGTTGTGCGGCGGGCATTCCGCCTCCGGCGTGCGGGTGGACGCGCACGCCCGCACCACGGTGCCCCGCCTGTACGCGGCCGGTGACCTGGCCTGCGTGCCGCACAACTACATGATCGGCGCGTTCGTCTTCGGCGACCTGGCCGGCGAGGACGCCGCACAGTACCGGGCGTACGAGGGGGAGCTGCCGCAGCCCCAGCTGGCCGCCGCCCACGAGCTCGTCTACCGGCCGCTGCGCCATCCCGACGGGCCGCCGCAGCCGCAGGTGGAGTACAAGCTGCGTCGGTTCGTCAACGACTACGTGGCACCGCCGAAGACGGGCGCGAAGCTGTCCCTGGCGGTGGAGGCGTTCACCCGGATGTCCGAGGAGATCACCGGGATGGGGGCGCGCACTGCACACGAATTGATGCGGTGCGCCGAGGTGAGCTTCATCCGGGACTGCGCGGAGATGGCCGCCCGGTCCTCGCTGGCCCGCACCGAGTCCCGTTGGGGCCTCTACCACGAGCGGCTGGATCACACCGCGCGTGACGACGCCCGCTGGCTGCACCACCTCGACCTGCGCAAGTCGCCCACCGGCGCGATGGAGTTCACCGCGCGGCCCGTCGAACCGTACGCGGTCCCGGTGCCGGAGTTCACCCCGGAAGCGGGGCCGGAGCGCAGACTGGGCGAGGTCGCGCTGGTGCCGGTGGCCACGGCCGGACCGCGGGACGCCGCGCCTGCCGCCCGCCCGGCGGTACCCGCGGTGACGCCCGCCGAGGCTCCGGAGGTGTCCGCGCCCAGCCCTGCCCTTCTCCGCCTGCTCTCCCTCGCCGAGGAGTCCCCCGACCTGGACGCGCTCCGTCCCTACCTGGCGGACGCCGATCCCGCGGTGCGGGCAGCGGCCATCGCCGCCCTCGGCGAGACGCTTCCGGCCGACGCCGGCCCCGCGCTCGCCGCGCGCCTGCGGGACACCGCACCCCGGGTCCGGGCCGCTGCCGCGGCCACGCTGCGCGAGCTCGTCGAGGTCCTGCCCGCCGAACCGGAGCTGGGGGACGGACTGCGGGCGGCCCTGGGAGTCGATGACCCAGGCGTACGGGCCGCCGCTCTCGACGTGCTGCGGACGCTGCGGCTGGGCGACGCCGGGGTGTACGCCGCCGCGCTCTCCGACGTCGACATCGAGGTCCGCGCCACCGCCGTCCGCGCCCTGGTCTCGGTGGACGCGGTGCCGGAACTGGCGGTGGCCGCCACCGACCCGGCCCGTGAGGTCCGGGTCGCGGTGGCCCGCGGCCTCGCTGCCGTGCACGCTCCGGCGCCGGCTCCCCTCGACCCACTACTGGACGACCCCGACCCACTGGTCCGGGCCGCCGCGCTGGGCGCCCTGGCCGCAACCGGATGCCCGCCCGCGTACGCCGCTCGGGCCGCGGCGGCACTCGCCGACCCCGCCTGGCAGGTCCGGGCCGGCGCCGCAACCGCCCTGCGCTCGGCCCTGTCCGCCGAGGCGGTCCCCGCCCTCGCCAAGACCTTGGCCGATCCGAACGCGGATGTCCGCAAGGCCGCCGTCCTCTCGCTCCTCTCCCACCGCGCTGTCCCCGAAGCCCGCACTGCCCTCGCCGTGGCCACCACCGACCCCGACGCCGACATCCGCGCCTACGCGTCCCGAGCGGCCTCCTGACCATCCTGGGAACGCGGGCGGGCCGTCGCGCCCTTGCCGGCGCTGCCGAGGGCCAGCAGGATGCCGCCCAGCAGTTCATTCGAATGCGGCGGCCGCTTCGCGCAGCGCGCGGGCCACCAGCTCCGGGGCGTACGGTGCCTGCGCGCCGGGCGTGTACGTCACGGATCGCAGGCCGCCGGTGTAGCGGAAGCCCCGGTGGCGCTCGTACACCGGCCAGGAGACCGGCGACTTGCGGTCCACTCCCACGCTGATGCCCTGGAGCGGGGCCATCCCGATGAGCTGGTGCACGCTGCCGGCCAGTCGCCCCGTCTGCACTCCGTCGACCAGCAGCCGGAACTCCCAGCGCAGGCCCTCCGACGCGGTGGCCGACAGGGTGACGGTCCGTCGTCCGACGGGCAGCGGACCTGCGTCGGCCTCGTGCAGCCTGCCGTACTCGTTGTAGGCGAAGCGCAGCCGCCCGTCTTCGACGTACAGGCTGTAGCCGCCGCCCTGGTCGCCGTGCGACACCAGCACGCCCTGGTCGCCGGCGCCGTGCTCGTCGAGCGCGACCGAGATGTCGAAGGAGCGGAAGGAGATCAGCCGGGAGGACCGGTAGCGCTCCAGCTCGGGGGTGCCCGGCAGGAGCGTGAGGGGGCGGTGGAACCGCTCCTCGGCGGGGTGGCGCCGGGCGAGCGCCCCGCTGCCGTCGGAGAGGGGGAAGACGCCGTTGCGCCAGGCCGCCGCTTCCCAGGCCGCGGCCAGCTCCTTCACCACCTCCGGGTGGTCGGCGGCGACGTCGGTGGTCTCGGTCGGGTCGGTCGTCAGGTCGTACAGCGCCCATTCGCCGTCGTCGTACGGGGCGCCCGGCCGGTGCAGGGTGACCAGCTTCCAGCCGTCCCGGTAGTAGCTGCGGTTCCCGGACATCTCGCAGTACTGCTCGGTGTGCGCGCCCGGGGTCCTGGCGTCCCGCAGGACCGGGGTGAAGCTGACCCCGTCCAGCTCTTGCGCGGGGCGCGAACGCCACTGGTCGGGCCGCCGTACGCCTGCCAGGTCCAGGAGGGTGGGGGTGACGTCGGTGACGTACTGGTACTGGTGGCGGATGCCGGGGTCGTCAGGGCCGCGCCGCAGTCCGTCCGGCCAGGAGATGACGAACGGGACGCGCACCCCGCCCGCGTAGGTCTGGCCCTTGTACAGCCGGAACGGGGTGTTGGAGGCCATTCCCCAGCCGCGCGGGTAGTGCACCAGGCTCCGCGGGCCGCCGATGAGCTCGGTGTCCCGTGGGACGTCCGGGTCCCAGTCGTCGGGGACGGGCTGGTGGATGAAGCGGCTGAAGTAGCTGCGGGTGCCCTCGGCCCCGCCCTCGCCGGTGCCGCCGTTGTCGGAGGTGAAGACGATGACGGTGTTGTCGAGTTCTCCGAGGGCACGCAGGGTGTCGGTGAGCCGCCCGAGGTTCTGGTCGATGTTGTCGACCATCGCCGCGTACACCTCCATGTAGCGGGCGTAGCGTTGCCGCTGACCGGGCGTGAGCTCCTCCCAGGGGCCGACGTCGAAACCGGCCTCGGGGTTGCGGTCCGGGAGGGCGGTGCCTTCGGGGAACAGGCCGTCGGCGATCTGGCGGGCGAAGCGGGTGCCGCGCAGCGCGTCCCAGCCGCCGTCGTAGCGGCCGCGCTGCCGCTCGACGTCCTCGGGCTTGGCCTGGAGCGGACCGTGGACGGCGTTGTGCGCGAGGTAGAGGAAGAACGGCTTGTCGGGGTCGTGCGCGCGCAGCGACTTCACCATGGCGATGGCCTCGTCGGTGATGTCGTCGGTGTAGTAGTAGCCGTCGGGCAGTTCGTCGATGTCGAGTGGGCTGTTGTCGCGGACCAGTTGGTGGGGGTGGAACAGGCTGGTCAGGCCCTCCAGCACGCCGTAGTACCGGTCGAAGCCCTTCTGCAGCGGCCAGTTGCGCCGGTCGTCGGCGGCGTGGGAGGCGGAGTCTCGGGTCAGGTGCCATTTGCCGACCGCGTAGGTGGCGTATCCCGCGTCGTGCAGCACCTCGGCGAGGGTGGGGACGTCCTGGCCGATCTCCATGCCGTAACCGGGGAATCCGGGGTCGGAGTTGGCGACCGTCGAGTACCCGACGCGGTGCGGGTTGAGGCCCGTGAGCAGGGCCGCCCGGGCGGGGGAGCACAGCGGCATGGTGTGGTAGTTGGCCAGCCGCAGGCCGTTCGCGGCCAGCCCGTCGAGTACGGGGGTGGCGATCTCGGCGCCGAAGGGGCCGATGTCGCTGTAGCCCATGTCGTCGACGAGGACGACGACGATGTTCGGGGCGCCGCCGCCGGGCGTGCGCCGCGGCGGCCAGGCGGGTTCGGACTCGGCGAAGGTGCGGCCCACGTGGCCCGCGAACCCCTCGTAGGGGTCGCGGCGGTTCGGGGTACCGGCCGGCTCGGTCACGGGCGGGCCTCGCTGCCGCGGCGGTTGAACGGCAGTCGGCCGAGGACCACCGCCATACCGCAGGTGTCGGTGAGCGCGGAGAACACCAAGCCCGCGGCGATCGCCGCGGACAGCAGTTGGAAGGCCGGGTGCACGAACAGCCCGAGGAGCAGGCCGAGCAGCACGATGGCACCGGCGGTGAAGCGGACCTGGCGTTCCATGCCCCACACGGCCCGGGCCGGGCCGTCCGGGGCATGGAGGCCGTGGCCGGCGGCCGTCCAGGCGCTGATGCCGCCGGTGAGGCCGGCAGCGGGGACGCCGTGCGCGGCGAGGGCCGCCGCGGCCTTCCCTGAGCGGGCTCCGGAGGCGCACACCAGCAACAGGGCGCCCCGCTCGGCGGCCTGCCGGAGCTCGGGCAGGCTCCGCTCGATCCGGTCGAGGGGGACGTTGACGGAGTCCGGCAGATGACCGGAGGCGAATTCGCCGGGGGTCCGGACGTCAACGACGGTCAGCTGGGGCAGGCGGGCCTTCGCTTCGCCGACGCTGAGGGTGGGGGAAACGCTCATGGCGGAACCGGTCCTTGGCTGAGTCGGAACGGGCACGGCCCACGCGGTCCATGGGGCCCAGGCCGTGCCGGGGATGTTAGACACTTCCGGGCCGCCCGGACGGGAGGCCGCACGAGTGCCACGAGGTCGCCATGCAGCGGCAACAACCGGGGCTCGCCCGGACGTCTCCATGGGGCGTTCATCGTCGATGCGTGGGACACCAGCGGGGCACGGGGACGGTGGCGGGCGTCCGCCTCGACGACGGGTGCGCCGGCGGCGAGCGAAGTGAACGGCTCCGCGGCGCAGGGCGCCGACACATGTTCTTCATGCCCTGTGCATGGAACAGGTTCGCTTCGCCGACCCATGATCGGCTGGACACCCGCAGCCGCCATCGAGGAGCAGTCACCCATGCCCAGCCGCCGTACCTTCCTGGCCGGTTCCTCCGCCGTGCTCGGTTTGACCACCGTCACTTCCACCGTCGCCGGGTCGGAGCGGGCAGCGGCCTCGGTGGCGGTCCCGGAGGCGGAGGACGGCCAGGTCAGCAGGCCTCCGAACTTCGTCGTCGTCCTTGCGGACGACCTCGGCTACGGAGAACTCGGCGCCTACGGCCAGAAGCTGATCACCACTCCCCGCCTGGACCGGCTCGCCGCCGAGGGACTGCGCTTCACCGACGCATACTCCACCGCCGCCGTGTGCGCACCCTCCCGCTGCTCCCTGCTGACCGGACTGCACACCGGCCACGCCACGGTGCGCGCCAATCCCTCGTCCGGTGGCCAGGGGTCGCTCACCGCCGCCGACACCACCTTCGCCCAGGTGCTCCGGGCCCGCGGCTACCGGACGGCCCTGGTCGGCAAGTGGGGCTTCGGACCGGAGACGGCCGGCCAGGAGAGCCATCCGGCCGCCCGCGGCTTCGAGGAGTTCTACGGCTACATCACCCACGGCCACGCCCACGAGTACTACCCCGAGTACCTGTGGCACAACGACGCCAAGGAGCCCATCCCAGCCAACGCCGACGGCGCGAAGGCCTTGTACGCCCCCGACCTGCTGGAGCAGCACGCCCTGGAGTTCATCGACGCCCATGCCGACGAGCCGTTCCTGCTGCTGCTCACCCCGAACGTGCCGCACGCACCCAGCGACGCACCCGACACCAGCGCGTACGCCGACCGCGGCTGGACGGCCGCGAACGCGGGGCACGCGGCCCAGGTCAGCTCCTTCGACGCGCTCGTCGGCAAGGTGGTCGACCGGCTGCGCGCCCGCGGGCTGGAGCAGGACACCGTCGTCCTCGTCACCAGCGACAACGGTCCCCACGAGGAGGGCGGTGTCAACCCCGACCTGTTCGACGCCAACGGCCCGCTGCGCGGCTACAAGCGCAACCTCTACGAGGGCGGCGTACGGATCCCGCTCATCGCCTGGGGCCCCGGCCGCGTCAGGCAGGGCACCAGCGACCGTCCGACCCCGCTGACCGACGTGCTCCCCACCCTGGCCGAGCTCGGCGGCGCCCCCTCCCCCACCGACGTGGACGGCCTGTCCGCCGCTCCCCTGCTGGCCGGCAGCGCCGACTCGGCCCGCCACGGACACCTGTACTGGTTCCGCGACGAGTGGGGCGTCACCAGCCGGGCCAACGCGCAGGACAACAAACGCGCCACGTGGCTGGCCGAGGCGGTCCGCCGGGACCACTGGAAGGCCGTCCGCTTCGCCCCCGAGCGGGACCACAACCTCCCCGACGCCAAGTGGCAGGTGGAGCTGTACGACCTGGCCACCGATCCCGCCGAGACCCGTAACGTCATCGACAAGCACGCGGCGAAGGCCGGCGAACTCGTGGCGCTGATGCGCTCCTCCTGGAAGGACACCTATCCCCGCACACCGTTCGGCACCAGGCTGACCCTGCCCAGGCTGGCCGTCCCCGGTGAGGCGTTCACCGTGACCGCCACACTGGACAACGGGTCCGCACGGCCCTGGACCAACGCCGCGCTCGCCCTGAGCGCCCCCACCGGCTGGACCGTGACCCCCGCCTCCCCGACCACGGCGGACCAGCTCGCCGCCGGCGGTCGCCTCACCACCTCCTGGCAGGTGACCCCGCCCGCGAATGCCACCGCCGCGACCGCGTGGGCGTTCACCGCGGAAGGCACCGCCGCCACTGCGTCCGGGCCGGTCCACTACCCGGCTACGGGCACCGTCCCCACCCCGCCGGCCGCTCCCGTCCGCGACTCGTACCTCTCCGACCTCACCTGGATCAGCGCCACCAACGGCTGGGGGCCGGTGGAGCGCGACACCTCCAACGGCAAGAACGCCGCCGGCGACGGCCCGCTGATCTCCTTCGGCGGTACGACGTACCCCAAGGGCCTGGGCGTCCACGCGCCCAGCGACATCGCCTACCACCTCGGCGCCGCCGCCGTCCGGTTCACCTCTCTGGTCGGCATCGACGACTTCTCCGCCAAGCAGAGCAGCGCCGGTGCCACCCGGGCCAAGGTCTACGGCGACGACCGCCTGCTGCTGACCACCCCCACGCTCACCGCGGCCACCGGCCCGGTCCGCGTCGACCTGGACGTCCGCGGGGTGCGTGTGCTGCGCCTCGTGGTCGAGGACGCCGACAACCGCACGTCCTTCGACCACACCTCCTGGGCCCTGGCCCACGTCACAGTGGAGTGAACCCTCCAGCATGCGTCGGACGGTCGGACCGTCGGACCGGATCAGGCGGGGTCGGCGGCCACCCGGAACCCGATGTTGCCGGTCGAACTGTCGGGCGTATTGGAGCTGCGCGCGGCCACCCGGTAACGGTTGCAGTAGGAGTCGTGGCACAAGTACGAACCGCCGCGCATCGCCCGTGCGGTCTCCTCACCCGGTGTGAACCAGTCCGCGCACCACTCCCAGACGTTGCCGACGGTGTTGTAGAGCCCGAAGCCGTTGGGCCGGAACGACTTCACCGGCGCGGTGCCCGCGTACCCGTCGGCGGCGGTGTTGAGCACCGGGAAGTCGCCCTGCCAGATGTTGCACATGTGGCGGCCGTCGGGCATGAGCTCGTCTCCCCACGGGTAGCGGCGCTGCTCCAGGCCACCGCGTGCCGCGTACTCCCACTCGGTCTCGGTGGGCAGGCGGGTCCCGGACCAGTCGCAGTATGCCTGCGCGTCGTGCCAGGACACGTGGACGACGGGGTGGTTCTGCCGGTCGGTGACGTGCGAGCCGGGCCCTTCGGGGTGGCGCCAGCTGGCCCCTTCCACCGCCCGCCACCACGGGACGGCCGCCACGGGCGGGGAGACCGCGGCGACCTCCTCGGCGAGGAACGCCCCGAAGGTGAAGGAGAAGCCGAAGCGCTCGGCCTCGGTGGTGTGGCCGGTGGCCTTGACGAAGGTGGCGAACTGGGCGTTGGTCACGGCCGTGGCCGCGATACGGAAGGACTCCACGGCCACCTCGCGGACCGGCCCCTCGGCGTCCGCGGGGAAGCCCTCCGGGTCGTCCGTGCCCATGAGGAAGCTGCCGCCGGGCAGGCTGAGCAGCTGCCGGGCCACGCGGGAGGACAGGGGTGTGGGGGGCGGTGGGGCCAGGGTGAGCGTGGGGGCGTGGGCGTGGGCGTGGCCGGGGGTGCAGCATGCGGGCATGACGGCTCCGTCGGGACGGTGGGCGGCCGGGCGCCCCCGCCTCGCGGTACGGGCGCCCGGCCGGCGGTGCGGGTGTACGGGTCAGGCCACGCGGTCGGCGGCGAGCCGGGCGGCCAAGGCGGGGATGCCGAGGGCCTGCTCCTCGGCAGGGGTGGCCTGGTAGAGCTTGTTGGCCAGCTGGTACGGGTCGCCCGCCAGGTCGTAGTACTCGCGGAACTTCACCTGGCCGGTACCGGACACGGTGCCGTTCGCGTCGGTGGTCAGGTCGTAGTACTCGGTGTACTGCTTGTCCTTGGCCACGTACGAGGACCAGGTCGGTGCCCCGCCGGTGCCGGTGCCCTGCTTCCACCACTCCACCAGCAAGTGGTCGCGGCTGTAGGAGGAGAGCAGGGAGCGGCCGTCCTGGGGTGCGGCGGGGGTGATGCCCGCCGCGTCGAGGATGGTCGGCGCGATGTCGATGTTGGCGACGATCCGGTTGTCCTGGGTGCCGGCGCCGCGGCCGCCGGCCGGCCAGGAGAGGTAGAACGGCACCTCGTGCGCGGGGCGGTACGGCACCGACTTGGCGGTCCAGCCGTGGTCGCCCCAGCTGAAGCCGTTGTCGCCGATGTAGATGACGAGGGTGTTGTCGAGCTGGCCCAGGGCCTGGAGCTTGTCCTTGAAGGCCTGCACCGCGTCGTCGACGGAGAGCAGCGTGCGCAGTTGCTCGGCGCGGATGGCCTGGCCGTCGGCGAGGGTGCCGGTGGCGTTCCGGATGTACGCCGGTTTGTCGCTGCGGTCGTTCTCGGGGACCGACGGCCGGCCGTTCCAGTCCGGTACGGGGGTGCCCGCGTATGTCGCCTCGGGGGTTCGCGGGCCGTGGGAGGCGTAGGGGGTGACGTACGCGAACCAGGGCCTGGTGTCGGTGGCGGTCTTGTCGAGGAAGTTCAGGGTGCGGTTCTTGATGATGTTCGTGGTGTAGCCGTTGATCGTCTGGACGGTGCCGTTGACGTTCCACTGGGCGTCGACGTAGCCGGGCTGGAGGAGGGCGAACTCCTCGAAGTGCGGCGGGTTGTCCGCGAGGGTCCAGGAGTTGAGGTACTTCCCGAACAGGCCGGTGCGGTAGCCCGCCTGCTTGAGGTACTTCTGCACGGTGGTGCTCTGGTCGAGGGCGTGGGAGGCGCCGTTGTTGCGGACGCCGTGGTTGTGGGCGTGGCGACCGGAGAAGACGCTGGACCGGGACGGCGCGCACAGCGGGGTGGTGACGTGGCCGTTGGTGAACTTCACGCCCTGGTCGGCGAGCCAGGCGACGGTCTTGGGCAGGGCCCATTCCGTGTGCTTGGGCTGGTCGTCGGTGACGATCAGCAGGATGTTCGGGCGGCCGGCGGCAGCGGCGGGACCGGCTCCGGCGACCTGCGCGAGGGCGGGCACGGCGGTGGCGGCCGCCACGGCGGCGGCGCCGCCGAGAAAGCCGCGGCGGCTCACCGGGGATCGTCTGTTCTCGCTCTTCTCGCTGTGCTCGCTGTTCTCGCTCACGATGTCCATTCCTCCTGGGTGCGTCGGCGCAGGGAGGCACAGCAGGGCGGGCGGCCGGAAGCCGCCGACTGCGGTGCGGAAGGGGAAGAGACGGGAGTCAGGTTGGGGCGCCAGGTGGGGATCCCGTGGGGGGAAAGGCGCGTTCAGCGCGCCGGGGCGACCGTACACAGGGCGCTCGCCAGGCGCCCTTGGTCGACGTGGCGGCGCGCAGTGAGGATTCCTGCTGCCATGGCGATGAGACTAGGTGAACCGGAACCGCGGTTCCATGTACAGCAGATGAAATGGGAAGCGGGCCGTGGGGCGCCGGCACAGCCACGGTACCCACCCCTCCTTGCTCCACCGATAAACCAGTGCACCGATGCGCGTGGGCGAGCTGCTGGAAGCGATCTCGCGGCCGGCCGTCGGAGAGCAGGGGAAGCGACGACGGTCCACTTCAGCCTGCTCATCGCCGCCGTGCTCTACCTCCGCTGACCACGCCGCAAGACCATCAAGATCCGAACCATTCGTGGACCGGCACTGGGGAGGTGGTCCGGCATCCTGGTCACTGACAGCGAGCACGGCACCTGGATGTTCGTCGTCGATGTCCCCGCCCCGGGCCACCCCGTACCACGGTGCGCCGCGGCGGCCCCGGCAGGACGCGGCCGGGCAGGCCCCGAGCCGCTTCCTCGAGGGCGAGGCCGGCGGATACGAAGCGGACCCGAACCAGACCGTCGCCGCCCACCAGAACGCCTGGCTGGACGCCACCAGCCACCTCACCCCACAGGCAGCCCGCGAAGCCGTCGACACCATCGACCCCACGCTCACCGGAGCCGAGAAGGCAGCCATCCATCAACCGGACCACATGGCGTGGCTGCGCCCACCCCGGCTCCGGACGCACGAAAGGCCGCCTTCCCATTGCTGAGAAGACGGCCTCCGACCTGCATAAAGCATGGTCGGGACGACAGGATTTGAACCTGCGACCCCTTGACCCCCAGTCAAGTGCGCTACCAAGCTGCGCCACGTCCCGATGCGCGCTGACCTGGGGTTTCCCCTGGCTGGACGCGCACGAGAACAATACCGCACTTCGCCGGGTGGTCGCGCGCACCTTTCCGGTCCCCGATCCGGACCGGGATCTTCTTGACCTCGATCGCGCTTGAGGTTGCACGATCGATGCATGACGCAGGCAACCGCGGACGCTGAGTTCCGCTACGAGGATCTGGGCCGGCTGATCGGCCTCATGACCGGGGCCGAGAAGCACGGGCCCGCCGCCACCTCCACGCTCGACGTGCTGTGGGTGCTCTACGACCGGGTGCTGCGGGTGGCGCCCGCGACCGCCGGGGATGCCGGCCGGGACCGGTTCCTGCTGTCCAAGGGGCACGGGCCGATGGCGTACTACGCCGTGCTCGCCGCGAAGGGGTTCTTCCCCGTCGAGTGGCTGCCCGGTTTCGGGTCGTACGCGTCGCCGCTCGGGCACCACCCGGACCGCACCCTGATACCCGGCGTGGAGATCGGCAGCGGGTCGCTCGGGCACGGGCTGCCGCTCGCCGTGGGCAGCGCGCTGGGGCTGCGCGCCCAGGGGCTGGCCGAGCCGGCGGTGTGGGTGCTGATCGGGGATGCCGAGCTGGACGAGGGCAGCAACCACGAGGCGCTCGCGTACGCGGGCTCCGCCGGGCTGGAGAGGCTCCACACCGTGGTGATCGACAACGATTCCGCGACGCACGGCTGGCCCGGCGGGATCGCGGCCCGCTTCGAGGCCGCGGGCTGGTCCGCGGCCACCGTGGACGGCCGGGACCACGCCGCGCTGCACGCCGCCTTCACCGCGCCGCACCCCGGCCGGCCGCACGTCGTGGTCGCCCGTGTCGAGAAGAAGCAGTAGCAGAGGGACAAGGGGAGCCGAGATTCACATGGACACCATGAGGGAACGTTTCATCTCCGTCACGTCACGCCTGCTCGACGAGGACCCCCGGCTGGCCCTGGTGCTCGCCGAGATCAGCATGGACGGGTTCCTGCCCGCCCAGCGGCGCCACCCGGACCGGGTGATCAACGTCGGGATCCGGGAGCAGCTGCTCGTCGGCGTCGGCGGCGGCCTCGCGCTCACCGGCCTGCGGCCGGTCGTGCACACCTTCGCGAGTTTCCTCGTGGAGCGGCCGTTCGAGCAGGTCAAGCTGGACTTCGGGCACCAGGGCACGGGCGGCGTACTGGTCAGCGCGAGCGCCAGTTACGACTGGCCGTCCGGCGGGTTCACGCACATGGCGCCGGGTGACGTGGCGCTGCTGGACACCCTCGACGGCTGGACCGTCCACGTCCCCGGCCACCCCGACGAGGCGGAGGCGCTGCTGCGGCACGCCTACGCCGCCGGGGACGACAAGGTCTACGTCCGGCTCTCCCAGCAGTCGAACGCAGCCCCGCGCGCGGTCGAGGGCCTGCGGTTCCAGACCGTACGGGAGGGACGCGCGGGCGTGGTCCTCGCCGTGGGCCCGCTGCTCGACAACGCCCTGGCGGCGACCGAGGGCCTGGACCTGACCGTGCTGTACGCCCCCACCGTGCGCCCTTTCGACGACGCGAGCCTGCGCGAGGCCGCCCGGAGCGCTTCCACCGGGGACGTCGTCCTCGTCGAGCCCTACCTCGCCGGCACCTCCACGGCCGCCGCGAACGACGCCCTGGCCGACACCCCCCACCGGGTGCTGGGCCTGGGCGTGGGCCGCGCCGAGCTGCGCCGCTACGGCACGATCGACGAGCACACCGCGGCCCACGGCCTGGACCCGCGCTCCCTGCGCGAGCGCATCACCGGCTTCCTGCGGCCTCCGGTGCGATAACCGGTGGAACGCGGGCCGCCGCGGTGGCAGGCTCGCCCGCATGCCGCACGCCCAAGACCCCCGGGTCGGACAGATCCTGCGGGAGCTGCACGCCTCGCTCGGCCGGCGCAAGCGCCCCGAGGACATCGCGCACCTGGTCCAGGACCTGTTCGCCGCCCAGGGCACCGACCTGGACACCGCCACGCGGACAGCACTCGCCAAGGCGACCGCGACCTCCCTGCGCACGCTGTGGCACGGATACACCTCCATGCGGGAGGAGTTCGCCGCGCCCCGCGGGGCCCAGCGCCAACTGGCGCGCGCGAGCGCGCTGTTCCCGGCGGTACCCGCACTGCCGGACGAGGCGGGCGACGATCCGGAACGGATCGAGGCCGTGATCCGACTCGCCGGCGAGGAGATCCAACGCGCCTACGGGCAGAACGACTTCGGCCAGGACCGGCTCGACCGGGCCGAGCGGGCGGAGGCGGGGCTGGGTGAGATGTCCAAGCGCCAGTACAACAAGCGGTTCCGGCTGCTGGTGCGGATGGAGGCCAAGCTGGCCCGGCTGATGGCGGAGCAGCGCCGGCGCGAGGTCGTGCTCACCGGCAAGGGGGCCCTGGCCCACCGCATGCCGTACGAGGTCTTCGCCGCGGACCCCGGCACTGCCGCCTTCGTCGCCTACATGACCGCACGGGCACGGATGCGCAGCAGGTTCACCTTCGACGTGCAGCGCAGGCCGTACGACGAGGTGGCCGCGGCCCTGTTCGAGCGGTTGCGCGCGGCCCCCGAGTCCACCGCCTGGTACGCGATCGCCCATGTCCATCCGGTCGCGGAGGTGCTCGGCCACCTCGACGACCGGAGCCTCGGCCGGCTGCTGGTCCATTGGAACGGGGTGCTGCGCGAGGTGGCGGCCGTATTGGAAGACGCCTGGAACCGCTCGCCGCTGGAGCGCGGCACGATGATCGTGCGGCGCGGTAACGACTCCTCCACCTGGAACCAGGCCGCGCAGGCCTGGACCACGGCCCGCAACCACTGGTTCGCGCTGCTCACCGAGCTGGGCGAGGACGGCATCCTCGACCGCTACTGCCCCGGGAAGGTGCCGCGGCTGATGGCGGCGGACGTCGCCTACGGGCACCTTCGGCGGGGCCGCGGGCTGCACCCGGACACCTTCGTGTGGTCCGAGCTGCCGCTGCCCTGGGAGGTGCTCCGGGGCGAGGCCGAGTGCCCGCGGTCGCTGGTGGCGGCCGCGTGCGCCCGCCACCGGGTGGATCCGGTGGCCACCGGCTGGACGGCGGCCCGTCCGGCGGCTCGCGCCGTCGCCTTCAGCGCCACGCCGGAGCTGGTGCACGGGGTGGCCGTGGGCGACCCGCTGATGGCGAGCGCCCTGCGGTCGGCCGGGGTCTTCTCGGGCCGCGGCAAACGGGCCGTCGCCGAAGAATGGAGTTGACCGACCGGACCGGCTCCCGCGAGGATCGGACCCGGCGAGGAAGCTCTGTGGAGGAGCGCCCGGCTCGATTCTCCGGGTGGACGCAGGTTCGAATCCTGCCCTCGTCGTCACGTCTGCGGCGGCACGGTTTCCGTGCCGCCGCATCGCGCTCAGCCCCCGCCGCCGTCGCCCCCGAAGAGCTCTGGATGGGCCGCCGCCAGCCGTTTCGGGGCCGCCTGGAGCCAGGAGTCGATCAGGATCGAGCGCAGTTCCGCCTCGTCCTCCACCGCCTCCAGCCGGACCCGGAGCCAGGCGTAGTTGTCGTCGTGGCCCTCGCGCACGAAGAACTTCTCCGGCTCCGCCGCCATCAGCTCGGCCCGGTCCTCCTTGGGGCACTTGATCCCGATCGAGGCGTCGTCATCGGCCAGCGCGGCGAAGATCTTTCCGCCCACCCGGAAGGTCGGCATGCCCCAGGCCGGCTTCTCGCTGCTGTCCGGGAGCGAGAGAGCGATCGTACGGACGTCCTGCGCGCTGGTACCCATACCCCGACCGTAGACCCCGCCGCTGACATCCGCCCCGCCGCCGAGCCGTGCCCCGGGCTGAGCGCCCCACCGTGCCCCGCGCCGTACCCCGCGCCGCGCGTCGCGCCCGCGCCGAGCGCCGCGCCGCGCTACGCCGTCTGCCGCCGGTCCTCGCGCGCGTGGAGCAGCTCCACCAGCTCCGCCGCCAGCGACTTCACCGTGGCGAGGCCCTCCGTGCCCCACCGGCGCGGCACCACGTCCACCGCGCACACGGTGCCCAGGACGATTCCCCGCCGGTCCGTCAGCGGGGCGCCCACGTACGAGCGCACCCCGCTCTCGTCCACCACCGCGTTGCCCGCGAAGCGCGCGAAGTCCCGTACGTCCTCCAGCACCAGCGCCCGGCGCCGCACCACCACGTGCGGGCAGTAGCCGTGGTCGCGGGCCAGCACCCGCGCCGGGTAGTCGCTCGCCGGCGCCTCGGCGGCGTGGTGCAGCCCGGCGAAGAACTGCCGTTCCTCGCCGATGAAGTTGACCCCCGCGTACGGCGCGGCCAGCACGTCCGCGACCCGCCGGGCGAAGGCGTCCAGTTCGGCGTCGACCCGCTCGCCCAGGCCCAGCTCCCGCAGCCGTACGACGCGCGCGGGCGCGTCCCGGTCCACGGGCGTGAGCAGCAGGTGTCCGGTCGATTCGTAGTACGTCATGACGGTTCCCCCGACTCCGAAGACGAAGATCTGACGGTGGTTCCTGCGGCCGTGCACAGGAGATGGCGGACGAGGGCGGCCAGCGTCCCCGTCCCGGAGCTGGTCAGGCGCGCGTCGCACCGTACGACGGGCACCTCGGGCCCCAGCCCCACCGCTTCGCGGACCTCGTCGGGCCGGTAGCGGTGACCGCCGTCGAACTCGTTGACGGCGACGATGAAGCCGATCCCGCGCCGCTCGAAGAAGTCCACGGCGGGGAAGCAGTCGGCGAGGCGGCGGGTGTCGGCGAGCACCACCGCCCCGAGCGCGCCGGCGCACAACTCCTCCCACAGGAACCAGAAGCGGTGCTGTCCGGGCGTCCCGAAGAGGTAGAGCACGTGCCGCTGGTCGAGCGTGATGCGGCCGAAGTCCAGTGCGACGGTCGTCGTGTTCTTGGTCTCGACCCCGTCCAGCGGGTCCGCGGTCTCGCCGAGTCCGCTCAGCAGCTCCTCCGTGCTCAGCGGTTCGATCTCGCTCACCGCGCTCACGAAGGTGGTCTTGCCCGCCCCGAAACCGCCCGCGACGAGGATCTTCAGCGTCGCGGGCGCGGCCCCGGGGGCGGGCGCGTCACAAGCGTTTGTGGAGGCCATCGAGCACCGCCCGCAGCAGGGACTGGTCGTCGGCGGCGAAGGATCCGCCGCCCGGGAAGCGCGGGGCCTGCGCCATGACGGCCCCGTATTCCATCAGATCGGACAGGAGCACCTTCACCACCACCGCGGGCAGCCGCAGTTGCCCCGCGACCTCGGCGACCGTGACGGCCGCGGCGCCCGCGCACAGCCGGAGGGCGAGCGTGTGCTCCGCCCCCAGCGGTACGCGCGGCCGCACCCCGGTCGCGGTCATCAGCGAGAGCAGGTCGAGCGCGACACCGGGCCGGGTCCGCCCGCCGCTGGCGGTGTACGGGCGCATCACCCGGCCCGCCGAGTCGTCGAGCCACGGGGTGTCCCGCCCGGTGGCGCACGCCCCCTTCGCGGGTGCCCCCGTCGTGCGGGTCCTCATCGCTCCGGGTCGGCGACGGGCCGCCGCGGCGGGGCGGCCAGGTACGGTCGTACGCTCTTCACCAGCATCGCCATCTCGTAGCCGAGCACGCCGGCGTCGGCCTCCCGGTCGGCGAGGACGGCCAGGCAGGTGCCGGAGCCGGCGGCCGACACAAAGACGAGTGCGGTGTCGAGTTCGACGACGACCTGGCGGACCTCGGCGCCGTCGCCGAAGCGGGATCCGGCGCTGCGTCCCAGCGAATACAGCCCGGAGGCCAGCGCCGCCATGTGGTCGGCGCTGTCCGCGTCCAGGCCATGCACGCAGGTCACAAGGCCGTCGGCGGTGAGCAGTACGGCGCTGCGGGTGTACGGAACGCGCTGCACCAGGCCGCTGAGCAGCCAGTCGAGGTCCGAGAGCCGGCTGCCGGTCTTCGTCGCCACTTCGCCGCCCATGGGGGTGTGCTCCTTGCTGAGGTGAGGGGTCGGGGTCATACCTGGTTCTCCGACTGGGCGAGGCCGTAGCCCCGTTGGAAGGCGGCCATCAGGCCGGGGTCGTGTACGGGCGGCTCGGGATCCGCGGCCCGCCGCGGGGCGGGTGCCTCCCGCAGCTGGGGCGCGAGATGCTGCTGAGCCCGCCGCCGGGGCAGCGGTGGCCGCCGTTCCGCTGCCGCGGGCCCCTCGGGTACGGCCTGGGGGCTGCCGGTCCCGGCCGGGGCCGGGGCTGCCGATACGGGCGCCTGCCCGGGCTCGGCCCACGGCCCGGGCAGGGCTACGGCCCCGGCCTGAGCCCCGGTCCCGGCCGGGGCCGGGGCTGCCGGTACGGGCACCTGCCCGGGCTCGGCCCACCGCCCGGGCCGGGCTTCGGCCCCGGCCGAAGTGCCGGTCCCGGCGGGGGCCGGGGCGGGCGGTACGGGCGCCTGCCCGGGCTCGGCCCACGGCCCGGGCAGGGCTACGGCCCCGGCCGAAGTGCCGGTCCCGGCGGGGGCCGGGGCGGGCGGTACGGGCGGGTGCCACGGTTCCGGCACGGCCTGCCCGGGCTGCACTCCGCCCCCGGCCGGGGCTCCGGGGACCGGCTCGGGCCCTGACCCGGGCCATGGCCCGGGCTCGTCCCCGGACCGGGGCACGGGCACGTGCACGGCCGTACTCGCCGACCGTTGTCGGGGCCCGGCGACGGCTTCGGCGCCCGGCACGTGACCGGGCTCCGACCCACGCTCCGACGCATACTCGGCGAGACCCGACGCAGCAGCCCCGGGACCGGGCCCGGTCGCAGGCCCGTTCCCGGAGTCGAGCCCGAGACCCGACGCAGCGCCGGGACCCGGCCCGGCCAGGACCACCGGCCCGTCCCCCGGAACGGCCCCCGGCCCGCTCGCAGGCCCACCGCCGGGCCCAAGCCCCTGCCCGGGCGCGGGCCCCGCCGGCGGCGTCGGTTCGCCCCCCGGCCACGGCTCCGCCGCACGCGCCCGCTCCGCCTCCGGCAGCAGGTCGCGCGGTTGCGGGCGCGGCGGGGTCACGCGGACCGGCTCCAGCGGCGGCGGCATCGGGGCCGCGCGCCCGGTGCCCCAGGAGGTGGCCCGGGAGCCGCCCGCCGCATCCGCGGCGCCCGGCGCCTCCGCGCCCAGCAGCTCCTGCGGCAGGACCAGTACGGCGAGCATCCCGCCGTAGATGTTGGACTTGAGTTCCACCGCGATCCCGTGCCGCCGCGCCAGCGCCGAGACGACGAACAGCCCGATCCGCCCGTCCGCGAGCAGGTTCCGGACGCTGATCTGGTCGGGGTCGCCGAGCAGGGCGTTCATCCGGTGCTGTTCCTCCGCCGGCATGCCCAGACCGCGGTCCTCCACTTCGACCGCGATCCCTGCGGTGACCCGTTCGGCGCGCAGCACCACGTCCGTGTCGGGGGCGGAGAACACCGTGGCGTTCTCGACCAGCTCGGCCAGCAGGTGCACCACGTCGGCGACGGCATGGCCGCGCACGCTGCCGCCCGCCGGCGGGACGACCTTGACCCGCGTGTACTGCTCGACCTCCGCGACGGAGGAGCGGAGCACCTCGCTCAGGTCGATGGGCCGCGTCCACTGGCGCCGCGAGGCCGCGCCGCCGAGGACGGCGAGGTTCTCCGCGTGGCGGCGGATGCGCGTGGCGAGGTGGTCGACGTGGAAGAGCTCCTTGAGCAGGTCCGGGTCCTCGACCGTGTCCTCCAGCTCGTCCAGCAGCGAGATCTCGCGGTGGACGAGGGACTGCAGGCGCCGCGCGAGGTTGACGAAAACCTCGACCTTCCGCTCGCTGTCGGACGGGGTGGCCGGTCCCGCCAGCCGTACCAGCGTCGCGTGGGCCTGTTCCCGTGCCCCGCGCAGCTCCTGGGACAGCAGCCAGAACTCGTCCACCCCCGCCGGGTCGACGCCGGCCGGCGGCCCGGTCGGGCCGCCCCGCACCGGGCGGGGCGGGACCTCGCCGCGCTCCAGCCGCTCGGCGGCGCCCCGCAGTTCCTGGCGCCCGCGCACGCTGGAGCGGCGCAGCGCCTCGCACCGGTCCCGTACGGCCTTGGCGGCGCGCTGCGCGCCGAGCAGCGCCGCGGCGAGGGCTCCGACGACGAGGAGGGCGCAGCCGGTGAGCACGGGCCAGAGCCGGCCGTCCCGGTCCCCGGCTCCCCCGCCGAGCTGGAGCGTGAAGATGACCGCGGCGGCGCCGCTGAGCCCGGCTGCGAGCGTGGGCAGGACGGCGGCGCGGACCAGCTGGGGGCGTATCTGCCGGCCCGGCCCCGTGACGGCGTGTCTCGACGGGGCGTGGCGGGCGGCGCGGAGTCCGGACATCGGCGTCCTCGGTACGTGGGGCCCGGCCCCCAGCGATCCCGGGGCCCGGTGTTGATCACCGGATACCCACGCTAGACCGCACCCTCCCGCCCCGGACGCCCAGTTGGGGAAGTTCGCCGGGGTGCTTCCCGCTCCCGGTGGAGCGCTCGTACAGCCGCCCGAATCCCCCGGGTCGCCTTCCGGCGGGGAGCACGCCGAGCGCGCGCCCGCCGAGTGCCGGGGCGCCGCCCCCGTCGCCCCGCACCGGTCGGGCCTTCGGTCGGGCTTTCGGTCCGTCCGCCGGTGGGGGGTGTCCCTCCGTCAGGACCCGACGGCCTCCGGCTTCTCGCGGATCACGCCCGCCGCCCGGCCCGCGGTCACCGCCGCGACGGACACTTCGGGCGCGCCGTGGCCGCCCGCCACGAACGGCCGCCACCAGGGCTGGTCCGGAACACCCTCGGCGCCCGGCTCGAACGGCTGGCCCGGGATCGGCAGCGCGATCGCGGCTCCGGCCCCCTCCGCCGCGGTGAGGGTTCCCTCGCCCGGCTCGTTCCACGAGTGGGGGGCCAGGTTGAAGGTGCCCCAGTGGATCGGCAGCATCGTGCCGTGCGGCGTGCCGCCCTGGAGGTCGAGGTGGGCGCGCATGCCCTCTTCGGGCGTCATGTGGATGTCGGGCCAGTACTCCGAGTACGCGCCGATCTGGATCATCGTGGCGTCGAAGGGCCCGTGCTCTGCGCCGATCTCCGTGAAGCCGGGAAAGTAGCCGGTGTCCCCGCTGTGGTAGATCCGGTGCTCGTCCCCGGCGACCACCCAGGAGGCCCACAGCGTGTGCTGCTGGTTGCGCAGGCCCCGGCCGCAGAAGTGCCGGGCGGGCGTCGCGGTGAGCGTGAGCCCGGCGATCTTGGTGCTCTCGTTCCAGTCCAGCTCGCGCAGCCGGTCGGCCGGCACGCCCCAGCGCTCCAGGTGGGCGCCGACGCCCAGCGGGACGGCGAACACCGTGTCCGTACCGGCCAGCTCCTTGATCGTCGGCAGGTCGAGGTGGTCGTAGTGGTCGTGCGAGATCACCACGACGTCGACCGGGCCCAGCGAGGCCAGCGGCACGGGCACGGGGTGCAGCCGCTTGGGCCCGACGAAGGGGAAGGGCGAGCACCGCTCGCCCCACACCGGGTCGAACAGCACGCGTCGCCCGTCGATCTCCGCGAGCACGCTGGAGTGGCCCATCCAGGTGATCCGCAGTCCGGTGGCGGGTGGCTTGGCCAGCTCCGCGAGGGTCGTCGGGTACACGGGTACCGGCGCGCCGGGGGTGCGCCGTGCCCGCTGCTCCCGGTTGAAGTAGATCTTGGCGAACTCCGTCATCGACCCCGAGGGCCTGGTCCGGGCTCCGAGCGGGTTCTGGAAGACGCCGTCGGCGAAGTTCGGCGAGCGGTGGATCCGGGCCAGCCGCTCGCCGGACGGGTCCGCGCCGAAGGCTTCGGGCCGCAGGGCACGCAGCCGGGGACGCAGGGGACGCGGGGGACGGGAGCCGGTCAAGGCGCCTCCTGGGAGGATGGGGTCGGGACGGTCGTCGGTCTACGACCTTCCAACGCACGGACACCCCCGAGGATTCCGCTTACGGCCCCCGTCCCCGTCTGCGGCTCGCCCTACAGCGGGAGGAGGTCCGGCCGCTTCGCCTCGACGTGGTCCCCGGAGGACTGGCCGCGCAGCCGCCGTCCGATCCAGGGCACCAGGTGCTCGCGGGCCCACTGGATGTTGTCCCGGGTCACGTCCACCGAGCCGCGCGGCCGCTGCGGCGGCCACGGCTGGTCGGGGTCGGCGGGCACCTCCAGGCCGAGCACCTGCGCCGCGCGCAGCGCCACCCGCGTGTGCCCCTCGGGCGACAGGTGCAGCCGGTCGGCGTCCCAGGCCCGCCGGTCCTGCACGGACTTCAGCGACCAGAGGTCGAGCACCGGGCACTCGTAGCGGTCGGCGATGGCGCGCACGTGGGCGCTGTACGTCGCCACCTTGCCCCGGAGGTGCTTGAGGACCGGCACGCCCCGGGTGTCGAAGCCGGTGGTGATCATGACCAGGCCGACGGCCCCGGTGAGGTCGGCGACGGCGGCCTCGAACCGCTCCGCCACGTCGTCGGGGTCGGTGCCGGGCCGGATGATGTCGTTGCCCCCGGCGCAGAAGGTCACGAGGTCCGGCGCGAGCTCCTTGGCCCGCGGGACCTGCTCGGCCACGATCTGGTCGAGGAGCCGGCCGCGCACGGCCAGGTTCGCGTACCGGAAGTCGTGTTCGTCACGCTGGTCGGCCAGGAGCACGGCGAGCCGGTCCGCCCAGCCGAGATAAGAATCCCCGGGTCCCGGGTCCCCCACGCCCTCGGTGAAGCTGTCCCCGATCGCCGCGTACGAGCCGATGGTCTTGAGTGTCGTCGTCGTCGCTGCCACAAAGCGACATCCTTCACCCGCGCACACGACCTACGCCAACGTAAGCAGGGGTTGACGGACCGTGATCTATACCACGCGAGGGATAAGGAATAAGTACACGCCAGGCCGGGACCCCCCTCGGGCCCCGGCCTGACGTGTGTTCGTGCTCCGACGGCCGCTGCCGTCAGATGGTGACGCCCTTCGAGCGGAGGTAGTTCACCGGGCTGATGTCCGAGCCGTAGGACTGGGTCGTGCGGATCTCGAAGTGGAGGTGCGGGCCGGTCGAGTTGCCGGTCGAGCCGGAGAGGCCGACGCGCTGGCCGGCGGTGACGCTCTGGCCCACCGAGACGGACAGCGAGGAGAGGTGGGCGTACTGGGAGTAGTTGCCGTCCGCGTGCCTGATGATGACCTCGTTGCCGTACGCGCCGGCCCAGCCGGCCGAGACCACGGTGCCCGCGCCGATGGCCTTGACGGTGGTGCCGGAGCTGGCGATGAAGTCGACGCCGGTGTGGTAGCCCGAGGACCACATGGCGCCCGCGACCTTGTACTGGGTGGATATCCCGCCGCTCACCGGGGCGACGAATCCGGCGCCGGAGGGGGCCTGCGCCGCGGTGGACGAGCCGCTGCCGCTGCCACTGCCACTCGGCTTCTGCTTCGGCTGCGGGGCGGGGGCCGGGGCGTCCTGCTCGCCGGAGGAGCCCTCGCCGGCGGAGGCAGAACCGGTCGAGGACCGCTCGGCCGGAGCCGGAGCCGGGGCCGGGGCCTGGGCCGTCTTGGCCTTCGCGCCGAGGGTCAGCTTCAGACCCGGGTGGATCAGGGAGGGGTCGCTGCCGACGGCCTCGCGGTTGTCGGCGTAGAGCCGCTGCCAGCCGCCGTCGAGGTGGCGCTCCGCGGCGATCTTGGAGAGGTAGTCGCCGGGCACGACCGTGTAGACGGTCGGCGCGGCCTCCACGGCGGCGGGCGCGGCCTGGAGCGCGAGCGGGAGCTGCGGGGCGACGGCGGGGGCCAGGGCCGGGGCGGCGGCCGGAGCGGTGGCCGCGTTGGCGCCGGCAGCACCCATCAGGGGCAGCGCGAGAGCCGCACCACCGGTGCCGGCGACGGCGAGACCGCGGGAAAGCGAACGGGACTTCGGACGGCGGTGCTTACCCTTTGCAGGCATGGCGAATTCCTCTCCGTCGCCTGCGAGGTGAGCTGTCGGGTTCGGACTGGAGATGTCCGGCCGCACATGAACGGAACATGTACGGCTTCACCCCTAGCCGTTCCGGAGAAAGATCCGGAACAGCGGCTTACCTGGTTCCCCCGCTCCTGCCGCGCGCGTGAATAGTCGGGTGCGGTTTCCGGGAGGCGGCAGGATTAGGCGGTCCACCCGGATCGATCGCGAAGGTAATCGAGTCCGGGCGTACGGAACAAGCCATGAATTCCCCAAAGGAATCACCGGGATGAGGGACCGACGGAATTCCGGTCACCCTCCGTCTATTCCACACCGTCAACAACCGCCCCGGCCGGGCCATTCGACTTTCGCGATCAGGCACTCACGGTCACCGTATGATCTGGCTCACGGGGCCGCGTCCGATCTCGCCGCCGGATATGGCAAGTTGGAGCCAACCAGCTCAATTCGGACAGATGTCCCACCATGAACCGGAGGAGTTCCTTTGACCCAGCGGATACAGGAGCCGGAACTGTCCGGAGTGCGCAATTTCCGCGATGTGGGCGGATTGCCGACTTCTGACGGGCGACAGGTCAGGCCGGGACGACTGTTCCGAAGCGGACATCTGGCACATGCCACCGAAACCGATGCAGAGTTCCTCGCATCGCTCGGGCTCCACACCATCTTCGACTTCCGCAACGTCGCCGACCACGCCCTGGAGGGGCCGGACGTCGAGCTGCCCGGCGTACGGAACGTCAACATCCCGCTCTCGGACCCGGCCGACGGCCGGGAGTTCTGGAAGATGGTCCGCGACGGCGGGCTGGACCAGCTCCGCTCGGTGCTGGGCGAGGGCAAGGGCGCGGCCCGGATGGCGCAGTCGTACCGCACGATCATCCGGCACCGCACCGCCGAGCACGGGCGGGTGGTGCGCGCCCTCGCCGAGGACAGCGTCCCCGCCCTGCTGCACTGCGCGGCCGGCAAGGACCGGGCAGGCCTGTCGATCGCCGTCGTCCTGCTGGCGCTGGGCGTGGAGCGCGAGGCGATCGTGGCGGACTACCTGGAGTCGAACGCTCCGCACCGCCGCTACCGGGTCCACCGCAGCAGCCAGGCGCAGGAGGCGCGGTCGCCCGAGGTGATGGAGCTCCTCGCCCCGCTCTTCGACGCCCGTGCCGAGTACCTGACCGCGGCCTTCGACACCATCGACGAGACCTGGGGCGGAGCGGACCGCTACCTGGCGCAGGGCCTCGGGCTCACCCCCCAGGCCCTCGACCGCCTCCGCGGGCAGCTGCTCGACTGAGGGCCCGTGCCGGAGGGGTGCGTCCGAAGCACCCCTCCGGCCCGCCGGCACGCACGCCCCGGCAGGGCAGCGGCAGGGCTCCGGCAGGCCGTCACCGGTTGCCGACGGCCTGCTTCACCAGGGTCCTGCCGAACTCCCACATGAGCCCCGAGCCGCCGTGCGCCTCGTCCATGACCTCGCGGAAGGCGCCGACGAACCGGTCGACGTCCCGCTCGTCCACGACCAGCGGCGGAATGAGCTTGATCACTTCCAGGTGGTCTCCGGACACCTGGGTGAGGATCCGGTGCTTCTGCAGCAGCGGCACCACGACCATCTGCGCGAACAGCCCCTTGCGGGCCGCCTGGAGCATGGCCCACCGGCTGCGCAGCCCGAGCGAGGACGGCCGGCCGAACTCGATGCCGATCATCAGCCCGCGCCCCCGCACCTCGTGCAGCAGCTCGTACTCGTCCACCAGGGCCGCGAGCCGCCCGCGCAGCAGATCGCCCATGGCCCGGGCGCGCGCGACGAGCCGCTCGTCCTCCATGACCGACAGCACGGCCAGCCCGGCCGCCATCGCCTGGGCGTTGGAGCCGAAGCTCGCGGAGTGCACGAGGACCCGGTCCATGGACGAGTAGACCTTCTTGAAGATCCAGTCCTTGCCGAGGGTCGCACCGACCGGCACGTAGCCGCCCGAGAGCGCCTTGGCCACGCACACCAGGTCGGGCTCCACGCCCGGCTCGTGCTGGTACGCGTAGAAGTCCCCGGTGCGCCCCAGGCCGGTCTGCACCTCGTCCGCGATCAGCAGCGCCTTGTGGCGGCGCAGCAGGTCCTGCGCGGCGAGCAGGAAACCGGGCGGGGCGGCGAGCACCCCCTTGCCCTGGATCGGCTCGACGACGAAGCCGGCCACGTCCCCCTTGCGGAGCTCGCGCTCCAGGGCGCCCAGGTCCCCCAGCGCGATCTTCGTGTCGGGGAGCAGCGGCGCGAAGCCGTCCCGGAAGCCGCCCTCCCCGTTCACCGAGAGCGATCCGGCCGTGAGCCCGTGGAAGGCGTGGTCGCAGTAGAGGACCCTGGGCCGCCCGGTGGCGTACCGGGCGAACTTCAGGGCCGTCTCCACCGCCTCGGTGCCGCTGTTGCCGAAGTAGACCCGGTCGAGGTGCGGGCTGTACGAGAGCAGCTTCTCGGCCAGCAGCCCGGGCAGCGGCTGGCAGTCGAAGCGGGTGAGGTCGGCGAGCTGGGCGTCCAGGACGTCGTGCAGGGCGCGGCGGACCACCGGGTGGTGCCGGCCCAGGCCCATCACGCCGAACCCGGCGAGCATGTCGAGGTAGTCGTTGCCGTCGGCGTCCCAGAAGTGGGCGCCCTCGGCCCGCTGGTAGACCTTGTCGAAGCCGATGGTGTGCAGCATCCGGGGCAGTTGGTGGTTGAGGTGCCTGGAGTGCAGCTCGTACCGCTCCCCGCCGCGCTCGGCCAGCAGGGCGCCGAGGTCGAAGCCCTTGCCCCGGCCGCCCTCCTCCCGCGGCTGCGTCGCGGTCACGCCGGTCCTCGTGAGGCTTCCCGGTTCCCGCCGATCGTCTCCCGGGCCGCCCGCAGGGACTCCTTGAGGGAGCCCATGGTGGCGAGGACGGCGGTGGGCTCGTACCCGCAGTGCGCCATGCAGTTCGCGCAGCGCGGGTCCTTGCCGCGGCCGTACTTGCTCCAGTCGGTGTCGTTGATGAGCTCCCGGTACGTCGGCACGTAGCCGTCGCTCATCAGGTAGCAGGGGCGCTGCCAGCCGAAGAGGGAGTAATTCGGAATGGCCCAGGCCGTGCAGGGGAAATCGGCCTTTCCTTCCAGGAAGTCCAGGAAGAGCGGCGAGTGGTTGAGCCGCCAGCGCCTGCGGTTGCCGCCCGCGAATGCCTTCCTGAAGAGTTCGCGGGTCTGTTCGACGCCCAGGAAGTGCTCCTGGTCGGGGGCCTTTTCATAGGCGTAGGCGGGCGAGATCATCATCTCGTCCACCCGGAGGTCGTCATTGAGGTAGTTGAGCACCTCGATGATCGTCTGCGGGGTGTCGGTGTTGAAGAAGGTGGAGTTCGTGGTCACCCGGAACCCGCGCCTCTTCGCCTCCTTGATGGCCGCGACGGCCTCGTCGAAGACGCCTTCCTTGGCCACCGACTCGTCGTGCCGTTCGCGCAGTCCGTCGATGTGCACGGCGAAGGCGAAATACGGGGACGGGGTGAACTTCTCGATCTTCTTGCGCAGCAGCATCGCGTTGGTGCAGAGGAATACATACTTCCGCTTCGCCACCAACTGGCGCACGATCTCGTGAATCTGCGGGTGCATCAAGGGCTCTCCGCCCGCGATGGACACCATGGGCGCGCCCGACTCCAGCACGGCGCCGACCGCCTGGGCGACGGGCATGCGCTGCTTGAGCACCCCGGCCGGGTGCTGGATCTTCCCGCACCCCTCACAGGCCAGGTTGCAGGCGTACAGCGGTTCCAGCTCGACGATCAGCGGGAACTTCTCACGCTTGCGGAGCTTCTGTTCGAGCAGATACGTCCCGACCCTGATGGTCTGGCGCAGCGGCATGGCCATCTGGCTCACCTCCTGGGGAGCAGCAAAGAACGGTGCCAGTCATAAAACGCGGGCAGTACGGCACGCAGTACGCGGAAGGCCGATATTCCACCGCGGACGGTGCCGATACGGACGAGCTCATGCTCCGGAGCGTCCACGATCACCCGGACGGCCGCAACCGGGCGTCCGCCCGCCGAGGAGCGGCGGTCGCCGCGGGTGGCGGCCCACAGGGTGGCCGCGGACTCCATGTCGACCGCGATGGCGCCGGCGGCGCGCAGCTGCGCGCGCTCCTGGCCGCGGACGACGTGGTCGGATCCGGTCAGTGCGCCGGTGTGCACGGTCCGGCCGGGGGCGGCCCGGGCCAGTGCCTCGGCGAGCAGGGCGGTCCCGGTGCACGCCACCACCCCGTGCGGGTCCCTGGTCTCCTCGGCGACGACCAGGTCGCCGGGGTGCATGCCGGGAACCAGTCCCGCGCAGAATCCGGTGGCGAGGACGGCGGCCCGCTCCATGCCGGGCCGCTCCAGCGCCCGGCCGACGGACCGCTCGGCGGCGCGCGGGCCCATGCCGGTCCGGAGCAGGGCGTGGTCCCCGCGGCCCGCGCTGCGCAGGGCCGTCTGCTCGATGCGCAGCGCGCAGGCCACCAGCAGCGGGCCGGGAGGCGCGGCCCTGTCCCCCGGGGCGGCGGACATCAGGATCCCCCGGCGGGCGCGAACGGTTCCCCGTGCAGGTAGCGGCCGAGCGCGGTGAGCGGGAACACCTGCCGGTACAGGTGGTAGTTGATGGAGAAGTCCCAGGGGAAGCCGGTTCCCGTGAAGTAGGGCTCGTCCCAGGAGCCGTCCTCCTGCTGGGTCCGCACCAGGTAGGCGATGCCCCGCGCGACGGCCTTGCCGTCGCGCTCGCCCGCGGACAGCAGCGCCATCAGCGCCCACGCCGTCTGCGAGGGGGTCGAGGCGCCCTTGCCCGCCCACGACCGGTCCTTGTAGGAGCGCTGGTCCTCGCCCCACCCGCCGTCCTCGTTCTGTACGGATTCCAGCCAGCGCACGGCCCGCCGGATGGCGGGATGCGCCGGGGCGATGCCGGCGGCGGTCAGGGCCGGGACCACCGAGCCGGTGCCGTAGACGTAGTTGGTGCCCCAGCGGCCGAACCAGGCTCCGTCCGGCTCCTGTTCCGCGAGCAGCCAGGCGATGCCGCGCCGGGTCCGCGCGTCACCGGCCTTGCCCTCGAAGGCGAGCATCTCCACCACGTGGGCGGTGACGTCGGCCGAGGGCGGGTCGATGACCTCGCCGAAGTCGCAGAAGGGCAGCCGGTTCGGGAAGGGGCTGGTGTTGTCGGCGTCGAAGGCGCCCCAGGCGCCGTTCTTCGACTGCATGCCGAGGTTCCAGGACACCCCGCGGGCGATGGCCGCCTCGACCCGGGCCGGGTCGGGGTGCTTGATGCGGCGCAGCGCGAGGACGACCTCGGCGGTGTCGTCGATGTCGGGGTAGGTGTCGTTGTGGAACTCGAACGCCCAGCCCCCGGGGGCGAGTCCGGGCCGCCGCACCGCCCAGTCCCCGGTGCGCGTGATCTCCTCGCCGAGCATCCAGTCGGCGGCCTTGACCAGCGCCGGGTGGTCGGGGCGCAGGCCCGCGTCGGCCAGGGCGATCGCGGCGAGGCAGGTGTCCCAGACCGGGGACTGGCAGGCCTCGATCATCCGGGCGCCGTCCTCGCGCCACACCGCGAACCGGTCGAGGGATTCCAGTCCGGCGCGCATCACCGGGTGCCCGAGGTCGTAGCCGAGCAGGTGGAGGGCGATGACCGAGTACACGGCGGGCGGCTGGATGCCGCCCCAGCAGCCGTCGTTCTCCTGGCGTTCGACGATCCAGCGGGCGGCGGAGGCCATGGCCGCCTTGCGCAGCCGGCGCGGGGCGAACCGCCGGTAGACGTGCAGGGCCTTGTCCATCCGCTGGAAGGCTCCGTCCCAACTGGCCAGCGGGGCGAGTCGCTTGGCGGGGTGGGGCACCCGGGCGTCGGTGTGCAGCTCGTCGAGGGCGAAGGGGGCCGGGCGGACGGGGCGCAGCGCGGAGACGATCGTGAGGGGGACGATGGTCTGGCGGGCCCAGCAGCCGAAGTCGTAGATGTTCAGCGGCACCCAGGGCGGCAGGAACACCAGCTCGGGCGGGAGTTCGGGGAGGTGGTCCCACTTCCACCAGCCGAAGAGGGCCAGCCAGATGCGGGTGAAGACGCGGGCGGCGGCGATCCCGCCGTGGGCCCGGATCCAGGCCGACGCGCGGGCCATGTGCGGGGCGTCGGGCGCGTCACCGGCCAGGCGCAGGGCCACGTACGCCTCGATGGTGGCGGAGAGTTCGGGGGGACCGCCGTGGAAGGTGGCCCAGGTGCCGTCGTCCCGCTGCTCGCCGCGGATGAAGAGGGCCGCGGCGCGGGTGGTGGCCTCGTCCCGGATCCCGAGGAACTGCCGCAGCAGCAAGTCCTCGGCGTCCATGGTGACGTTGGTCTCCAGGTCGCCCTTCCACCACCCCTCGGCGTCCTGCCGCGCGAGCAGGTGCCGGGTCGCCCGCGCGGCGGCCTCGTACACCTCCCGCCGGGCGCCGTCCGGCGGTGCGGGAAGGTCCGCGGTGGCGGTACGGGCCCCGCCCGGGCCGCCGTCCGGCGCGTCCGGCGGGGCCGTCAGGGCGGATGCCCTGGGCGGGCCCGGTTCGGCCGCCGGGCGGACGGCGAGCGCGCCCCCCGCTCCGGGCGGGCCCGGTGGTCCGTACTCGGCCGCCGGGCCGGGCAGCGCAGTGCCCGGGGTGGTGTCGCTGTCAGCGCCAGCGCTCTCCGCGCTGCCGTCGGTCGTCGCTGTCATGGCTTCCCCTTCGTGCAGTCGGTCCTCTGCTGTGCTGGGGTCTGCCGTCGGCCGACGCGCGCCCCCTCAGTGGGGGGTGGCGGCGTCGGCCGGCGACTCGCGAGTCATATCAGCTTCCGTGCGGCGTTCACCTCTTGCGCACGACGACGAAGTCGGCCAGGGCCACCAGCTGGTCGCGCACCCGCCGGGGCATGTCCACGCCGTCCAGGGCCTTGATCGCCACCGCGTGCTGGCGGCGCGCCTCGTCGGCGGTCCACTGGCGTCCGCCGGCCGCCTCGATGAGCGCCGCGCGGGCCGCGAACTCCTCCTCCGAGAAGTTCTCGAAGTCGTTGCTCTTGGCGTCGGCGGCGAGCAGCTGGGCGAGTTCCTCGGCGGCGGGCCCCTCGGCGGCGAGGGCGGCGACCACCGGCAGGGACTTCTTGCGCTGGCGCAGGTCGCTCCAGGTCTGCTTGCCGGTGGAGTCCGGGTCGCCCCAGATGCCGAGCAGGTCGTCCACGGCCTGGAAGGCGAGGCCCAAGTGGTAGCCGTACTCCTCGAGCTTGTCGGCCGTGCGGTCGTCGGCGCCGCCGAGCACCGCGCCGATGGAGACCGCGCAGGCGAGCAGCGCGCCCGTCTTGTTGCCCTCCATTTCCAGGCACTCCTCGACGCTGACGCGCTCGCGGTGCTCGTAGGAGATGTCCTGGGCCTGGCCGTCGATGAGCTTGCGGCTGGCGGTGGTCAGCCGGCGCGCCGCGCGGCCCGCCTCGACGGTGCCCAGCTCCAGCAGCACCTCGTTGGCGAGGGCGAAGAGCGCGTCGCCGACCAGGATCGCCAGGGCCGGTCCGTGCACCTTCCACACCGTGTCGCGGTGGCGGCGCTGCTCGTCGCCGTCCATCAGGTCGTCGTGCAGCAGCGAGAAGTTGTGCACGAGCTCGACGGCGACGGCGCCCGGGATGCCGACCTCGGCGGCGACTCCCGCGGCCTCGGCGGAGAGCAGCGCGAGGGCGGGCCGGACGGCCTTGCCGCCGTCGCCGTCCGCGGGGTTGCCCTGGGCGTCGATCCAGCCGAAGTGGTAGGCGGCGACGGTGTCCATGGGCGAGGCGAGGCGGTCCACGGCGGCCCGGAGCGCGGGGGTAGACAGCGTACGGCCGCGCTCCAGCAGGGCGACGGTGTCCGCCTTCTCCCTACCCGCTCCGGCGGTGCCCGCACCGGCATCCGTGTTCTCGACAGCCGGATTCCCCGGGTTCACTGGCTCTCCTCTTGTTCCTGTGGGTGCTGCGGTCGTGCTGATGGTCGTCATGCCGCCTCCTGCAGAGGGTGTTCGCGGGGGCGGCCGAGCGCGGCGAGCGCGGCGTGTGCCGCGCTCAGGCCGCTCCGGACGGCGCTCTCCATGGTCGCGGGCCAGCCGGTGGCAGTCCACGCACCGGCCAGATACAGCCCCGGCGTGTCGGTCCGCGCCCCGGGGCGCAGCCGGCCCACGCCGGGTGTGGGGGCGAAGGTGGCCGTCCGCTCCCGGGTGACGAAGAAGTCCCGTACCTTGGCGCCGCGCGCGGCGGGCAGCAGCCGCTCCAGCTCGGGCAGGTACTTGGCGCGCAGGACGGAGACGGGCTCGTCGATGTCGTCCTGCGCGACGGACTGGGACAGGGCCAGGTACTGGCCGCCGTCGGGGAGCCCGGAGGAGTCGGTGCGGTCGAAGACCCACTGCACGGGGGAGCCGAGCGCCGCGAAGAAGGGCTGCTTGAGCACCTTGCGGTCGTACACGACGTGCACGTTGAGGATCGGCGCGGTGCCGATGTCGAGCAGCTTGTCGCGGTCGGCGAGTGCCCCCGCCGGGAGCAGTCCGTGCGCCTCGCGCTGCGGGACGGCGAGGACGACGGTGGCGGCGTCGAACGACTCCTCGTCGGTGTCGACCCGCCAGTTCCCCTCGGGGGTACGGGTGACCGCGGTGACCCGGGTGCGCAGTTCGGTCCGTACGCCGGCCGCGTCGAGCGCCTTGCGGGCGAGCGTGTCGTGCAGGTCGCCGAGGGGTACCCGGGCCCAGCCGATGTCGGCGGCGCCGTTCTCGGAGAGCAGGCCGGTCTTGAAGACCATGGCGGCCAGGCCGAGCGAGGAGTGTGCGGCGGTGGCGTTGAGGGTCGCGATGCCGACGAGGTCCCACAGGGCCTCGATGGCCCGGGGGGACTGGCCGTAGCGGCCGAGCCAGGTCGCGAAGTCCAGGCCGTCCAGTGCCGGGTCGGCGGGGTCGAGCCGGCGCAGCGCGAGGGCGGCGCGGCCGACGCTCACGCGCTCGGCGAGGGACAGGTGCGGGTAGCGGGCCAGCGATCCGGCCAGGTGCAGGGGCACGGGCAGGGCGCTGCGGCGCAGCCGGCCGAGGCGCGGGCCCTTGGCGTGCGCGACGTCGAGCACGGGTACGTCGAGCCGGTCCTGGAGGGGCGCGAGGGCGGCGCCGTCGACGCGGTCGAGGAACCACCGGTAGGCGGTGCAGCAGCGCAGGTAGACGTGCTGCCCGTTGTCCACGGTGAGTTCGCCGCGCTTGAACGAGAACGCGAGGCCGCCGAGCCGCGGCCGGCCTTCCAGCAGGGTCACGCGGAGCCCGGCGTCGGCGAGTTCGAGCGCGGTGGTGACGCCGGCCAGTCCCCCGCCGATGACGACCGCGCGGTTGCCGTTGTCGCTCATGCGTCCTCCCCGGTGGTGGTGCGGTGGCCTTCAGGGCCGGTCGGCCGGTGCCGCTGGGGCGGGACCGGCCCGTGCCCGGCGCGGCCGGAGCCCGCCGGAAGAGACGCGCCCGTCCGCGCGCGGGTTGCCCGGGGGGCGGGGCCCCGCTCCGGACGGCCCGCCGGGCGCGGGTGCGGGGCGGCGGCTGCGCACGCCGCGAGCGCGCGCGGGCGTGTCCCCGGAGCACCGGACGCGCCTGCGCCCGCGCCGGCCCGGCGGGGGGCCACGGCGAGGGCACCGGCCGGGGCCGCGGCGAGCAGACCGACCGAGGCCGCGGCGAGGGCACCGGGCGGGGCCGCGGGCCGGGTGGCCGGGGGCATCAGGGCCGCCTCCGGGTGGTCTGGCGGGAGATGGTCCGCGCGTCGAGCCCGGACAGGCCGCGCACGGCGACGTACGCCTTCTCGTGCGGCGGCAGCGAGACGCGGCCGCGCAGGACCGCCTCCGGCTCCCGCTCGATGCGGTCGAGGAGGCGCCGGTAGATGCCGGCCATGGCGGCCACGCAGGCGCCGCTGCGCCGGTCGAGCATCGGCAGCAGCCGGTAGCCCTCGGCGAACAGCGCCCGGGCGCGCCGCACTTCGTGGTGGATCAGCCCGGCGAAGTCGGAGCCCTCGGGGGCCCGGTCGCCGTGGAAGCCTTCGGAGCAGCCGAATTTGGCGAGGTCCTCGGCGGGCAGGTAGGTGCGCCCGTTGGCCGCGTCCTCGCGAACGTCCCGCAGGATGTTGGTGAGTTGCAGGGCGAGGCCGAGCGTGTCGGCGTACTCGGCGGCGCGCGCAGAGTCGGGGACTCCGGGGGCGGTGCCGAACACGCCCAGCGAGAGCCGGCCGATGGCCCCGGCCACGCACCGGCAGTAGGCCTTGAGGTCTTCCCAGGTCTCGTACGTCTCGCCGCGCACGTCCATCAGGACGCCGTCGATGAGTTCGTCGAGGCCGCCGAGCGGGATCGGGAAGCGGCGCGCGGCGTGCGCGAGGGCGACGGCGACGGGGTCGGTGTCGTCCTCGTCGACCTCCTCGGCGCGGATCCGCCCGAGCAGGGCGCGGGTCTCCTCGAGCCGGGCCAGCTTCGCCCCGGGCGCCAGCGCGCCGTCGCCGATGTCGTCGACCCGCCGGGAGAAGGCGTAGAGCGCGGACATCGCCTGCCGCTTGTCGGTGGGCAGCAGCCGGATGCCGTACGCGAAGTTGCGCGCCTGCGATCCGGTGACGGCCTCGCAGTAGCCGTACGCCGCCAGGACCGGCGCGGACACGTGTGTGGGGCCCTCCACGGTGGGGCTCACCCCTTTCTCGGCGCAGAGCGCAGGACGGCGGCCACCTCGCGGATCAGGCCGCTCTTGGTGGGCTTGGGAGGGCCGGGCAGTACGTCGAAGCCGGCGGCGGTGACGGCTCTCAGGGCGGCACGTCCCCCTCCCACGAAGCCCGCGAGCAGCAGCCGGAGCCTGCCGTGCACGCTACCCACGAGGGGGGTGCCTTCATTCAGCAGCTCCCGCGCGCGTTCGGTTTCGTATGCGATCAGGGCGCGTACGGACGCGCCGGCGGACGGGGCCTTGAGGTCGGTCTCGGCGACGTGGAAGCGCCGCATGTCCTCGGTGGGCAGGTAGATCCGGTCCCGGCCGAGGTCCTCGGCCACGTCCTGGATGTGCTCGACGATCTGCAGGGCCGTGCACACCGCGTCCGAGCGGCGGATCCGCTCGGGGGTGGCGGTGCCGGTGAGGGCGAGCACGAGGCGGCCGACCGGGTTGGCGGAGAGCTCGCAGTAGCCGAGGAGCTTCCCGTACGTCTCGTAGCGCGCGACCCGCTGGTCCTGGCGGTTGGCCTCGATGAGTCCGAGGAACGGCTCGGGGGTGAGCCGGTGGGCGCGCACGACGGGCTGGAGGGCCTGCATCAGCGGGTGGCGCGGCGGACCGTCGCTGCCGCCGAACACGCGCCGCAGGTCGGCCTCGAAGGCGTCGAGCATGGCGAGCCGGTCGTCCACCGCGGCGGGTTCGAGGCCGAGGAGCACGGCGTCGCGTCCGCCGGGGGCCAGGTCTCCGTCGCCGATGTCGTCGACGAGGCGGGCGTACCCGTAGACCGCCATCAGGCCGTCCCGCCAGGCGCGGGGAAGGAACGCGGGGGCCACGGGGAAGTTCTCCGCGGCGGCCTTGCCGAGGGTGGCGCGTGCGTGGACCGTGTCGGACCGGGGGCGGATGCCGTCCCCCGCGGTCACCGCCCGCCGCCCGGGGCGGGGACGGCCGTCGCGCCTGGGGGCCGGAGAATTCCCGTAGCCATTGCCGTCACATCTCCCGTTCTACACTGCCGACCCAATACATCCTATTTCGGACACGCCGCCTGGGATTCCCCGGGCCTGCGCCAGGCCGTTCACCTGCGGGGAATCGTCCCCTCTTGCCGCGATTCAGGACTGCTTCAGCTTACGCTGTACAACGTCGCCGGGACCGCTCGGGTATGCGCCGCGCCCCCGAATGTCGCCGCCCCGCTGCCGCCCCGCGCCACCCCGCGCCGCCGCGCGTGCCGACCCGCTTGCCGCCGCCGCAGGTGACGGTCCGACAGCGGCCCGCACGCCGGGACACGCCGAGGCCCCCGCCGCTCATCGCGGCGGGGGCCTCGGCGTGTCGACCGGCGGGCCGGCCCGGCGGCCGTCCCGCGGTCAGCCGTTGGAGGCCTTCTCGTAGGCCGAGACGACTTCCTCCGTGGGCCCGTCCATCAGGAGCTCGCCCTTTTCCAGCCACAGCACCCGGTCGCAGGTGTCGCGGATGGACTTGTTGTTGTGGCTCACCAGGAAGACCGTGCCGGCCTTCTCCCGCAGTTCGCGGATGCGGTTCTCGGAACGCACCTGGAAGCTGCGGTCACCGGTGGCCAGGGCCTCGTCGATCATCAGGACGTCGTGGTCCTTGGCCGCCGCGATGGAGAAGCGCAGGCGCGCCGCCATGCCGGAGGAGTAGGTGCGCATCGGCAGGGAGATGAAGTCGCCCTTCTCGTTGATCCCCGAGAAGTCGACGATGCTCTGGTAGCGCTCCTTGATCTGCTCGCGGCTCATGCCCATCGCCAGACCGCCGAGGACGACGTTGCGCTCGCCGGTGAGGTCGTTCATCAGGGCCGCGTTGACGCCCAGCAGCGAGGGCTGGCCGTCGGTGTAGACCTTGCCGGCCTCGCAGGGCAGCAGGCCCGCGATGGCCCGCAGCAGCGTGGACTTGCCGGAGCCGTTCGAACCGATGAGGCCGATCGCCTCGCCCCGGTACGCGGTGAAGGAGACCCCGCGCACGGCGTGGACCCGGCGCACGCCCGGCGCGTCGCCCTTGCCCCGGCGGATTATCTTGCTGAGCGCGGCGGTGGCCGCGCCCTTGCCGGCGCTGCCGGTGTTGACCCGGTAGACGATGTGCACGTCGTCCGCGATCACGGTGGGGACACGCCCCTGGGTGTGGTCAGCCACGGCCGTAACGCTCCTCAGACTTCCAGAAGTACACGAAGCCGCCGAGGCCGATCACGGCGGCCCAGCCCACTGCGAAGAGCCAGACGTGCGGGGGCAGGTTGCTGCTGCCGTAGTCGTCGATCAGCGCGAACCGGATGAGGTCCATGTAGATCGCCACCGGGTTCCACAGCAGCACGTCGCTGATCCACTGCGGCTGGTCCTTGAGGTAGATCCCGATCGGGAACATGACCCCGGAGGCGTACATCCACGTGCGCATCACGAACGGCATCAGCTGCGCCAGGTCGGGGGTCTTGGAGCCCATCCGCGCGAAGATCATGGCGAGGCCGGTGTTGAAGACGAACTGCAGCGCCAGCGTCGGGATCACCAGCAGCCAGGACAGGCGCGGGTAGTTGCCGAAGCTGACGGCGATCACGAAGACGACGACCATCGAGTACATCAGCTGCTGGAGCTGCTGCAGCGAGAACGACACCGGCAGGGAGGCCCGCGGGAAGTGCAGCGCCCGCACCAGCCCGAGGTTCCCGGAGATCGCCCGGACACCCGCCATCACCGAGCTCTGGGTGAAGGTGAAGATGAAGATGCCCATCATCAGGAACGGGACGTAGACGCCCGAGGGCATCTCCCGGCCCGCGCCGAGGATCACGCCGAAGATCAGCCAGTACACGGCCGCGTTCAGCAGCGGGGTCGCCACCTGCCACACCTGGCCGAGCTTCGCCTGGCTGTACTGCGCGAGCAGCTTGGCCCGCGAGAAGGCCATGATGAACTGGCGCCGGCCCCAGAGCTGCCGCACGTACTCGACCAGACCGGGCCGGGCGCCGCTCACGGAGAGGCCGTACTTCCTGGCGAGCTCCGCGGGACTCAGCCCCGCGTCTACGGACGGCGGCCTGCTCGTGGCGAGGGCGCCGTCGTGGGTTGTGTCACTCACAAGTTGAAACTTTCGTCTTCAAGATGCGACAGGAAGGGCATCAGGCTGGTGGCGCGAAGCCCGTGATCGCGCCATGTTCCCAGACGCGGGCTGGTCAGATGACAGGAGGTCGGCCCAGGCGGGTCAACCGCCAGACCGTCCGCCATCTCATGGGACGGCGGGGACCGCAGGGAGTGGTCCACCCCTCCCGGAATCCGCCGAACCAGGCCTTGAGCGCCGGCACCGAAGGCCTGCGCAGGAGCGTCAGCAGGAGCCAGACGCCCAGGTAGGCCGGGACCAGCACGGCGGGCAGGTTGCGGCGGGCGAGCCACACCCGGTTACGGGCCACCATACGGTGGTAGACCGCGTGCCGGGAGGGGGCCGTCGTCGGATGCAGCAGCACCATGTCCGCGCGGTAGTCGATCAGCCACCCGGCGTCGAGCGCCCGCCAGGCCAGATCGGTCTCCTCGTGCGCGTAGAAGAACTCGCCCGGCAGCGGCCCGACCTGCTCGAACACCTTCGTACGGACCGCGTTGGCGCCGCCCAGGAAGGTGGTCACCCGCGAGGAGCGCATCGGGTCGGAGGCGCGCAGCCGCGGCACGTGCCGGCGCTGCGTGATACCGGTCTCAGGGTCGGCGATCCGGAAGCTGACGATCCCGAGCTCCGGGTCCTCCGCGAAGGCCTGCCGGCACAGCTCGGCGGTGTCCGTCCGCTCCAGCAGGCCGTCGTCGTCCAGGAAGAGCAGGGCGTCGACCTCGCTGCCGCCGGGACCGAAGGCCTCGATGCCGACGTTGCGCCCGCCGGGAATGCCCAGGTTCTCGGGAAGGTCGACGGTACGGACACCGGGCGGCAGGTCCGTCACGCCCGAGACCTTGACGCCCTGGCCCACCACGACCACCTCGACGGGGTCGCCGTCCTGGCGGGCGACCGAGTCGAGGAGCGCCTTGAGCTCGTCGGGCCGGTTGCCCATGGTGATGATCACGGCGCCCAGCCGCATCGGCGCACTCACTTGAGCCTGCTCGAGGCCAGGATCGACACCAGGTGCAGCACGGTCTGCAGCAGCGCGATGGCGGCGAGGACGGCGACACCGATCCGGGAGAAGAACAGGTCGCCGCGGAGCTGGTCCACGACGGCCAGCACCAGGATGAGCAGGGACGCCTCGATGCCGAGGACGAGGCGGTGGAACTTGAGCGCGGCGGCGGCCCGGCGGGCGAGCGCCATGCCGGACGAGCGCGGCTCGGCCGCGGCGTCCTTGACCACGGGCTTGCCGGCCTGGTGGCGGGCGACACCGACCAGGTCGGTCTCGGCCTTGATCAGGATCGCGCCGAGCGCCGCGAGGGTGCCCAGGAAGGCCCACAGCCAGTCGATCCGGCCGCCGCCCCACAGGTCGGCGGCGCGCAGGCCGAAGCCGACCAGCACCGCCGCGTCGCACAGGTAGGCGCCGACCCGGTCCAGGTACACGCCGGACAGCGAGAACTGCTTCTTCCAGCGGGCGACCTCGCCGTCGACGCAGTCGAGCAGCAGGTACAGCTGGACCGCGACCACGCCGAGGACGGCGCCCCAGACGCCCGGCACCAGCAGGGCGGGTGCCGCGAGCACGCCGGCGAGCGTCATCAGGTAGGTCAGCTGGTTCGGCGTGACCTTGGTGGTGACCAGGTAGCGGGTGATGCGCAGGGAGATCTCGCGCATGTAGAGGCGACCGCCCCAGTGCTCGCCGCTGACCCGGTCCTTCACGCCCGCCGGGTGAACGACGGGCCGGAGTTCAGCTACGGATGGTCTTGGCATAGTCGGCGTAAGCGTCCCTGATCTCGGCGGCGGACAGGTTGAGGTGCTCCAGGATCGTGAAGCGTCCCGGGCGGGTCTGCGGGGCGTACTCGACGGCCGTGACGAACTCGTCGATGCTGAAGCCGATCTCCTCCGGGGTCACCGGCAGGCCGTGCCGGCGCAGTACCTCGATGAAGAGCCCGGACTGCTCGTCGGCTCCGCGCAGGTGCATCGCGAAGGCGGCGCCGATGCCGACCTGCTCGCCGTGGAGCGCGGAGCGCCCCGGGTAGAGCAGGTCGAAGGCGTGGCTGATCTCGTGGCAGGCGCCGGACGACGGGCGGGAGTCCCCGCTGATCGACATGGCGATGCCGGAAAGGACCAGCGCCTCGGAGAGCACGGTGAGGAACTCGTCGTCACCGCATCCGCCGGGGTGGCGCAGTACGGACTCGCCCGCGGTACGGGCCATGGCGGCGGCCAGGCCGTCGACGGGCTCGCCGGTGACCTTGTGCGAGAGCTCCCAGTCGGCGATCGCCGAGATGTTGGAGATCGCGTCGCCGATGCCGGCGCGGATGAACCGCACCGGGGCTTCCTTGATCACGTCGAGGTCGATCACCATGGCGATCGGCGTGGGCACGCCGTAGGAGCCGCGGCCGTTGTCGTTGTCCAGGATGGACACCGGCGAGCAGATGCCGTCGTGCGAGAGGTTGGTGGCGACGGCCACCATGGGCAGCCCGACCCGCGCCGCGGCGTACTTCGCCACGTCGATGATCTTGCCGCCGCCCAGGCCCACGACGGCGTCGTAGCGGCGGCCCTTTATGTCGTCGGCCAGCTTGACGGCGGAGTCGATGGTGCCGTCGACCACGGCGTACCAGTCGGCGTGCGGCAGCACGGGCTCGAGCTTGGCGCGCAGCGCGACGCCCGAGCCCCCGCTGATCGCGATCGCCAGCTTGCCGGACGCGGAGATCCGCTGGTCGGCCAGGAGGCCGGCCAGGTCGTCCATCGCTCCGCTGGCGATGTCGACGACGACGGGCGAGGGGATGAGCCTCGTCAGTACTGGCATGCGATCGTCCGGCCCTTGGCGAGGTCGTCGTGGTTGTCGATCTCCACCCACTTGACGTCGCCGATGGGCGCCACGTCGATGGTGAAGCCGTCGTTGACGAGCTGCTGGTAGCCGTCCTCGTAGTAGAGGTCGGGGTCGCGCTCGAAGGTGGTCTTCAGCGCGTCGGCCAGCTGCTCGGCGGCCTCGGCCTCGATGAGGGTGACACCGATGTACTCGCCGGTCGCGTCGGCCGGGTCCATCAGCTTGGTGATCTTCCGGACGCCCTGGCCGTCGGCGGTGACGACCTTCATCTCCTCGTCGGCCAGGTTCTTGACCGTGTCGAGGGCGAGGATGATCTTCTGCCCGTTGCCGCGGGCGGCGAGCAGGGTCTTCTCGACGGACACCGGGTGGACGGTGTCGCCGTTGGCGAGGATCACGCCCTGCTTGAGGACGTCACGCGCGCACCACAGGGAGTAGGCGTTGTTCCACTCCTCGGCCTTGTCGTTGTCGATCAGCGTGATCTTGACGCCGTACTTGGCCTCCAGGGCCTCGCGGCGCTCGTAGACCGCTTCCTTGCGGTAGCCGACGACGATGGCGACCTCGGTGAGGCCGACCTCGGCGAAGTTGCCGAGCGTCAGGTCGAGGACCGTCAGGCTCTCCTCCTGGCCCTCGGGACCGACGGGCACGAGGGCCTTGGGCAGGGTGTCGGTGTAGGGACGCAGACGGCGTCCGGCACCGGCAGCGAGTACAAGGCCGATCATGCTGGTTCTCCTTCGTCATGTACGGCGGGTGCTCCGGAGGAGACCCAGAAGCGGATGCTCTCCACGAGCACCACGAGTGCCACGGTCACGGCCATGGCCGTGAGCGCGACGGGGAAGTCCGATGCGCGCGTCGCGAGGACGGCGGCCAGCACCGTGGTCACCAGGACCCGGCCCTCGTGGCCGCCGCTCGTCCGCACCAGCCAGTGCGGGGGCGCGCCGGTGCCGCCGCGAATGCGGTACACCGTGTCGTAGTGATGGTAGGCGACCGCCGCGATCAGGCCGAATGCCGCCGGAAGGGCCCCGGGGACGTCCGCCTTGGCGGCGAGCACGAGGACCGTGACGTACTCGGCGGCCCGGAACAGCGGCGGGATCAGCCAGTCCAGCGCGCCCTTGAGGGGTCGCGAGACGGCCTCGCCGGCGGCCACGGCGTAGAGCGCGGCGGCCGCGATCAGCGTCGGGTCCCCGTACGGGCGGCTCAGGGCGAACCCGACGAGGCCGACGGCGGCGAAGGCCGCGATCCACACGGAGCTCGCGGCGGGCCCGCGGCCCCCCAGCAGGCGGCGCGGGAGCTCGGCGAGGGGACCGGAGTCGGTGAGGTCGTACAGGGCCTGGGCGGCCCGGTCGGTACGGGTCGCCTTGCGGGTCAGGGAGCGCAGGACCCGCCCGGCGGTGGTGTAGAGCGCGCCGAAGGCGCAGCCGATGAGCAGGGCGTAGAACACGGTCCGGGGGGTGGTGACGGCGGTCAGGACCGCGATCATCGCCCAGCGCTCACCGATCGGAAGGATGATCATGCGGCGGACCCAGACCGTCCAGCCGACGCTGTCGAGCTTGTCGGACAGGGCGGCCGTGGGGCTGGTGTTTGCCGTCGCGTCGTGGTTGGCCTCGTTGAAGGAGAAGTCCACGACGTGCCGGCAGGTCATGAGGATCATCGCGCCGAGCGCCAGCGCCCATACGTCGTCGCCGCCGCGGGCGGCGCCGAGCGCGAGGCCCGCGTAGAAGGCGTACTCCTTGGCCCGGTCGAAGGTCGCGTCGAGCCAGGCGCCCATCGTCGAGTACTGGAGCGAGTAGCGGGCCAGCTGGCCGTCGGTGCAGTCCAGGACGAAGGAGAAGAGGAGCAGCACACCGGCCGCGGCGTAGCCCCGGCGGTCGCCGGTGGCGGCGCAGCCGGCCGCGATCAGCGCGGTGATCAGCGAGGCGGTGGTGACCTGGTTGGGGGTCAGGCCGCGGCGCGCGCACCAGCGGGCGATGTAGCGCGAGTACGGGCTGATGAAGAAGGTGGTGAAGAACCCGTCGCGGGACTTCACGGCGGTCCGCAGGCGTACGGCCTCCTCGTCGACGGCGGCGACGGCGGCGACGGCCGCGTCCCGGTCCGCCGGGGTGGCGGGGACGGTGGCGACGAGGGTGCCGAGCTCGGGGCGCTGGACGGCGGTCCCGGAGGACTCCACCGCGGCGGCGAGCCGGTCGGCGTAGGGGACAGCGCCGTCACCCGGTGTGGCGGCGGCCTCCTCGAGTGCCTCGCGGGCGCCGGACTGGACGGCGAGGGCGCCGGGGACGGCGCAGGCGTCGAAGCGCGGGTCGGTCAGCGCGAGGCGCAGCGCGTGCACGTGCCCGACGAAGGCGCTGTCCACGACGGCCACCCGCTGGTCGGCGGGTACGGCGGCGAGGGCGGCGGCGGCCTCCTGGGGACCGGCGGCGGGGCGGACCTCGAAGCCGAGTGAGCGCAGCTCGTCAGCGAGCGGTGATCCGGGGACCGGCAGGCCGGTGAGGATGACGGTCGGCAGACGAACTCACTCCTTGTAACGAAGTCCGGACTGACTCCGGACGGGACGCCTCGTGGGGCGGCGGCACGTCGGCAGAGGCTATCGGATGAATGGAAGCTGGGGTTCACCGCCCGTTTACGCCCTGACGAGCCGAATATCCCGGCCCCGGGCCGGGGCGTGATCATCATTGACGATCACGGCGCGATACCACAAACGGCGCGGATGTTACGGTGGACACGCCCCTGATCGTGTCGAGTGGGAAGAGGTGGGTTGATGACCGTCGCAGTGGTCGCGGCCATGCGCAGCGAACTCCGGTGCATCCCCTCCTTTCCTCCGGGCATCCGGCCGGGCCTGACCGTCCTCTGACGGTCCCCCGTCGGCCGGAGCCCCCGTTCAAGGGTTCACGTTGACCGACATCTCCTTCATCGAGGCCTTCTTCACCCTGCACCGCGGCCTGCCGCGGCAGGGGCCCGGTTCCGACGCGAGCACCCGGCACCTGCTGTCCCTGTGCGGACCGCTGCCCGGGCGGCCGCGCGTACTCGACCTGGGCTGCGGTCCGGGCCGCAGCGCCCTGCTGCTCGCCGCGGAGGCCGGCGGACACGGCGCCGAGGTGACCGCCGTCGACCTCCACGCACCGTTCCTCGAAGAGCTCCGCACGGCCGCCGCCGGCCGCGGGCTCGGCGACCGGGTCCGCACCGTCATGGCGGACATGGGCGCACTTCCCGCCGAGCGGTTCGAGGACGGTTCCTTCGACCTCGTCTGGGCGGAGGGCTCCGCCTACTCCATCGGCTTCGACACCGCGCTCGCGCGGTGGAAGCGGCTGCTCGCACCCGGCGGCACGCTGGTGCTGACCGAGTGCGAGTGGACCGTCGAGGAGCCGTCCGCGGGCGCCCGCGCCTTCTGGGACGGGCAGTGCCCGCTGCGCTCCACCGCCGGAAACCTCGCGGCCGCCCAGGCCGCCGGCTACCAGGTCCTCGGCGTGTACCACCTGCCCGACTCGGACTGGGCCGAGTACTACGGCCCGCTCGCCGAACGGGTCGGGGACCACTCCGGCGCCGGGGACCCGGCGACGGCGGCCGCGCTCGCCGCCGCCCGCGAGGAGCTCGGCGTGCGGGCCCGGCACGGCCACGAGTACGGGTACACCGGCTACGTCCTGCGCCCGGTGACCGCCGGGGACGGCGGCGCCTGGCCGGCCCGGCCGGAGACGCGGGCCGACGCCGCCGCCGTGCGGGCCGTCAACCTGGCGGCGTTCGACACGCCGCTGGAGGCGGATCTCGTGGACGCGCTGCGCGCGGACGACGCCTGGGTGCCCGGCCTGTCGTACGTGGCCGAGGGCCCGGACGGGTCGGTGGCGGCGTACGCCCTGCTCACCGCGTGCGAGGTGGACGGGGTACGGGCGCTCGCGCTCGCCCCGGTGGCCACCGATCCGGCGCGGCAGCGCTCGGGCGCCGGCAGCTCGGTGGTGCGGGCCGTGCTCGCGGCGGCCAGGGAGGGCGGGGAGTCCCTGGTCCTGGTGCTGGGCCACCCGGAGTACTACCGGCGCTTCGGTTTCGTCCCGGCCTCCCGGTTCGGGATCCGGGCGCCCTTCGAGGTGCCGGACGAGGCCATGATGGCGCTGGTGCTGGACGATTCCGTTCCGGTTCCTGCGGGCACGATCGGTTATCCGGGGCCGTTCGGGGTCTGACGCCGCGGGCGCAGGACGTGAGGTGATCTGCCCCTCGTCGCTTATCACGCGACGGGGGGCAGACATGCGCGGATCTCCGAAGTGCGGACAAGCCCCTTTTGTACGGCAGACTGAAGGCCGGAGTCCGAAGCGAAGGATGGGTATGCCGACACCACCAGCCACCGCCGCGAGCAGCGCGACCAACGGCACCGGAACTCAAGAACCGATCATGCTCGAACTGGTCGACGAGTCCGGCAACACCATCGGCACGGCGGAGAAGCTCTCCGCTCATCAGGCACCCGGGCAGTTGCACCGGGCGTTCTCCGTGTTCCTCTTCGACGAGCAGGGCCGGCTGCTGCTGCAGCAGCGGGCCCTCGGGAAGTACCACTCCCCCGGCGTCTGGTCGAACACCTGCTGCGGCCACCCCTATCCCGGGGAGTCGCCGTTCGCGGCGGCGGCCCGGCGGACCCACGAGGAGCTGGGGCTGTCGCCCTCGCTGCTCGCGGAGGCGGGAACGGTCCGCTACAACCACCCGGACCCGGCGTCGGGTCTGGTGGAGCAGGAGTTCAACCACCTTTTCGTGGGACTGGCGCAGTCGGCCGTGCGGCCGGATCCGGAGGAGGTCGGGGGCACCGCCTTCGTCACCGCCGAGGAGCTGGCGAAGCGGCACGCCGAGGCGCCGTTCTCGGCGTGGTTCATGACCGTGCTGGACGCCGCGCGGCCCGCGATCCGCGAGCTGACCGGTGATGCCGCGGGCTGGTAGCCCGCCCGGCACCCGGTTCGCACCCGGTTCGCACCCGGTTCACACGACGGAGGTCGCGGGTGCGGCCGGCGCGGTGAGCGGCAGGGCCGCCCAGATGACCTTGCCGCCCGTCGAGGTGTGCTCGACGTCGCAGACCCCGCCGGCCTCCAGCGTGATCTCGCGCACCAGGAGCAGGCCCCGGCCGCCGGTCTGGCCGAAATCGGCCTCCAGCGCCTTGGGGCGGTACGGGTGGTCGTCCTCGACGGCCACCCGTACCCACTCGCGGCCGATCGCGACCTCGACGGCGACCTCCGGGGAGAGCAGGGCGGCGTGCCGGACGGAGTTCGTCACGAGCTCGGAGACGATCAGCAGCAGGGAGTACACGAGGTCCTGCCGGGTCGCCACCCCCTGGCGTCCGAGCAGGTCCCGGACCGCGCGGCGCGCCTGGGGAACGGATTCTTCTACTGCGGGAGCCGTGAACCTCCATACTCCCTCGTACACGAGGGGGTCGGCCGGAGCCGCCGGCTCCGCCTCCCGGGCTGGCGGGACATTCCCGCTGACATCCATCTTCCGTCCCCCGTCTTCGCGGCGCTCGATCGTCTCCACACGTCAAGAGTGGGGAACAGCCCGATCCGCCCCGCGCCGCTGACCACAAGTCAGCGCCATTCGGACACTTTCTGACCAAGGGCGTATGACAGAGTCAGTTGTTCGACTGTTCCTGATCTTCTGTGGGACGCTTCTCGGCCGCCTCGCCGGCCCGCTCGGCGCCGACGGCCTCCGGTTCCGCCGCGTCCTCGCTGACCAAGCCCAGGATGCGCCGGGCGCCCATGCCCACGGCCACCAGGCTCAGTCCGTCGAACAGGAGGGCGAGCGAGAAGAAGGTTCCGATCACGTAGCGGCTGCTGCCGGGCCAGCTGAACAGGATCAGGACGCCGAGCAGGACGCCGAAGGCACCCTGGACGAGCGACAGCCCGAAGTTCGCCCCGCGCACCACGAGGGCGCCGGCGAGCCGGAACACCCCGCCGGTGAGGAAGAGCAGCGCGGCGAACATGGTCAGCGCCTCGGCGCTCGCCTCGGGCCGGCGCAGGACGACGAAGCCGGCCGCCAGGTTCATGGCGGCGACGATGACCGCGAGCCAGAAGTAGTTGCTCTTGCGGGACTGGACCGCGTGCAGCAGTCCCACCAGACCGCCGATCAGCAGCAGCCAGCCGAAGAGGAACATCGAGGTCAGGGTGGCGACGCCGGTGTAGACCAGACCGACCAGGCCGGCCAGCACGAGGATCGCCCCGAGCGCGGCCAGCAGCCCGAAGCTGCGGCTGAGCTGCTTCTTCTCCTGCTGCGGTTCCCGGCTCCTGCTCCTGCTCCTGCTCCTGGCCCTGCCCCTGTCCTCGGTACGGTCTGCGTCCATGGACGTGCCACCTCCTCGCACCCCCCGGACGGACTCCCCTTGATCATAGGATCGACACCCCGGGATAGCATCCGGCGCATGGACGCAGCCCGGGACGCAGCCCTCCACCACACCGTCGCCGACGGGGTCGCCACCGTCGTCATCTCGCACCCCGCCAAGCGCAACGCCATGACGGCCGCGATGTGGCGGGCCCTGCCGGAACTGCTGCCGGGACTGGCGGCCGATCCCGCCGTACGGGTGCTCGTGCTGACCGGGGCGGGAGCGACGTTCTGCGCGGGCGCGGACATCTCCTCCCTGACCGGCGACGAGGAGGAGGACCCGCAGGCACTGGCCGTGGTGGCCGAGGAGGCCCTGGCCGCCTTCCCGAAGCCGACGCTGGCGGCGATCCGCGGGTACTGCGTGGGCGGCGGGAGCCAGCTCGCGGCCGCCTGCGATCTGCGGTTCGCGGAGGAGGGGGCCTCGTTCGGGGTGACCCCGGCGAAGCTGGGCATCGTCTACCCGGCCTCCTCGACCAGGCGGCTGGCCCGGCTGGTCGGCCCGGCCGCCGCCAAGTACCTCCTCTTCTCGGCGGAGTTGATGGACGCGGACCGGGCCCTGCGGACCGGCTTCCTGGACGAGCTGCTGCCGGTGGGCCAACTGGACAAGCGGGTCGGCGAGTTCACGCGCGTGCTGGCCTCGCGGTCGCAACTGACGCAGGCGGCGGCCAAGGAGTTCGCGGACGGGCGGGAGGACCGGGACGCCCACTGGGCGGCGCAGGCGGCCGCGAGCGGCGACACCGCGGAGGGCGTCACCGCGTTCCTGGAGCGCCGGGCGCCCGTCTTCCGCTGGCCTACAGCGGATTGACCGCCCGGAGCCGCGCGACGAGCTCGGCCGGGGCCTTGGCCGGGGAACCGGCGTCGTAGGGCGGCTGGGGATCGTACTCGGTCATCAGCTGCACGGTCTGGGCGAACTCGTCACCGGCGATCCTGCCGAGCAGGGTGAGACCCATGTCGATCCCGGCGGACACCCCCGCCGCCGTGACGTACTTCCCGTCGAAGACCACCCGCTCGCCGGTGGGCTCGGCTCCGAACCGCGGCAGCTGGTCCAGGAACAGCCAGTGCCCGGCGGCCCGCCGCCCGTCGAGCAGCCCGGCGGCGGCGAGCAGCAGGGAGCCGGTGCAGACGGAGGCCGTCCAGGTGGTGGTGGCGTCGGCGTCCCGCAGCCACTGGAGGACGGCGGGGTTCTTCATCTCCAGTTCCGGGTGCGGTCCGCCGGGCACGAGGACGATGTCGGGCCGGGTCACCTCGTGGAGCGCCTTGTCGGCGACGAGCGCGAGCGACCCGTTGTCGGTCCGTACGGGTCCGGGGTGCTCGGACACGAACACCGTCTCGGCCCCCTGGAGCCGGCCGAGGGTGTCGAAGGGCCCGATGGCGTCGAGTGCGGTGAAGCGGTCGTAGAGCAGTACGGCGATCTGCATGGCTCCTCCGGAGCGGTCGTGGCGTGCCGGTCCCCCGGCCGGGGGCGGCAGGTCTGTGGTTGCGGGGCTTCGCGGCAGTGCGGTGGCGGCGAGCAGGGCACGGACGGCGGCGGTCAGGGGCCGAAGCGGCGGCGGTATTCGGCCGGGGGCTGGCCCAGGGTCCTGAGGAAGGCCCGGCGCAGGGCCTCCGGCGTGCCGTAGCCGCAGGCGCGGGATATCTGGGCGATGCCCTCCCGGCTGTCCTCCAGCAGCCGCCGCGCGTGCTCCACCCGCACGCGCTCGACGTACCGGCCGGGCGTGACGCCCGTCTCGGCCCGGAAGGCACGGGCGAAGTGGCGGGGCGAGAGCCGGGCCCGGGCGGCGAGCGCCTCGACGCCGAGGTCGGCGTCCGGGTGCTCGGTGATCCACTGCTGCACGTCCCGCAGCGGTTCCCGCCGCGCCGTCTGGGCGGCCAGCTGCGCGCTGAACTGCGCCTGGTTGCCGGGCCTGCGCAGGAACACCACCAGGTGCCGGGCGATGGTCAGCGCCACGTCGCGCCCGTGGTCCTCCTCCACCAGCGCGAGCGCCAGGTCGATCCCGGCCGTGACCCCGGCCGAGGTGGCGACCGGCCCGTCCCGTACGTAGATCGGATCCGACTCCACCGCCACGTCCGGGTAGTCCCGCGCCATCTGCTCGCACGCGTTCCAGTGCGTCGTCGCCCGCCGCCCGTCGAGCAGTCCCGCCTCGGCCAGCAGCAGCCCGCCCGTGCACACGGACACCAGCCGCCCCGCGCCTCCCCCGTGGGCGCGGAGCCAGTCGGTGAGCCGCGGCTCGAAGTCCGCCGTGTACCGGCCGCCCGGCACCAGCAGCGTGGTCCCGGGGCCCGGGCGGGCACTGCTCAGGTCCCCGTCGGGGACCAGGGTCAGGCCGCTGCTCGTACGGACCGGCGTTCCGCCCGGGGACACCGTCCGGATCCCGTACGCCGGGTGGCCCGGGAACCGGGCCGCGGCGGCGAACACCTCGACCGGCCCGGTCACGTCCAGGCTCTGCACCCCGTCGTAGAGCAGGACGAGCACGTTTCGCGACGACATGGCCTCATGGTGTGATGCCGCACCGCACGGCCGCAATGCCGGGCTCCCCACCTATCCGGCCATCGCCGGTGGCCCGCGCCTGCCCGGATAGGATCGGTGCATCATGACTGCAACCCTCGTCGCCAAGAAGCTCACCGCCGCCCACGGTGAGCGCACGCTGTTCGCCGATCTCGACCTCGTCGTCGCGCCCGGCGACGTCATCGGCCTCGTCGGCGTGAACGGCGCCGGGAAGTCCACCCTGCTGCGCCTGCTCGCCGGGCTGGACACCCCCGAGAGCGGTGAGCTGCGGCTCTCCCCGCCCGCCGCCGCCGTGGGCCACCTCCCGCAGGAGCCGGAGCGCCGGCCCGCCGAGTCGGTGCGGGAGTTCCTGGCGCGGCGCACGGGGGTGGCCGCCGCGCAGGCGGAGCTCGACGAGGCCACGCAGGGCCTGGTGGACGGGACGCCGGGCGCGGACGACGCGTACGCGACGGCGCTGGACCAGTGGCTGAACCTCGGCGGGGCCGATCTCGACGAGCGGGCCGAGGAGGTCGCCGCCGAGCTCGGTCTCACCGTGGGCCTGGACCTGCCCATGACGGCACTGTCGGGCGGGCAGGCGGCCCGCGCGGGCCTCGCCTCGCTGCTGCTCTCCCGTTACGACGTCTTCCTGCTGGACGAGCCCACCAACGACCTCGACCTGGACGGTCTGGAGCGGCTGGAGCAGTTCGTCAAGGGGTTGCGCGCGGGCACGGTCGTGATCAGCCACGACCGCGAGTTCCTGACCCGGACCGTCACCAAGGTCCTCGAACTCGACCTGGCACAGCAGCAGATCAACCTCTACGGCGGCGGGTACGAGTCCTACCTGGAGGAGCGGGAACGCGCCCGCGGCCATGCCCGTGAGGAGTACGAGGAGTACGCGGGCAAGAAGTCCGCCCTCGAGGGCCGGGCGCAGATGCAGCGCAACTGGATGGACAAGGGCGTGCGCAACGCGCGCCGCAAGGCGAGCGACAACGACAAGATCGGCAAGAACCTGCGCGGCGAGTCCAGCGAGAAGCAGGCCGCCAAGGCCCGCCAGACCCAGCGGGCGATCGAGCGGCTGGAGGTCGTGGACGAGCCGCGCAAGGAGTGGGAGCTGCGCATGGAGATCGCGGCGGCGCCGCGCTCCGGCTCGGTGGTCGCCACCCTGCGCGAAGCGGCGGTCAAGCGCGGGGACTTCGTCTTCGGGCCGGCCAGCCTGCAGATCGACTGGGCGGACCGGGTGGCGATCACCGGGGCCAACGGCGCGGGCAAGTCGACGCTGCTGGCCGTCCTGCTCGGCCGGGTGGCTCCGGACTCCGGCTCCGCCACCCTCGGCTCCGGGGTGCTGGTCGGCGAAGTGGACCAGGCGCGGGGCCTGTTCCTCGGCGGCGAACCGCTGCTGGAGGCGTTCTGCGCGGCCGTCCCGGACACCGAGCCGGCCGAAGTCCGCACCCTGCTGGCCAAGTTCGGCCTCAAAGCGGCCCATGTCCTGCGCCCGGCGGCCACCCTCTCCCCGGGCGAGCGCACCCGCGCCGCCCTCGCCCTGCTCCAGGGCCGCGGGGTCAACCTGCTGGTCCTGGACGAGCCCACGAACCACCTGGACCTCCCGGCGATCGAGCAGTTGGAGTCCGCGCTGGAGGCGTACGAGGGCACGCTGCTCCTGGTCACGCACGACCGCCGCATGCTCGACGCCGTGTCGGTGACCCGCCGCCTCGAGGTCGCGGACGGCAAGGTCACCGAGCTCTAAGGGGTGTCCGGTGCCGCGTCGGGCAACGTGGGCCACGGCGCGGCATCCGGCCTCCCGAGGTGCCGACCCGCTCGGGCGCGACTAGCCTGAGTGGGTGAGAGCCGCACCAGCGGAACGCGCCCCCATGGCCGAAGTTCCGCGTCAGCAGGGGTTGGACCTCTGACGCGCGCCTGCTTCGGGACCCATGCGGCGCCTGAGCCCTTGTGGCCGGAGCGTGCTTCCGCGCCTCCCGCGGCCCTGCATCCGATCCGCGCTGCGCATTCTGCCTGCGGCCGCGGTTCCGCCCCCGTCCCTCCTCGGCGAGGTTCGTGCGGGTGGAAGGAAAGGGAACTCCCATGCATGCACAGAGAGCGAAGCGCCTCTTCGTGGCGTCCGCCGCCGGTCTCCTGATGGCCGGTGGGGCCGCACTCGGCACGGCGGGCACCGCCTCGGCGGCGGCCCCGGCCCAGCCCGTCAGCTACGTCACCGGCGGTGGCTGCGGCGGCAACGGTTACGACAAGGACCACGACAAGGGCCACGGCAACTACGGCCGCCACGGTGGCTGGGACCATGACGATGACGACAAAGGTTACGGAGGCAACGGCCACGGATGGGGTCACGGACACGGTCACGGCCACGGCCACGGCCACTGACTGATCCGTCCTTCCCACAGCACACCGTGCGCGGACCGGTCACCGGGCCGCGCATCGGTCTGCTGTCGACCCCGCTAGCCCGTCCGGTCCGCCGGGGCGCGCCGGGTACGGGCCATCCGGCGGGCCACGAAGCCGCGCGGGAGGTGGCGGGCGGCGAAGGCGTACGCCTGGTAGCGGCGGCCGGTGATGCTGAGCGGGCGGCGCAGGGCGAGGTCCTTCAGCGCCTGGTCCACCACGGCCTGCGGTTCCAGCCAGACCGCGTCGCGCAGGGCGCTGACGTCCATCCCGGCGCGCTCCTGGAACTCGGTCCGGGTGAAGCCGGGTACCACCGCCAGCACGCGGACGCCGTACGGTTCCATGTCCACGCGCAGTGACTCGCTGAACGCGGTGACCCAGGCCTTGGCGGCTCCGTAGGTGCCGGTCGGCAGCAGTCCGGCGACCGAGGACACGTTCACCACCGCGCCCCGGCGGCGCTCGCGCAGGCCCGGCAGTACGGCGTGGGTGAGCCGGAGCGGGACTTTGACCAGCAGGTCGAGCATCCGCTCCTCGTCCTCGACCGGGCTGTACGGGAAGGGTGCGGGCAGCCCGAAGCCGGCGTTGTTGACCAGGATGTCCACGGGCCGGATCCGGTCGGCGAGGCGTGCGGCGACCTTCTCGCGGTCCGCCGCGTCCAGCAGGTCGGCGGGCAGCACCTCGGCCGCCGTGCCGAACTCCCGGCCCAGGTCCCGCGCGACCGCTTCCAGCCGCTCCTCGTCGCGGGCCACGAGGACCAGGTCGGCGCCCTTGGCCGCGAAGCCCCGGGCGAAGGCCGCGCCCAGTCCGGCGCTGGCCCCGGTGATCAGTACGGTGGTCACGACGGCTCCGCTTTCCGGGTGTACTCGTGGGCGACGTCGACGAGGAACCGGGCCTCCTCGGCCAGGTCCCCGCCCTCGGCCGAGGTCTGGATGGCGGCGGGCAGTTCCAGTCCGGCCGCCTCGCCCGGCTGCCCGGGGATCCCGGCGAGCTTGGCCTGCCGCGCCTCCCTCAGTACGGAGGCCAGCGCGGCCGCGGTGCGCCGCTGTTCGGGGACCCCGCGCCCGGCGACCCGGCCGCGGGCGTCCTCCAGGGCGCCCGGGGCGGCGTATTCCCCCAGGATCAGGATCGCGTCGCGCGTTTCGATCACCTTGCGGTACACGAGCAGGTTGCGCGGGACCGGCGGCCACAGCAGCTCCACCATCCGTCCGGCCCGCGGTTTGTTCAGGGCCACGTGCGGGACGGCCTGCACCAGGTCGCGCCACAGCGGCCAGAGCCGCCAGGCGGTGGCGATGTCGGCAGCGGTCCGGCGGAAGGTGAACACGGTCGGCACGAGGATGGCGGCGGCCCGCAGCAGGCCGTGCACGTTCATCAGCAGCGGCAGGGCGGGCATCGCCCAGGTGCTGCCGAACAGCGCCTTGAGCAGGTACGCGAGCCAGAACAGGCCGGCGAGCGCGGTACCGAGGCCGAACAGCCGCAGCCCGGCGGCCAGTCCGCGGCTCTCGGCGCGGCGGCTGTAGCGCCAGCACAGCGCCACGCAGACGGTGTTGGCGGCCACGTGCGCGGAGATCAGCACCAGCCAGTACGCGAGGGAGGGCACGGGGTCGCCGACCGGCGGCATGGTGTGCGTGCCGTGCGCGGGCGCCGCGGCGTCCAGTACGAGGAGTGCGGCGAGCCACCCGGCCGTGGCGGTCCAGGAGACGAGCCGGAGCCGGCGGCCCCCCGCGGCGGCGGCCACGAAGTAGAGGACGGCGCCGGCGGAGAAGACGCCGATGAGGTTGCGGACGAGGCCGATGGTGTGCGCGTAGCCGGCGCCGCGGGTCATCGCGTACGTGACGACGTCGGGAAGGTTCAGGGTCATCGCGGCGGCGGCGGTGGCCACGGCCAGCCACAGGCCGCGCTGCTGCGGGGAGCGCAGGGCGCCCGGGGCCCGCAGCAGGACCGCGATCCACAGGCACACCACGCTGGGGACGGCGAGCCAGTTCCCGAAGGCGGTCAGGTCAGCTGCCATCGTTGCCCCGCTCGTAGCCCATGGCGGATTCGAGCCGGGCCAGGGTGCCCCGGGCACGGGCCGCCGACGCCGGGCCGGCGTTCGCCGTGCGGATGCGGATCATGCTGGCGAGCATCTCCGCCTCCTGCTCCTGGCGGGTGGTGTAGTTGGTGCGCCCGAGCACGATCGGGGCGGCGCCGTCGGCTTCCTCGCCTTCCAGCGAGTGGTGGCCGAAGAGGATGTGGCCGAGCTCGTGGAGCACGATGTGCTCCCGGTGGAGCGGGGTGGTCTGCGCCTCGTAGAAGACGTAGTCGACGCTGGCCGTGCCCACCCACAGTCCGCAGACGCCGGACTCCGCCGCCTCCTTGGGCAGCGGGTGGAGCTTGATGGGGCGGCCGCGCTGCTCGGCTATGCGATGGCACAGCGCGTCGAGCGAGAACGGATGGGTCAGATCCAGATGGCCGATAATGTTCTCGCACCGTTTACGCAGGCTGAGTTGCCGGTGGGGCATGTGATCCCTCTTCGGACCCTTTCTCGGGCAGCGTCGGTAGGCGTGTGCTGGCATGGGCATGGCGTCCTGTGCCTTCGAAGGCGGCCTCGGGGAATGCGGTCCTGAGGGGAAATGCGGAAGCCCGTCCGCCGAGTGACGAACGGGCGTTCCACCATGCCTACAGATCTTGTACGGGAGTTGGCAAGGCAGGTCCCCTGGTGGGGAACCTATTCGGCCATCGCAGGCAGGACGCTCGCCCGCCGGGTGGCCGCATGCTTGCGGTCAGCGCTTGCGGCGCTCCTCCGGTCCGGTGAGGCCGGCGCGGCGCAGGGCGTCGGCCATCGCGCTGTTGGCGGGAGCGGGGGCGGGGGCGCCGCCGCCCTGCCGCTGGCCCTGACCGCCCTGGCGCTGACCCTGGCCCCCCTGGCGCTGGTTCTGGCCGCGCTGGCCCTGGCCCTGGCCGCCGCCCGCACCGCGCTGCTGCGGCGGACGGCCGCCGCCACGCCGCTCCTGGCCCGGGGTGCCCGCGCCGCGCTCCGCCCCGGCCTCGTCCTCCAGCCGCAGGGTCAGCGAGATCCGCTTGCGCGGGATGTCCACGTCCATGACCTTCACGCGGACGATGTCGCCCGGCTTGACCACGTCGCGGGGGTCCTTGACGAAGGTCTTCGACAGCGCCGAGACGTGCGCCAGCCCGTCCTGGTGCACGCCGACGTCGATGAAGGCGCCGAAGGCGGCCACATTGGTGACCACTCCCTCCAGGATCATCCCGGGGGCCAGGTCGCCGATCTTCTCCACGCCCTCCTTGAAGGTCGCGGTCTTGAAGGCCGGGCGCGGGTCGCGGCCCGGCTTCTCCAGTTCGCGCAGGATGTCGGTGACCGTGGGCAGGCCGAAGGCCTCGGTCACGAACTGTTCGGGGCGCAGGGAGCGCAGGACGGCCGTGTTGCCGATCAGCGCGGCGACCTCACCGCCCGCCGTCTTGCCCATCGCCCTGACGACCGGGTAGGCCTCGGGGTGCACGGCCGAGGCGTCCAGCGGGTCGTCCCCGCCGCGGATCCGCAGGAAGCCCGCGCACTGCTCGTACGCCTTCGGGCCGAGCCGGGCCACGTCCTTGAGCCCCTTGCGGCTGCGGAAGGGGCCGTTGGCGTCGCGGTGGGCGACGATGTTCTCGGCGAGTCCGCCGCTGATGCCCGACACGCGCGAGAGCAGCGGCGCCGAGGCGGTGTTGACGTCGACGCCGACGCCGTTCACGCAGTCCTCGACCACCGCGTCGAGCGAGCGCGAGAGCTTCACCTCGGACAGGTCGTGCTGGTACTGGCCGACGCCGATCGACTTCGGGTCGATCTTGACCAGCTCGGCGAGGGGGTCCTGGAGGCGGCGGGCGATGGAGACGGCGCCGCGCAACGACACGTCCATGCCGGGGAGTTCCTGCGAGGCGAAGGCCGAGGCGGAGTACACGGAGGCGCCCGCCTCCGAAACCATCACCTTGGTGAGCCCCAGCTCGGGGTGGCGGGTGATGAGCTCCCCGGCGAGCTTGTCGGTCTCGCGCGAGGCCGTGCCGTTGCCGATGGCGACCAGATCGACCGCGTGCTCCTTCGCGAGGCGGGCGAGCGTGGCCAGGGACGCGTCCCACTTGTTGGCGGGGACGTGCGGGTAGATCACGTCGGTGGCCACGACCTTGCCGGTGGCGTCCACGACGGCGACCTTCACACCGGTGCGGAAGCCCGGGTCCAGGCCGAGCGTCGCCCGGGTGCCCGCCGGGGCGGCGAGCAGCAGGTCGCGCAGGTTCGCGGCGAAGACGCGTACGGCCTCGTCCTCGGCGGCCGCGCGCAGCCGGGTCCGCAGGTCGATGCCGAGGTGCACCTGGATCTTCGTACGCCAGGCCCAGCGGACCGTGTCGGCCAGCCACTTGTCGCCGGGGCGGCCGCGGTCGGCGATGCCGAAGCGGCGGGCGACCATGCCCTCGTACGTGGAGGGGCCGGGGGTCTCGCTCGGCGGCTCGGGCTCCAGGGTGAGGTCGAGGACCTCCTCCTTCTCGCCGCGCAGCATGGCGAGGACGCGGTGCGAGGGGAGGGCGGTGAAGGGCTCCGCGAAGTCGAAGTAGTCGGCGAACTTGGCGCCCGCCTCCTCCTTGCCCTCGCGGACCTTCGCGGCGAGCCGGCCCCGGCCCCACATGCGCTCGCGCAGCTCGCCGATCAGGTCGGCGTCCTCGGCGAACCGCTCGGTGAGGATGGCGCGGGCGCCCTCCAGGGCCGCGGCCGGGTCGGCGACGCCCTTGTCGGGGTCGACGAACGCGGCGGCCGCGGCGGCCGGTTCCACGGAGGGTTCGGCGAGCAGCCCCTCGGCGAGGGGCTCCAGGCCGGCTTCGCGGGCGATCTGCGCCTTGGTGCGCCGCTTGGGCTTGAAGGGCAGGTAGATGTCCTCCAGCCGGGCCTTGGTGTCGGCCGCGTTGATCCGCGCCTCCAGCTCGGCGTCGAGCTTGCCCTGCTCCCGCACGGAGTCCAGGATCGCGGTGCGCCGGTCCTCCAGCTCGCGCAGATAGCGCAGCCGCTCCTCGAGCGTGCGCAGCTGCGCGTCGTCGAGCATTTCGGTCGCTTCCTTGCGGTAGCGCGCGATGAACGGCACGGTGGAGCCGCCGTCGAGCAGCTCGACGGCGGCCTTGACCTGCCGCTCCCGTACGCCGAGCTCCTCGGCGATCCTGCCTTCGATGGACGTCGTCACGATCGGGTTCCGCCTGCCTTCGTTTGCACTGGAAGGCTGCCAATTGTGGCAGGTGGGTGTGACGAGGCGCGGTAAGGCCGCCCCGGCCGCCGCGGCCGGGGGTCCGTCAGGCCTTGCCGCGCAGGTCGGCCGGGAAGGCTCCGGCCGTGATCGCCCGCATCACGAACCCGCCGCCGAGTTCCGCGAGGCGGGCCAGGCCGTCCGCGCCGAGGAGCTCGTAGGGGGCCGCGTCCAGGCGGTCGGTGTCGGCCTCGAGGCTCTCGCGCACGGCCTTGCCCTGCTCGGTGAGCTCGCCGTCCTCGTCGAGGATCCCGCGGGCGCGCAGCCGGTCGGCGGCGGCGTCCAGGTCGGACTGCTCCCAGCCGCGGATGGCCTTGAGCCACTTCGGGGTCATGCCCTTGCCGGTGGCGGTGTGGCTGACCAGGGCCTCGAGCGGGTCCAGGCCGGCGATGAGCAGGGCGGCGAGGTGGCCGTCGCCGCGGTGTTCGCGCAGCAGGGTGGTCGCGTGCCACAGGCGCAGGTGCGGCTCCTCGGGTACGGGGAGGTCGGCGTGGGCCGCGTAGAGGGTGCGGGCGTGCCGGGTGCAGCCCTCGGTGGCGCGTATCGCCAGGTCGGCCGCCTCGGCCAGTTCGGGCGACTCGATGACCTCCTCGCCGAGGAGCCGGCGCAGGGTGGCGTCGGCGGCGCGCAGGCGGGCGGCGAGGACCTGCTCGGGCGTGGCGGTGTCCCAGACGGCGGGGAGGTGCCGGGCGATGAGGTCGTGGCGGTAGTTGTAGAACGTGGCGGTCACCGTGCCCGCTCCGACGGCGCCCATGGCGGCGGAGCGGTGGGCGAGGTTGACGGCGAGGGGATCGGTGATGCCGAGGCCCGCGAACTCCTTGGTGGTGTCCGGTGAGAAGTACACGGTGGAGTGCAGCGGGTTGATCGCGGTGTGCCAACAGTGGCGGGCGGCGAGCGGAGGAAGGGTCATGGCGGCAGGTTACCGACTGCTTGGTATGCCGGGAAGGCCGGTCCCGGCCGACCGGATCCCCGACCGCCTGCCGACCCCTCCCTTTCCGGCCTTTCTCGCCCGTGACGGCCGAATGGCGATCGTGTGACAGCAGCGGCCATGGACATGACGTGGGGCACCAAGGGTGAATACGGTCGAGCGACAAGCGCTTGAACCGATCTGTCTCCTCTACCACTTGGAGCCCTTCGTGCACCGCAAAGTCATCGCCCCGAGCGTGCTCGCCGCTTCCCTGCTGCTGGTGATCCCGGCATCCGCGGCCAGTTCCGGTCCGGGCGCCCCGGGTATCGGCGATCCCTACTACCCGGCGAGCGGCAACGGCGGATACGACGTGTCGCACTACGACCTGCGCCTGAAGTACCAGCCGCAGACGGACCTGCTCGAAGGCACGGCCACCCTCCTCGCCACCGCCACGCAGGACCTGTCCCGCTTCAACCTGGACTTCGGCCTCCGGGTCAGCGAGGTCCGCGTCAACGGGACCAAGGCGAAGTTCGCCACGTCCGGCTCCCACGAGCTGGAGATCACCCCGGCGAAGCCGCTGGCGCGCAACACCCCGCTGACGGTCGTCGTCAAGTACGCCGGCAAGCCCTCCGAGGTGAAGGTGGACGGCTGGACGGCCTGGCAGCGCACGCCCGACGGCGGAGTGGCGGCGCAGGAGCCCGATTCGGCGGTCTGGTGGTTCCCGAGCAACGACCACCCGCTCGACAAGGCCACCTTCGACGTGTCGGTCAGCGTCCCGGACGGCACCCAGGCGATCAGCAACGGCGTGCTCCAGTCGCAGACTTCGCGGCTGGGCTGGACCCGGTACAACTGGCGTTCCAACAAGCCGCAGGCCACCTACCTGGCCACGCTCGCGGTCGGCAAGTTCGACATCACCACCGACAAGACGGCGAGCGGTCTGCCGGTCCTCAACGCCTACAGCAAGGACCTCGGGGACAACGCCGGGGCGGCGCGGGCGAGCGTGGAGCGGACCGCCGAGGTCGCCGAGTGGCTGGAGGGGGTCTTCGGTCCGTACCCCTTCAACGCGCTGGGCGGCTACGTGCCGAACGTGACGGCCGGTTTCGCGCTGGAGACCCAGACGCGCCCGTTCTACGGCCCGCGCCAGTTCCAGAACGGTGCCAACGTCTCGGTGGTCGTGCACGAGCTGGCCCACCAGTGGTACGGCGACAGCGTGTCCGTCGACGGCTGGAAGGACATCTGGATCAACGAGGGCTTCGCCCGGTACAGCCAGTGGCTGTGGTCGGAGAAGGAGGGCGAGGGCACCGCGCAGGAGCTGGCCGACTGGGCTTATTCCGTGCGCCCGGCCGAGGACCCGTTCTGGCAGGTCAAGCCGGGTGACCCGGGTCCGGAGAACCAGTTCCACGGGGCCGTCTACGACCGCGGCGCCATCGCCCTGCAGGCGCTGCGCAACGAGATCGGCGACGAGAAGTTCTTCGCGATCCTGAAGGGCTGGCCGGCCGAGCGGGCGTACGGCAACGCCAAGGTCGGCGACTTCGTCCGGTACGCGGAGAAGGTCTCGGGCAAGCCGCTGGCCCAGCTGTTCGAGACCTGGCTGTACACCGCGGGCAAGCCGGACGCCTCGGCCCTGGGCGCCTCGGCCCCGGGCGCCTCGACCCGGTCCCTCGCGGCCCCGGCGCAGAAGGCGGAGCCGAAGTCCTGGAAGAAGATCGCGGAGACGAACACGATCCACCGGCACGAGGCACACGAGGCACACGAGGCACACGACGCGCACGGCGGCCACGACGGGCACGACGGGCACTGAGGTCCGTCAGCGGGCGGCGGCGTGCCATCGGGCGCGCGCCGCCCGCGCGATGGGCAGGTACCGCAGCCGCTCCGGCAGCACCGGTACGAGGAGCCGTACGGCCGTGCTGAACCGCCCGTCAGCGGGCGGCGGCGTGCCATCGGGCGCGCGCCGCCCGCGCGATGGGCAGGTACCGCAGCCGCTCCGGCAGCACCGGTACGAGGAGCCGCACGGCCGTGCTGAACCGCCGGAGCCTGCGCTCCTGGGCCGGGCTCCACTCCAGCCCGATGGCCGCGCGCGCCTCGGGCGGCATGTACCCGACGGTTACGAAGGCGCGGAAACGCAGGAAGGCCACCCGCAGCACCGGCCAGGTGAGCCGCAGCAGCAGCCGGACCAGGGGCCCGCCGACCTCGGGGCGGGGCAGCGGGAGGTCGGTGGCGACCAGCTCGCGGGCGACCGCGGTGGGCTCGATCTCCTCGGCCAGCATCCGGCGGTAGTACGGCCAGAACTCCTCGACGGTCTGCGGCATGTCCCGGTCGCGCAAGCCGAGGATGCGGCCCACCTGGAGCCATTCCCGGTAGAGCCGGCGCTCGTTGGCGGGGCTCATGCGGCGGAAGAGGTAGCGCCCGGCGTACAGGGCGATGGGATATCCGGTGGCGTGCACCCAGGCGTAGCAGGCCGGGTCCAGGGAGTGGTAGCGGCGCCCCCGGGTGTCGGTGCCCTGGATCTCCCGGTGCAGCCGGCGGACCCTGCGGCCCTCGGCTGCGGCTTCGTCCCCGCCGTACACCCACAGCTGGACGGAGCGCAGCGAGCGCTCGCCGCGTCCCCAGGGATCGGTGCGGAAGACCGAGTACTGGTCGACCCCGGCTCCGACCGCGGGGTGCGCGACCTGGAGGGTGAAGGCGGCGGGCAGCGTCAGCAGGGACCGGATGTCCCCGGCGTTGGTCCACAGCACCCCGCCGGGCGGCGGCGGCTCCGGGTCGGCCCCGCGCGCCGGTCGCGCGGCCGGGTGCTTCGTCGTGGCCATGCAGGTGCCCCCAGGTGTCGAACTCGCCGTACCCCCAGTATGACCTGCGGTTCAGGCCTTCCGCCGGGGCCCTGTGGACGGGCATCCTGCGGCGATGGACCTGTCCCCCTCCGCATGGCTGGAGGCGCTGGCCCCTTCCGCTGCGGCGGTCGTGGCCGTCACCCTCGCCGTCGTCGGCGCCCTCGCCCTCGCGGCCTTCGGGCTGCTCCGTCTGGCCCTGCGGCGGCGGCGCGCGGCGGCGCCGCAGGAGGGGGAAGCGGTCGGTCTGTCGGCGTTCAGGTGGACTTCTCCGGTGGAGTGAAACCGGGTCCGTTCTCCTCCGTGCCCCACGTTGTCGTGGCCTGGACAGAAAGTCGCTGCACGGGTGTTACCCAGAGGTAACCGCGGCTGCTTGGATGGCGAAGCCGATCCGATCTTCCCCCGCAGGACGATGGAGTCCCCATGCCGCAGACCTCTCCCCGCCGCCACCGGGCCGCCGCCGCTGCCGTCGCCGCGATCGCCGCGGGCGCCCTGGCCGCCACCACCGCGCCGGCCGCCACCGCCGCGGAGTCCGCCGCCGCCCCGCGGCTCAGCGTCCTCTCGTACAACGTGTTCCTGTTCAGCAAGAACCTGTACCCGAACTGGGGCCAGGACCACCGGGCGGCGGAGATCCCCAAGGCCTCCTTCTACCAGGGCCACGACGTGGTCGTGCTCCAGGAGGCCTTCGACAACGCCGCCTCGGACGCGCTGAAGGCCAACTCGGCCGCCCAGTACCCGTACCAGACCCCGGTCGTGGGCCGCAGCAAGACCGGCTGGGACGCCACGGGCGGCGCGTACTCCTCTACCACCCCGGAGGACGGCGGCGTCACGATCCTCAGCAAGTGGCCCATCGTCCGCAAGGAGCAGGTGGTCTACAAGGACGCCTGCGGCGCCGACTGGTGGTCCAACAAGGGCTTCGCCTACGCGGTGCTGAACGTGAACGGCGCCAAGGTGCACGTCGTCGGCACCCACGCGCAGTCCACCGACCCGGGCTGCGCCGCGGGTGAGGCGGCGGAGATGCGCGCCCGCCAGTTCCGCGCCATCGACGCGTTCCTGGACGGGAAGAACATCCCGGCGAACGAACAGGTCATCGTGGCGGGCGACATGAACGTCGACTCGCACACGCCGGAGCTCGCCTCCATGCTGGCCAACGCCGACCTGGCCGGCCCGGACACGCGCACGGGCCACCCGTACTCCTTCGACACGGCGATGAACTCGATAGCGAAGTACCGCTACCCGACCGACCCGCGCGAGGACCTCGACTACGTCCTGTACCGCAAGGGCAATGCCCGTCCGGCAGGCTGGGAGAACCACGTGGTCCTGGAGCAGTCGGCGCCGTGGACGGTCTCCAGCTGGGGCACCTCCTACACGTACACCAACCTCTCCGACCACTACCCGGTGATCGGGCGCTAGGTGCATTCATCAGGTGCTGTCACCGCCGCCGGGGTCCTTGTGAAGGGCCCCGGCGGCGGTGAAGACCCTGCTACCGCTGCAGTGGCGGGCCCGCGTCACCGGTCGGACAATGAAGGTGTGTGCTCACCGAATTGGAGAAGAGCACGCCTGAGTCATCCCTGAATCCGTGAGGGGAGGACGGACATCGTGGCCGTTCTCAAGCTTTCACTGTTCTCGAATAACTTCCCCAATTTCTTCATCATCGATCACGACGGCCTTGTCGACATTGCCGAGATCAAGAACGACCAAGACCGCCGTAACGCCACGTTCCAGTGGACCGGCCCCAGCCTCGCGACCTTCGGCGGAAAGGGAATGCTGGTACGGGCAGTTGCTCCGCCCGGGTTCTGTCTGCGCATCGCGACGTTCGACAACTTCCGCATACACAGCAAGTTCTTCACCGGGATCACGGACCCCCAGGTCAAGGCGGAGGTCATCGCGGAGTCGACTTTCATCATGGAAGCGGCGGAAATCGACCCGAACCAGGCCTCGTTCCGGTCGGTGAAGTTCCCGGACCGATTCATCCGGCACAGGAACTTCGAACTCTTCGCCGAGCCGGTGGCGACCCCTGCCGAGCTCCAGTCCGCGTGCTTCAGGATTGCCGCGCCACTCCACCCTGACGAGTTCTAGGAAAGGTACTCCTCCTCGTACAGGCCGTCGATCAGCGGGCCGTACTTCTCGCGGACCACCCGCCTGCGGAGCTTCAGCGAGGGGGTGAGCTCCCCCGACGCCGGGCCCCACTCCTCCGTCAGCACCCGGTACCGCTTGATCTGCTCGGTCCGGTTCAGCCGCGCGTTGGCGCCCTCCACGGCGCGGGCGATCTCCGCGCGGACGGCGGGGTCCTCGGCCAGCGCTTCCAGGGAAGGCGCCTCGATGCCCCGGGCGGCCGCCCAGGCCGGGGCCAGCTCCGGGTCCAGGACCAGCAGGGCGACCAGGTAGGACCGGCCGTCGCCGTGGACCAGTGCCTGGCCGATCAGCGGGTGCTCCTTGACGGTGTTCTCCACCAGCGCCGGCGAGACGTTCTTGCCGTTGGAAGTGATGATCAGCTCCTTCTTGCGGTCGGTCAGCCAGAGGAACCCGTCCTCGTCGAGCCGGCCGATGTCCCCCGTCGGGAACCAGCCCTCGTCGTCCGCCGCGCTCTCCACCGACCCGTCGGGCCGCAGGTAGCCGCCGAAGACGGTCGCGCCGCGCGTCAGGATCTCCCCGTCCGCGGCGAGCCGCAGCTCGAGCCCCTCGATCGGGCGGCCCACCGAGCCCAGCCGGAAGCCGTCCGGGCTGTTGACGGTGCACACGCCGGAGGTCTCGGTGAGGCCCCAGGCGTCCATGATGGTGATCCCCCAGCCCGCCCAGAAGCGGACCACGTCGATCGGCATCGGGGCGGTGGCACTCGCCGTCCAGACGAGGCGGTCCAGGCCGGCCAGGCCCAGCAGCGGGTCCAGCACCCGCTCCTTCGCCGCGGTGTACGAGGCTTCGAGCGCGGGCGGTACGTCCTCCCCGCGCTCCCGGTGGCCCGCGCGGGTGCGGGCGAGGTCGTTCGCGGCCTCGATGGCCGCGCGCTGCTCCTCGGGGAGCGTCCCGAGGACCGCCTTGACCCCGGCGGCGAGCTTCTCCCACACGCGGGGCACGCCGAAGAACTGCACCGGCCGCAGTTCGCGGACCGCCCCGGCCACGGCGGTCGGGTCGGCGCACAGCCGTACGTGCGCGGCGCGCAGCAGCGGCAGGTAGATGCCCAGGACCCGCTCCGCGATGTGCGCGAAGGGCAGGTAGCAGATGTGCTCGGCGTGCTCGGGCAGCTCCACGTGCCGGTCGAGCCGCACCGCCTGCAGCATGAGGTTGCGGTGGGTGAGGCGGACGCCCTTGGGGTCGCCGGTGGTGCCGGAGGTGTAGACGACGGTCAGCGGGTCCTCGGGGCGGGACTCCTGCCAGGCCTTCTCGAAGGCGTCGGCCCGGTGCAGCCTGGCCCCGCTCGCGTACAGGGAGCCGTAGCTGCGGTGCGTACCGGCCTCCGCGGCCTCCGCCACGACCAGCCGTTCCAGGGGCACGCCGGCGTCGGCCAGCAGCGGCTCCCACCGGACGAGTTCGCGGGCGCCCTCGACGACGGCGACCCTGGCCCGGCTGTGCCGGGCGATGTGGGCGATCTGCTCGGGCGCGGAGGTCCCGTACACGGTGACGGGGACGGCGCCGAGGTGGACGAGGGCGAGGTCGCTGAGCCAGTGCTCGGGGCGGTTGCCCATCATCATCAGCACGTGCTCGCCGCGCTCGACTCCGAGGGCGGCGTACCCGGAGGCGAGGACCGCGACCTGGCGGCGCACCTCGCTCCAGGTGAGGGTCGTCCACGGGGCCGCTCCGGGACGGGCGCGCCACGAGAGCGCGGGCAGCTCGCCGTATTCGGCGGCGTTGCGGGCCAGCAGGGCGGGGAGGGTGAGCTCCTCGGGTCGTCCGGGCAGTCGCAGGTTCGTGGTCATGGGCAGCTCCTGGCCGTTTCACATCGTTGGTGCGACAGCAATACTGTTGAACCCAAGCTGTGGAGCAGAGAGCGAGGCGCAGACGATGGCCGACCAGGCACCCGAGCCGATGCTCACCGTGGACGAGCTGGCGGCCAGGGCGGGCGTCACCGTCCGCACCGTACGGTTCTACAGCACGCGCGGGATTTTGCCCCCTCCCGTGATCGGCCCGCGTCGTGTGGGGCACTACGGCCCGGAGCACCTGTCGCGGCTGGCGCTGATCGAGGAGTTGCAGCACCAGGGCATGACCCTGTCCGCCATCGAGCGCTATCTGGACGCGCTGCCCGACGACCTGAGCGCCCACGACCTGGCGATCCACCGGGCCATGGTGGCCAGTTGGGCTCCGGACGCGGCCCAGGAGGTCTCGCGGGCGGAGCTGGAGAAGCGGGCGGGGCGGGGCCTGTCGGACACCGACGTCCGGCGGCTGACGGCGATGAACGTGCTCGCCGCTTCGGGCGACGGCTTCCGGGTGGACGTGGGGCTGCTGCGGCTGGGAGTCGCGCTGCTCGACGTACCGATCGCACACGAGACGATCCTGGCGGCGCGCAAGGTGCTGATCGAGCACACCAGGTCGGCGGCGCACGAGCTGACGGCGCTGTTCCGGGACGAGGTGTGGGGGCCGTTCACGCGGGGCGAGAGCGATCCGGAGCGGGTGGAGTCGATGAAGGCGCTGTCCGCGCACATGCAGCCCATGGTGGTGCAGGCGCTGGTGACGGCCTTCCAGCGGTCCCTGAAGGAGGAACTGCGGGCGGCGTTCACGTCGGAGTCGGAGGAGTCCGAGGAGTCCGAGGAGTCCGAGGAGTCATCGGAGTCCGAGTGAACGCCGCCCGCGCCCGGGGAGGCGACGGCTGCCGGCTCAGACACCGCCCTCGATGATCGTCCAGCCGGAGGAGACCTCGTTCAGCGCGCCGACGTTGGCGTAGGTGCCGCCGCTGAGCTTCGAGATCCATGCGGTCCCGTCGGTCTTGTAGAAGAACAGGCTGTCCGCGGTCCGGCCCACGATGTCCCACACGCCCGAAGTGCCGGACTCGCGGAACTCGCCGACCGTGCCGTTGGTCGCCGTGGCCAGCCGGTAGCGGAGCTCGGACCCCGTCCTCGCCAGCGCCAGTACCGAGTCCTTGGTCGCGACGAGGGAGCCCAGGAACACGTCCCTGTCCCTGTTGCCCACGTTGGTGTAGACGCCGCCGGAGAGGGTGCCGAACCCGACGTTGCTCTCGGGGAATTCGACCGACCCCCGCCTGGCCGTCGTGGCGACCGCCGTGTCGCACGAGGCGGCGATGAACGCCCAGCCCCTGCTGAAGTTGTCGTACTGGCGCCCCTCCTGGTACCTGCCGTTCTTCAGCGTGCCGGTGATTCCGTGGCCGTTGCCGGCGTTGTAGAAGAGCACCGAGTCGCCCGAGGCCTCCACGAGGCATGGTTCTCCCCGTTTCTGCGCACGTGAACGGGCGGACCCCCGGGGCCGTGAACAGGCGCTCCCCGCGCCGCACCCCCTCGGGAGGCGCACAGACCCTGTCCATCGTGCGCCGCATCCGGCCGCGGCGCATCCCGGATCGGCCCACGGCAGGGGCCGCCCCGGGAAAACCCCGGGGCGGCCCCTGTGTTCCGGTTTCCCGGACAGCGCCTCAGTCCGCGTACGTCTCGCCGCGCTCGGCCTTCTCCACGAGGGAGGCCGGCGGGTTGAAGCGGGCGCCGTACGTGGCGGCGAGTTCGCGCGCGCGGGCGACGAAGCCCGGCAGGCCGCCCTCGTAGCCGTTGATGTACTGGAGCACGCCGCCGGTCCACGCCGGGAAGCCGATGCCCATGATGGAGCCGATGTTGGCGTCGGCGATGGAGGTGAGCACGCCCTCGTCGAGGCAGCGGACGGTGTCCAGGGCCTCGGAGAAGAGCATCCGCTCCTTCATGTCCTCGAAGGGGATCTCGTACCCGGGCTTGGTGAAGTGCTCGCGCAGGCCGGGCCAGATGCGGGAACGCTTGCCGCTCTCGTCGTACTCGTAGAAGCCGCCGCCCCCGCTGCGGCCGGGGCGCTCGAACTCGTCGACCATCCGGTCGATGACCCCGTCGGCCGGGTGCTCGGCCCACGCGCGGCCCTCGGCCTCGAAGGCCTTGCGGGTCTCGTTGCGGATCTTGCGCGGGAGGGTGAGGGTGAGTTCGTCCATCAGCGAGAGCACCTTGGCCGGGTAGCCGGCCTGGGCGGCGGCCTGCTCGATCGAGGCGGGCTCGATGCCCTCGCCGACCATGGCCACGCCCTCGTTGATGAACTGGCCGATGACGCGGGACGTGAAGAACCCGCGCGAGTCGTTGACCACGATCGGGGTCTTGTTGATCTGGCGGACCAGGTCGAAGGCGCGGGCGATGGCCTCGTCGCCGGTCCGCTCGCCCTTGATGATCTCGACCAGCGGCATCTTGTCGACGGGCGAGAAGAAGTGCAGCCCGATGAAGTCGGCCGGCCGCGAAACCCCCTCGGCGAGGCCCGTGATGGGCAGCGTGGAGGTGTTGGAGCAGAGCAGCGCGTCCGGCTCGACGACGTCCTGGATCTCCTGGAACACCCGGTGCTTGAGGCCGGTGTCCTCGAAGACGGCCTCGATGACGGCGTCGCAGCCCGCCAGGTCCGCGGCGTCGGCGGTGGGTGTGATCCGGGCGAGCAGCTCGGTGCGCTGGGCCTCGGTGGTACGGCCGCGGGAGAGGGCCTTGTCGAGGAGCTTCTCGGAGTACGCCTTGCCCTTGGCCGCGGCCTCGGCGCTGACGTCCTTGAGCACGACCTCGATGCCCGCGCGGGCGCAGGAGTAGGCGATGCCCGCGCCCATCATGCCCGCGCCGAGCACGGCGACCTTGCGGACCGTGCGGGGCTCGATCCCCTGCGGGCGGCTGCGGCCCGCGTTGACGGCCTGGAGGTCGAAGAAGAAGGCCTGGATCATGTTCTTGGCGGTCTGGCCGGTGACGAGCTCGGTGAAGTAGCGGGCCTCGATGGTCAGCGCGGTCTCGAAGTCCACCTGGGTGCCCTCGACGGCGCAGGCCAGGATGTTGCGGGGGGCCGGGTACGGGGCGCCGTTCAGCTGCTTCTTCAGGTTGGCCGGGAAGGCCGGGAGGTTGGCGGCGAACCGGGGGTTGGACGGGGTGCCGCCGGGGATCTTGTAGCCGGGTACGTCCCAGGGCTGCTTCGACTCGGGGTTCGCGTCGATGAAGGCGCGGGCCTTGGCGAGCATCTCCTCTGGGGTGGCGGCCAGTTCGTGGACGAGGCCGTTCTCCAGGGCGCGCTGCGGGTTGTACTGGGTGCCCTGGAGCAGCACCTTGAGCAGCGCGTCGGCGATGCCCATCAGGCGCACGGTGCGGGTGACGCCGCCGCCGGCCGGGAGGAGGCCGAGGGTGACCTCGGGCAGGCCGATCTTGGAGCCGGGGGCGTCGAGGGCGACGCGGTGGTGGGAGGCGAGGCAGATCTCGTAACCGCCGCCGAGGGCCGCGCCGTTGATCGCGGCGACGACGGGCTTGCCGAGGGTCTCGATGCGGCGCAGGGAGCGCTTGATCTCGGTGCCGGTGTCGAAGGCCAGCTGCGCGTGCTCGGGGCGCAGCCGGATCATGTCCTTGAGGTCGCCGCCCGCGAAGAAGGTCTTCTTGGCGGAGGTGTAGATGATGCCGCGGATGGAGTCCTTCTCGGCCTCGGCGCGGTCGGCGACGGCCGCGATGGAGTCCTTGAAGGCCTGGTTCATCGTGTTGGCGGACTGGTCGGGGTCGTCGAGGACCAGGGTGACGATGCCGGTCTCGTCCTGTTCCCAGCGGATGGTTCGGGTCTCGGTCATGGGGTGGGTCTCTCCGTGGAAGTCTGGTTCGGCAGGGCCGGGCGGGAGGGGCCGGGCCAGGGGCGGCCGGGGGGTCCGGCCCGGGCGCTGCGAGGGGGTCTGCCCTCGCTGCGGCACGGCTACAGGCGTTCGACGATGGTGGCGACGCCCATGCCGCCGCCGACGCAGAGGGTGACGAGCCCGTAGCGCTTGTCCTGGCGCTCCAGTTCGTCGACGACCGTGCCGAGGATCATCGCGCCGGTGGCGCCGAGCGGGTGGCCGAGCGCGATGGCCCCGCCGTTGACGTTGACCTTGTCGAGGGAGACGCCCATGTCCGCGACGAAGCGCAGCACGACGCCGGCGAAGGCCTCGTTGATCTCGATCAGGTCGATGTCGTCGATGGTCAGCCCGGCCTTGGCGAGGGCCTTGCGGCTGGCGGGGGCGGGCCCGGTGAGCATGATGGTGGGCTCGGAGCCGGAGACGGCCGCCGAGACGATCCGGGCGCGGGGCGTCAGACCGCCCCGCTCGCCCGCCTCGCGGGAGCCGATGGCGACGAGGGAGGCGCCGTCGACGATGCCGGAGGAGTTGCCCGCGTGGTGGACGTGGTCGATCTTCTCGACCCAGTGGTACTTCTGCAGGGCGACGGCGTCGAAGCCCCCGAGCTCGCCGATGTCGGCGAAGGAGGGCTTGAGCTTGGCGAGGGTGTCCGCGGTGGTGCCCGGGCGGACGAACTCGTCGTGGTCCAGGACGACCAGGCCGTTGCGGTCGGTGACGGGGACCACGGACTTGGCGAAGCGCCCGTCCTTGATGGCCGCGGCGGCCCGCTCCTGGGAGAGCGCGGCGTACTCGTCCACGTCGCGCCGGGAGAATCCCCCGATGGTGGCGATCAGGTCGGCGCCGATGCCCTGCGGGACGAAGTTGACGTCCCAGTTGGTCATCGGGTCGTTGAACCAGGCGCCGCCGTCGGAGGCCATGGGGACGCGGGACATGGACTCCACGCCGCCCGCCAGGACCAGGTCCTCCCAGCCGGAGCGGACCTTGGCGGCGGCCAGGTTGACGGCCTCCAGGCCGGAGGCGCAGAAGCGGTTCTCCTGTACGCCCGCCACGGTGTCCGGCAGCCCGGCGGCGATGGCCGCGATCCGGGCGATGTCGGAGCCCTGGTCGCCGACCGGGCCGACGACGCCGAGCACGATGTCGTCGATGGTGGCGGGGTCCAGGCCGGGGTTGCGCTCGCGCAGGGCGTGGATGAGGCCGACGACCAGGTCGATCGGCTTGGTGCCGTGCAGGGCGCCGTTGGCCTTGCCTCGGCCGCGCGGGGTGCGGATCGCGTCGTATACGTAAGCTTCGGTGCTCACTGGTCAAGCCTTTCGGGAGGTCTGGGTCTTAGCCGAGGAGGGAGCGGCCGATGATCTCTTTCATGATCTCGGTCGTGCCGCCGTAGATGGTCTGGATGCGGCCGTCGGTGAAGGCCCGCGCGACCCGGTATTCGGTCATGTATCCGTATCCGCCGTGCAGTTGGAGACAGCGGTCGGCGACCCGCTTCTGGAGTTCGGTGGCCCACCACTTGGCCATCGAGGCATGCACGTGGTCCAGTTCGCCGTTCGAGTGGTCGGTGATGCACCGGTCGAGGAAGGTGCGGGTGACCGCGCATTCGGTGGCCATCTCCGCGATCTCGAAACGGATGTGCTGGAGCTTGGACAGCGGCCTGCCGAAGGCCTCCCGCTCCTTGACGTACTCGGTGGTGATCTCCAGCAGGTACTCGGCGGCGGCGATGCCGGCCATGGCGATGCCCATCCGCTCCTGCGCGAGATTGGTCATCAGGTGGACGAAGGCGCCGTTCAGCTCTCCGAGCAGGTTCTCCTTGGGGACGCGGACGTCGTGGAAGAACAGCTCGGCGGTGTCCTGGGCCTTCTGGCCGATCTTGTCGAGGTTGCGGCCGCGCTCGAAGCCCTCCATGCCGCGCTCGACGACCAGCAGCGACAGGCCGTGCGCCCCGCCCTCGGGCGTGGTCTTGGCGACCACGATCACCAGGTCGGCGAGGATGCCGTTGGAGATGAAGGTCTTGGAGCCGTTCAGCACCCAGTGGTCGCCGCGGTCCTCGGCGCTGGTGCGGATCCCCTGGAGGTCGGAGCCCGCGCCGGGCTCGGTCATGGCGATGGCCGTGATCGTCTCCCCCGAGCAGAAGCCGGGCAGCCAGCGGCGCTTCTGCTCCTCGGTGGCCAGCGAGGTCAGGTAGGGCCCGATGATGTCGTTGTGCAGGCCGATGGCGAGGCCGGGGGCGCCCGCCCGGGTGAACTCCTCGGCGATCACGGCGGCGTAGCGGAAATCGGAGTTCCCGCCGCCGCCGTACTCCTCCGGGACGGCGAGGCCCAGCAGCCCCTGCCGGCCCGCGGCCCGCCAGGCCTCGCGGCTGACGATGCCGTCCTTCTCCCACTGCTCGTAGTGCGGCAGCACCTCCTTGGTGAGGAAGGTGCGGACGGTCTCGCGGAACGCCTCGTGGTCGGCGTCGAAGATCTGGCGCTTCATCGGACGGCTCGCATCGGTGGGCTCCCTAAAGCCAGTTCTTGACGGTTTCGATCAGGCGGGCCGGCTCGGGGCCGACGGGGGTGACGTTGAGCATCGTGACACCCGCCTCGCGGAAGGCCTCGACCCGCTCGCGTACGTAGCCCTCGGGCCCGCACAGCGTCATCAGCTCGCAGAACTCGTCCGGGACGGCCGCCGCCGCGTCGCGCTTGCGGCCCGCCAGGTAGAGCTCCTGGATCTTCCGGGCCTCCTCCTCGTAGCCGTAGGCCACGGCGAGGTCGTTGTAGAAGTTCTTGCCGACCGCGCCCATGCCCCCGACGTACAGGGCGATCTGCGGGCGCGCGAGGTCCCGGACCGCGGCCGCGTCCTCACCGATGGCGAGCAGGCCGCCCGCCACGGTCTGGAGCGGTCCGAGGTCCGGCGGCCTCAGGGCCGCGCCCTCCGCGAGCGGGGTCCCCCACACCGCGTGGGCCTTCTCCGGGATGAAGAGGGTCGGCAGCCAGCCGTCGGCGATCTCGGCCGTCAGCCGTACGTTGGCCGGGCCGAGCGAGGCGACGTACACGGGGACGGCGCTGCGGACCGGCCGGGTGAGGATCTTCAGCGGCTTGCCGTGCCGGCCGCCCTTCTCGGGCGGCAGCGGCATGTCGGTGATGCCGTGGTGGTCGATCGTCTCGCGGCGCCAGATGCGGCGGCACAGCTCGACGGTCTCGCGGGTCCGGCCGAGCGGTCTGTCGTACGGCTTCCCGTGCCAGCCCTCGACGACCTGCGGGCCGGAGGCGCCGAGTCCGAGCAGCGCCCGCCCGCCGGAGACGGCGTCCAGGCCGGCGGCCGTCTGGGCGATCAGGCCGGGGGTGCGGGAGTAGACGTTGAGGATCGCCGAGCCGATCTTCATCCGCTCCGTGCGGGCGGCCAGGTAGCCCATGATCGTCGGGGAGTCGAAGCCCCAGGCCTCCGCGACCCATACGGCGTCCAGCCCGGCCGGCTCCAGGGCCGCCGCCTCGTCCGCGGCGCGGCGCGGATCGCCGGCGTAGTCGAGCATCATCGACAGTTCCATCAGGCGCCCTTCCCCGTCAGGCCCGGTACGTCCCAGTCGCGGGCCACGGATTCGGTGTCCGCGCCCGGCTGCGCGGGGCCGCTCGTGACCGCGGTGGGGGTCGCCGAGAAGCGCGGCGCCGGGGCGGGCTGGGTGATCCCGCCGAAGTCGGTGAAGGTCCCGCGGGCCGCGAGGTGCGGGTGGTGCGGGGCCTCGCGCAGCGAGAGCACCGGCGCGACGCAGGCGTCCGTGCCCTCGAAGACCGCCGTCCACTCGTCGCGCGTACGGGACTTGAAGCGTGCGGCGACGGCCTCGCGCAGCTCGCCCCAGCGGGCGAGGTCCTTGCGGGGCGGAGCCTGCCCGCCGATGCCAAGCAGCTCCACGAAGGTGTCGTAGAACTGATGCTCCAGGGCGCCGACGGCCATGTACCCGCCGTCGGAGGTCTCGTAGGTCCCGTAGAAGGGGCAGCCGCCGTCGAGCAGGTTGGCGCCGCGCCGGTCCTGCCAGCCGCCCGCCGCCACCATGCCGTGGATCATCGCGGTGAGGTGGGCGGTTCCGTCGACGATGGCCGCGTCGACGACCTGGCCGGAGCCGCCGGGCGTACGGGCGTGCCCGAGCGCGGCGAGGACGCCGATGACGAGGTAGAGCGAGCCTCCCGCGTAGTCCCCGACCAGGTTGGCCGGGACGGCCGGCGGCTCGTCCGGATTGCCGATCATGCCCAGGGCGCCGGTGACGGCGATGTACGCGATGTCGTGCCCGGCGGTGTGGGCGAGCGGGCCGTCCTGGCCCCATCCGGTCATCCGGCCGTAGACCAGTTTCGGGTTGCGGGCGTGGCAGTCGGCCGGTCCGACGCCGAGCCGCTCGGCGACCCCGGGGCGGAAGCCCTCGATGAGCACGTCGGCGCGTTCGACGAGGTCCAGGACGCGGGCGGGGCCCTCGGCGGACTTGAGGTCGACCAGGACGGAGCGCTTGTTGCGGTTGGTCACGTCGTAGACCGGGTTGACCGCGAGCCCGCCGCCGCCCGGCCGGTCCACGCGCACGACGTCCGCGCCCAGGTCGGCGAGGAGCATGGCGGCGAACGGGCCCGGGCCGATGCCCGCCAGTTCGACGACGCGCACCCCGGCGAGCGGGCCGGTCCCTGTCACTGCCATCGAGCCCCCAGCATTCGTCAGCACACGGTGTGACACAACTGATGTAACACCAGCGATGCTAGGAACGCGTTCCACTCAGCACAAGAGCAAGCGCTTAGCCATTTGCCTCGATCCGGGCGTCCAGTTCCTTGACGTGCCGTTTGAGGGCCACGGTGCGGTAGCTCTCCTCGACCCACTCGCACAGGACCTGCACGGAGGGCGCCCCCTTCTCCCCCAGGGGGACGGAGACCCAGCCGGACCGGCCCAGGCCGTAGCCGGTGGGCTCGGCGCCGGGTGCGGCCATCGCGTGCCCGTGCAGCGCCTCGTCCTTGAGCTTGACGGACAGGCCGGGCGGCTGCGGCCCGTCGGCGTTCCCGAGGAAGACGAAGATCTTCTTGTTGACCTTCACCACGCAGTCCTCGGGTCCCCACGGATACTCCTCCACGGCCTCGGGCAGCCCGCGGGCGAACTCCCGCACCGCCTCCCACTTGCGCACCGCAGCCTTCATCAACGCCTCCCGCAAAGAGTCGACCCCCACGCTAGCCCCCACCCGCTGATCAAAGTCCTCGCGGCACGGCATGCGGCTATGTACTCTGAGCACGCTTCAAACCTGAGCAAGTTCAAAAAACGAAAAATGGGGGGGCCGGTGCGCAATCGCCGACTCGTAATGTCCGCTGCCGTCGTGGCCGCGAGTGTGGGTCTCCTACCGGGGATCGCCCAGGCGGATCCGGTCGCGCCGGGCAAGAAGGGCATATCCGTCCCCGACGTGGACCTGGACAAGGCCGCGGCGGAGAACTTCAAGACCTTCCAGAGCTCCGCCGAGCGCTCGGTCCGCGCGTCCGCCGGCGACAAGGCCACCGCGCAGTCCGCGACCGCCAACCCGAGCCTGGCCGTCGGCCTGTCGGCCCTGAACCAGTCCGCCCACTCGCTGAAGCTGACCACCACCGTCACCAGCGATCCGGGCCGGTACGTCGACGTCGTCATCAACTGGGGCGACGGCACCACGAGCAACGAGACCGCCTACGGCAGCGCGACGCTGACCACTTCGCACAACTACGCGGAGCTGGGCACCTACAACATCACGGTCACCGCGACGGACCGCGCCGACGCCACCTCCGTCACCAACTCGGTCGAGATCCTCACCGCGGGCTCGGACTTCACCCCGTACGGCCCGACCCGTCTGCTGGACACCCGCAGCGGCATCGGCGCCGCCAAGGCCAAGATCGCCCCGTACACCACGGCCCGCGTGCAGATCGCCGGCAACGGCGCCATCCCGGCGGGCGTGACGGCCGTGGTCCTGAACCTCACGGTCACCAACACCACCAGCGGCGGCCACGTCACGGCGTTCCCCTCGGGCACGGAGCGCCCGATCACCTCGAACGTCAACTTCGCCCCCGGCCAGACCGTGCCGAACCTGTCGGTCGTGCCGGTCGGCGCCGACGGTTACGTGGAGCTGTACAACGGCGGCTGGAACTCGATCGACCTGATCGCCGATGTCACCGGCTACTACGCCCGGGCCGCCTCCAGCGGTTACACCCCGATCGGCCCGGTCCGCTTCGCCGACACCCGCGAGGGCCTCGGCACCGCCCGGGGCCAGCTCGCCGGGCAGTCGTCCTTCGCCCTCCAGGTCGGCGGCAGCCGCGGCGTGCCCGCCGGCATCACCGCCGTGGCGCTGAACGTGACCGTCACCAACCCGCGCGAGGCCGGTCACCTGACCGCCTACCCGAGCGGCCAGGCCGCGCCGAGCGCCTCCAACGTGAACTTCACCGCCGGACAGACCATCGCCAACTCGGTGGTCGTCCCGGTCGGCGCGGACGGCAAGATCAACATCCGCAACGGCGCCTGGGCCGGGACCGATGTGATCGTCGACGTCGTCGGCTACTACAGCCAGGCGAGCGAGGGCGCGTACCTGCGCTTCAAGCCGAGCCGCGTGTTCGACACCCGCGACCCGCAGGACTCCCTCTACGGACCCATGTGGGGCCGCAGCTACATCTGGGTGGACTTCGCCTCGAAGTGGCCCGACGACATCGCCTACGTGCTGAACACCACCGCCACCAACACGGCCGGACCCGGCTTCGTCGCGGTCGCACCGGACCCGAACCACCGCTGGCAGTACGACAACGGCTCGGACTCCTGGCCGGCCGCGCCCAGCTCCTCCACCCTCAACTTCACCGCGGGCAAGACCGTCCCGAACCTGGTGCAGGCGAGCACGGGCAACACGGGCATCGTCGACTTCTGGAACCAGTCGGACGACGACATCGACCTGATCGTCGACGCGTTCGGCTACTACGACAAGAACTGATCCACCGGCAGCCGGCGGATCCAGCGCCCCGGGAACGGCTCCAGGCCGTCCCCGGGGCGCTGCCCGTTCCGCCCGCACGCTAGCCTCGCCCCCGACACCAGCCGGGAGGAGCCGTCATGAACGCACAGGTTCGGCAGGACCATCCGCAGGAGCGGGCCCACGACCTCGTACTCTTCGGCGCCACCGGGTTCGTGGGCGCCCTGACCGCCGAATACCTCGCCGCGCACGCGCCCGCCGGCTGCCGCTGGGCCCTCGCCGGCCGGGACCTCGCCAAGCTGGAGCGGCTGCGCGAGCGGCTTGCGGCCGTCGACCCGGCCTGCGCCGGTCTGCCGCTGCTGCGGGCGGACGCCTCGGACCCCGGGGCCGTGCGCGAACTGGCCGCGTCCACCCGGGTACTGGCCACGACCGTGGGCCCGTACGTCTGGTACGGCGCGGAGCTGGTCGCCGCCTGCGCGGAGGCGGGCACCGACTACGTGGACCTCACCGGGGAGCCGGAGTTCGTGGACCGGATGTACGTCGAGCACGACGCGCGGGCCCGGGAGACCGGGGCGCGGATCGTGCACGCCTGCGGCTTCGACTCGATCCCGGCCGACCTCGGGGCGTACTTCACGGTGGCACGGCTGCCCGAAGGGGTGCCGCTGCGGGTCGACGGGTTCATGCGGTCCAACGCCCTGTTCTCCGGCGGCACCCTGGCCTCGGCGCTGACCGCGCTGGGCCGCGGCCCGCAGACCCTGGCCGCCGCGCACACCCGCCGGCTGCACGAGCCCCGGCTGCTGGGGCGGCGGGCGCGGGGACCGGTCGGCCCGCCGCGCTTCAGCCGCGAGACCGGCACCTGGGCGCTGCCGCTGCCCACCCTGGACCCGCGGATCGTGGCCCGGTCGGCGGCCGCGCTGGAGCGGTACGGCCCCGACTTCCGCTACCGGCACTACGCCTCGGTCGAGCACCTGCCGGTCGCGGTGGGCGGTGTCGCGGCGGTGGGCGCGACGGCGGTGCTGGCCCAGGTCCCGGCGGCCCGGCGATGGCTGATGAACCGCTGGGAACCGGGCCGCGGACCCGACGCGGAGCGGCGGGCGCGCAGCTGGTTCACGGTGCGGTTCGTGGGCGAGGGGGGCGGCCGGCGCGTGCTCACCGAGGTGTCGGGCGGTGACCCGGGGTACGGGGAGACGGCGAAGATGCTGGCGGAGTCCGCGCTCTGCCTGGCCCACGACGCCCTGCCGCAGGCCGCCGGACAGCTGACGACGGCCGTCGCCATGGGAGACGCGCTGATCGCCCGCCTCCAGAAGGCCGGGATCACCTTCCGGGTCGCGGACGCCCGCTGACCGTGCGTCAGGCCGCTCCCGCGGCCTCGCTCAGGGCGCGGCGGCACAGGGAGTCGGCGTGCCGGGTGGTCTCCGGGATCCGGAACCGGGGGCTGAGGGCGAGGACGTGGGCGCAGGCGTTGTCCAGCGAGACGCGGTGCCCGACGGAGACGAACACCGGCTTGATCCCGTCCTGGGTCCGCAGCGCCCGCCCGACCTCCGCCCCGTCGGCGGCGACCAGCGGGGCGAAGTCGCCGCGTCCGGCGCCCGGTTCCTCGTACGTGAAGGTGAACGGGTTCTTCGCGACCCCGATGGCCGGGAGCCCGGTGACCACGCCCAGGTGGCAGGCGAGGCCGAAGCCGCGGGGGTGGGCGAGCCCGTAGCCGTCGCAGACCACGAGGCCGGGCACGGCGGTCAGCGAGTCGAGGGCGGCCAGTACGGTCGGCAGTTCGCGGAAGGCGAGCAGTCCGGGCACGTAGGGGAAGCTGACGCGGCCGACGGCGGTGGCCTCCTCGACGACCTCGAGGGTGGCGGCGTCGAGCACCACGGCCGCCGCGGCGACCAGGTCCCGCTCGTCGTCGTAGGCGACGTCCACTCCCGCGACCAGTCCGCGGCCGGGCGGCGGACCGGGCTCGGTGAGCACGACCTGGTGGCGTAGTTCGTCCTGTATCGCCCGGGCCTCGGCCTCGTCGGCGGGGGTCTTCGTACTCGTCATGATGGAGCGAGAGTAGCCTGGCGATCATGTTCGTCATGGAGCTCACCTACACCGCGCCCATCGAAGCCGTCGAAGACCACATGGACGACCACATCGCGTGGCTGGACGGCTACTACGCCGCCGGCGTCTTCCTCGCGTCGGGCCGCAAGGTGCCGCGCGACGGGGGCGTGATCCTGGCCGGCGGGGTGTCCCGTGCGGAGATCGAGAAGATCGCGGCCGAGGACCCCTTCGCGGTGGCGGGCGTCTGCGCCTACCGCATCACGGAGTTCCTCGCCACGAAGACCTCGGCCGACCTCTCGACGGTCCGCGAGAACCCGATCTCCTAGCGGTCCGCGCGGCGGGGCCGCCCCGGCGGTACGGTGACCGGCGAGGCGGCCCGCGGATCTCCGCGGTGCCCTGGTCAGCGGCGTTCCAGCCGGGCCACCCGGCCCTTCTCCCCCGAGGCCCAGCAGCCCGTGTCCGGGGCGCAGTCGACCGTGTCGAAGGAACCGGAGTCCAGCGTTCGCCAGGTGCGGCCGCCGTCGACCGTCACGTCCGTGCCCGTCGGACCCACCGCCAGCGCCGTGCCGCGGCTGTACGGGTACCAGGCCGCGCCGGAGCGGTAGGCCGGCGGCGGGGCGGCCGCCTGGTGCCAGCTGCGCCCGCCGTCGGTCGAGACGGCCGCGGCCTGCGGAGAGGCCTGGCCGGTGCGGTAGTCGCCGCCGACCGCGAGGCCGCTCGTACGGTCCCGGAAGGCGAGGGCGAAGACGCCGCGCGCCGGGTCGCCGGCCGGGAGGGTGGATTCGGCGGCCCGCCAGGTCAGGCCGCGGTCCGCGGAGTGCAGCACCCGCGCGGCCGGTCCGCCGCCGGTGGCCAGCCAGACATCGCGCGGGCCGGCGCTGACCAGGCACTGGCCGCTCGCGGCGAAGCCCGCCTCGCCGGGCAGCGCCTGCGGCATCCCGGTGTCGGGCAGCACGCGCCAGCTCCGTCCGCCGTCGTCCGTGGACAGGATGCGGAACCTGCCGTCCACCGGGTCGCTCATCGCCAGCCCGTGCCGCGGGTCGAAGAAGGTGAGGCAGTCGTAGAAGGCCCGCGGGTCGGGGTTGCGGAAGGTCTCGGTCCAGGTGGCGCCGCCGTCCTCGGTGCGCAGCACCCGGGAGGCCTCGCCCTCGCCGATCGACAGGGCCACCGCGCGCCGCGCGTCGAAGGCCTCGACATCGCGCAGTTCCAGGCCCTCCGCGACCGCGGCCGGCGGCGAGACGTCCTGCCAGCTGCGGCCGCCGTCCAGGGTGCGCAGGACGGTGCCCTTGGAACCGGCGACCCAGGCCGTGGTCCGGCTGACGGCCGCCAGCCCCCGGAAGCGGACCTCCTTGCCGGTGTCCTTCAGTGCCCAGCCCGCGCCGCGCAGTTCCGCCGGTTCTCCGGCCGCGGACGCGTGGGCGGGCGCGGCCAGTAAGCCCGCCGCCAAAACTGCCGCGCACATGCCAATTCCCAGAAGTCTCATGGCGCCGGAAGCTAACGCACGCCCGATTCCCCGTCCAGGGCGCGTCACCCGCCGCGCGTTACCCGGCCGGGGCGTCTTGTGCCGTGCTTTGCGCCTGTGGAGTGATCGGTTACCAGCCCTTCTGCGATCTCTCCGGAGCGGGCGGCTGGCACTGCCCCTCCTGCCGTCGCACCTGCGCGACGGTTACTCTGTGCGATCACACAGTCAGGTTCCGGCCAATCGGTGACACAGCTCACGTCACCTTCCCTGCACGGATTTGCCGATTCCGGCGTCTATCGGGTTGCCGGGTTCCACCCCACAGCCCGGCAGCAGATCCGCCGCAAGGGAGTGAGCCGTGATCACTGTCATCGAGCAGGCCGTACAGGCCCGTCTGGTCGCCACCGCGCCGAAGGTCGAGACCGTTCCCGTCACCCTCTGCTACGACCGGGCGGATCCGTTCGCCGTGCGCATGGCCTTCCCCGCCCCCGCCACGCTGGAGGGGATCGAGGTCTCCTGGACCTTCTCCCGCGAGCTGCTGGAGTCGGGGCTGGACCGCCCGTCCGGCTGCGGCGACGTGCGAGTGCGCCCGTACGACGGCGACCGCACCACCATCGAGTTCCACGCGCCGGAAGGCGTGGCGATCGTCCTGGTGCTGACCGCCGAGCTGCACCGGTTCCTGGAGCGGGCCTCCACGGTGGTCCCGCCCGGCCTGGAGCACCTGTACCTCGACATGGACCACAGCCTGGCCGAGCTGATGCGCGACACCCGCTGAGGCACCGGACCGTTAATTCGTTTGCGGGCGGCTCCGGCCGCCCGTAGCTTCGTGATCGACCCATTGCCGTCGAAACGGAGCAGGACATTGCTCGTCTGAGGTTCGAGACACCGGCCACCGCCACCTGACAGCCGGCCGTCTCCCCGCGTTGCACGCACCATCCACGCAACCTGGAGGCCTCCATGAGCCATACCCCTGCCTATCTCACCTGCTCCGCCCTGTCCTTCGACTGGCCCGACGGCACCCCCGTGTTCGACGGGTTCCAACTCACCGTCGGCCCCGGCCGCACCGGCCTGATCGGGCTCAACGGCTGCGGAAAGTCCACTCTGCTGAAGCTCATCGCAGGTGAACTGACGCCCTCCGGCGGCCAGTTGTCGGTCGCCGGCAGCGTCGGGTACCTCCCTCAGAACCTCACCCTCGACACCGCACTGCGGGTGGACGAGGCGCTCGGCATCCGGAGCGCCCGGGCCGCCCTGCACGCCATCGAGGCGGGCGAGGCCACCGAGGCGAACTTCGCGGCCGTGGGCGACGACTGGGACGTGGAGGAGCGGGCCCTGGCCACGCTCGACCAGCTCGGACTCGCCCGGATCGGCCTGGACCGGACCGTCGGCGAACTGTCGGGCGGCGAGTGCGTACTGCTGCGGCTGGCCGCCCTGCTGCTCGAGCGTCCCGACGTCCTGCTGCTGGACGAGCCCACCAACAACCTGGACCTCCGGGCCCGCGGCCGGCTGTACGCGGCAGTGGAGTCCTGGACGGGGGTGATGGTCCTGGTCAGCCACGACCGGGAGCTGTTGGAGCGGGTCGACCAGATCGCCGATCTGCGCGACGGTGAAGTCCGCTGGTACGGCGGGAACTTCACGGAGTACGAGGACATGCTCGCCGCCGAGCAGGATGCGGCCGAACGCATGGTCCGCGTCGCGGAGGCCGACGTGCAGCGGCAGAAGCGCGAACTGGCCGACGCCCAGGTCAAGCTGGCCCGGCGCAAGCGGTACGGCCAGAAGATGTACGACACCAAGCGCGAGCCGAAGATCGTGATGGGCGCCCGCAAGCGGGCCGCGCAGGAGTCGGCCGGCAAGCACCGCATCATGCACACCGAGAAGCTGGCCCAGGCCAAGGAACGGCTGGACCACGCGGTGGAGGCGGTCCGCGACGACGACACGATCCGGATCGAACTGCCCGCCACCCTCGTCCCGCCGGGCCGGCGCGTCCTGACCCTGAGCGATCTGCGGCTGGCCCACGGGGCATCCGTACGGGGCGAATGGGAGATCCACGGCCCGGAGCGGATCGCCGTGGTGGGCCGCAACGGCTCGGGCAAGACCACCCTGTTGCGCACGGTCGCGGGGCTGCTCGCGCCGGAGTCCGGGGCGGCGGTGAGCCATGTGACCACGCGGTACCTGCCCCAGCGGCTGGACGTGCTCGACGAGACCCGGTCGGTCGTGGAGAACGTGGCACGGTTCGCCCCGCAGGCCACGAACAACCTGACCCGGGCGCGGCTGGCGCACTTCCTGTTCCGGGGCGCCCGGGCGGACCGGCCCGCGGGCACGCTGTCCGGCGGCGAGCGCTTCCGCGCGGCGCTGGCGGCGCTGTTGCTCGCCGAGCCGGCTCCGCAGCTGCTGATGCTGGACGAGCCGACGAACAACCTGGACCTGGCCAGCGTGGGGCAGTTGACGGACGCGCTGGATTCGTACGAGGGGGCGCTCGTGGTGGCCAGCCATGACGTGCCGTTCCTGGAGTCGATCGGCATCACCCGGTGGCTGCTGCTGGACGGCGAGCTGCGGGCCACCACGGCCGAGGAGGTCCGGGAGACGCTGTGGCACGACTGATCCGCCGGGTGCGGTGGGAGCCACTCTCCTGGGGGTGAACCGCACCCGCATCCCGAACATCGAATCCGGCCGGATCGGCATCGGCGCCGAGCGCGTCCGCACCCTCGCCTTCCCCTACGACTGCCCCGGCACCGGCCTGGTGGACCTGCTCGCGGCGATGGTGCAGGAGCGGGAGAAGGGACGCGCAGGCGGTCTTCGACACCGCCGACCCGCCGCGGCCGCAGCCCGACCCGCAGGCGCGCGCGCCTGGCCCTCCGCCGCCCCGGCGTACGTGACCGACTCGGTCGACGCCCTCCGGGCGCTGATCCCGGCCGTCAAGGCGGGAGCGGGGGACCACCTGGTGGCGTGACTTTGGCGCCGGAATTCCCTCTCAGGGCTCCTCCAAACTGCACAGATAACTGGATGTAACCGGTCATAGCCCTGCCTGGGGCTTGGCTGGTCCTGATGTCGCGCTTAACCTACGACTCCGTAGGCTACGGAACCGTAAGTAATTCGCTTTGCACCCAGGAGTACCCGTGACGATCACCTCTCCCCACCTCGGCAGCTCGGAGGCGTGGACCGACGCCAAGCTGCTGTACGCGCTGGAAGAGGTGGTCGAGAAGGAGCTCAACCGCCATCTGAAGGTCACCAAGGACTGGATGCCCCACGAGTACGTCCCGTGGAGCGACGGCCGGAACTTCCCGGGCTTCTTCGAGGACGGCGAGGCCTGGGACCCCCAGCAGTCCAAGGTCACCGACATCGGCAAGATCGCGCTGGTCGTGAACCTGCTGACGGAGGACAACCTCCCCAGCTACCACCACGAGATCGCCACGCTCTTCGGCCGCAACGGCGCCTGGGGCACGTGGGTGCACCGCTGGACGGCCGAGGAGGGCCGCCACGGCATCGTGATGCGCGACTACCTGCTGGCCTCGCGCGCCGTGGACCCGGACAAGCTGGAAGCGTTCCGCATGCAGCACATGTCGGAGGGCTTCGAGTCCGACAACCGCCACTCCATGCTGCACTCGGTGGCGTACGTCGCCTTCCAGGAGCTCGCCACCCGCATCTCGCACCGCAACACCGGCCACCAGTCCGGTGACCCCGTGTGCGACCGGATGCTGGCGCGCATCGCGCAGGACGAGAACCTGCACATGGTCTTCTACCGCAACCTGCTGGGCGCGGCCTTCGAGCTCGCCCCGGACCTGACGATGCAGGCCGTACGGGACGTCGTGGTGAACTTCCGGATGCCCGGACACGGTATGCCCGGCTTCGAGCGGATGGCCGCGCAGATGGCGATCGGCGGGGTCTACAACCTGCGGATCCACCACGACGACGTGCTGAGCCCCGTGATCCGCTTCCTGAAGATCATGGACATCGACGGCCTCGGGCCGGACGGCCAGAAGGCCCAGGAGGAGCTCGGCCTGTTCATGAACGGCCTGGACTCCGAGGCCCGGAAGTTCGACGAGCGCCTGGCCGCCCGCGCGGCCCGCCTCGCCGCCCGCAAGGGCTGACGGTCACGGTCCTGCGTCTTTCCGCCCTGGCAGAGCAGCGCTCTGCCAGGGCGGCTGCGCGTCATGGACCCGGCGCCGACGGGACTGACCGGATCAGCTGGGGCGGGGCCGCAGGGCCATGCGCTCGGACTCCGAGAGGCCGCCCCAGACGCCGAAGCGCTCGTCATTGGCCAGGGCGTACTCCAGACACGCCGCACGCCCCTCGCACGCCCCGCACAGCCGCTTCGCGTCGCGCAGCGACGAGCCGGGCTCCGGGAAGAAGAAGCCCGGGCCGGTCTGGGCGCACAGGGCGAGGTCGTACCAGGCGGTGGGGGTGGCGGCAGTGGTGTTCATCGACATGCCGGTGATCCTGTCCGCCCTCGATGGACGTCCGATCAACGCTCGATCAACACCGGGCCACGCGGCCCCCCTCACCCCGGGTGAGCATGGTCAGTCCTCGTGCTTCTTCTCGCGGCTCGGCTGGACGCGTTTCGGTTCGCCCGGCATCTTCGGGTAGTCCGGGGGGTAGGGCATGTCGCCCAGGCCGTGTTCGTGTTCGTCGCGGGCGGCGAGTTCGAGTACGGCGTCGAGGGTGAAGGCGTGGTCGTCCATGTCCGCGTGCAAGTCGCCCAGTTCGGCGAAGCGGGCCGGCATCGTCACGATGTCGAAGTCGCGCGGCTCCGCGTCGTCCACCTCGTCCCAGCGCAGCGGCGCCGACACCGGGGCGTGCGGGCGGGGGCGGACGGAGTAGGCGGAGGCGATCGTGCGGTCGCGTGCCGTCTGGTTGTAGTCGACGAAGATCCGCTCGCCGCGCTCCTCCTTCCACCAGGCCGTCGTGACCTTGCCCGGCATGCGGCGTTCCAGTTCGCGGCCGAGGGCGATGGCGCACCTGCGGACCTCGGTGAAGGTCCAGCGCGGCTCGATCGGCACGAAGACGTGCAGGCCGCGGCCGCCCGAGGTCTTGGGCCAGCCCCGCAGCCCCAGCTCATCGAGCAGGCCCCGCAGTTCGTGCGCGGCCGCCACCGCGTGGTGGTAGTCGGTGCCCGGCTGGGGGTCCAGGTCGATCCGCAGCTCGTCGGGCCGGTCGGTGTCCTCGCGCCGCACCGGCCACGGATGGAAGGTGAGGCAGCCCAGATTGGCGGCCCACAGGACGGCGGCCGGCTCGGTCGGGCAGATCTCGTCGGCGCTGCGTCCGCTCGGGAAGGCGATGTGGGCGGTCGGGATCCAGTCGGGAAGGTTCTTCGGCGCCCGCTTCTGGAAGAAGGACTCCCCCTCCACCCCCTCCGGATAGCGTTCCAGGGTGGTCGGCCGGTTGCGCAGGGCGCGGGTGATGCCGTCCGCGACCGCCAGGTAGTACTCGGCCACATCCCGCTTGGTGAGACCGCGCTCGGGGAAGTACACCTTGTCCGGGCTGGACAGCCGCACCGTCCGCCCTCCCGCGTCCAGCTCGATGGCATTGCCGGCAGAACCCATGTGCGCCACGGTAGGCGCGTCGGGCCGGGTGCGCACACCGGGCGGGCGCGGACGGACCGCCGCAGAATCGGAGACATGGACCTGCCGGTGATGCCACCCGTGAAACCGATGCTCGCCAAGTCCGTGACGAAGATCCCGCCCGGGATGCAGTACGAGGCCAAGTGGGACGGCTTCCGGGCCGTCGTGCACCGCGACGGCGACGAGATCGAGATCGGCAGCCGGACCGGCAAGAGCCTGACCCGGTACTTTCCCGAGCTGGTGACGGCCCTCAAGGAGAACCTGCCCGACCGCTGCGTCATCGACGGCGAGGTCGTGATCGTCAACGGCGGGCGTCTCGACTTCGACCAGCTGACCGAGCGCATCCACCCCGCCGCCTCGCGCGTGAACCTGCTCGCCGAGACGACCCCCGCCAGCTTCGTCGCCTTCGACCTGCTCGCGCTCGGCGACGAGTCGCTCCTCGACACCCCGCTCGCCCAGCGCCGCAGCGCCCTCGCCCGGTCCCTCTCCACCGCTCGGCCCCCCGTCCACCTCGCGCCCGCCACCACCGACCCCGCGCTCGCGCAGGAGTGGTTCGAGCAGTTCGAGGGCGCCGGGCTCGACGGGGTGATCGCCAAACCCCTCGATCTCCCCTACCGGCCCGATGCCCGCCTCATGTACAAGATCAAGCACGAGCGTACGGCGGACGTCGTCCTCGCGGGTTTCCGTTTCCACAAGAGCGGTCCGATTGTCGGATCGCTGCTGCTCGGGCTGTACGACGGGCACGGCGCCCTCCAGCACGTCGGCGTGTGCGCCGCGTTCTCCATGAAGCGCCGCGCCGAGCTGGTCGAGGAGCTCGAACCGCTGCGCATGCCGGACGCCGAGGGCCATCCGTGGGCGGCCTGGGCCGAGGAGTCCGCCCACGAGAGCGCCCGGCTGCCCGGCGCGCAGAGCCGCTGGACCGGCAAGAAGGACCTGTCCTGGGTGCCGCTGCGCCCCGAGCGGGTCCTCGAGGTGGCCTACGACCACATGGAGGGCGACCGCTTCCGGCACACCGCGCAGTTCCGCCGCTGGCGGCCCGACCGGGTGCCGGAGAGCTGCACGTACGACCAGCTGGAGGAGGTCGTCCGCTACGACCTCGCCGAAGTGCTCGGCGCTCCCCCGGCCGGCTGACCAGCGCCCAAGGGCGTCGACCGGCACCCGGCCACCCGCCGTGTCAGCCCGCTGTGTCAGCCCGCCGTGTCAGCCCGCCGTGAGCTTCTCCCACTCCGCACGGTCCGGTCCCGTCGCGTTCGGCTCGTAGTCCGGCCGCGCCGCGAGCCAGCGCGCCACCCGGGCCCGGACCTCCGGATCCGCGTAGGCCCGCTCCGGCATGTCGGCCAGGTGCCGGACCCTGGCCCGGGCCCGCATCACCTCCGGATCCTCCAGCGCGCAGTCGAACAGCGCCGCCACCTCGCGGGCCGTCCCCGTACGTCCGACCCGGGTCGCGAACCGCTCCCCGATGGCCGCGTCCGCGACGACCTGGAAGTCGAACCACGGCTTCAGGGTGCGCACCGCCCACGCGTGGTGCTCGGCGGCGAACCGCTCCGACCCCGGGTCCCGGTGTGCCGTACGGGCCACCCTGCGGGCCGCCCACAGCGCGAGCGAGGTGCCCTGCCCGAGGGTCGGGTTGGTGTGCGTGATCGCGTCGCCGACCGGCACCAGCCCGGTCACCACCGGCCCCCGCTCGTCGACCAGCGCGCTCCACCGGTTGTCCAGACTCGCCGTGGCGAGCACCTCCGACAGCGGTGCGCCGCCGAGTGCCAGCCAGGCCGCGCCCGGCGGGAAGGAACGGGCCGCGGCCTCGAACACGGCGGGGTCGCGCAGCGCCGAGCGCGTGGTGTCCGTGGTGTGCACGAACAGGGTCACGGCGAAGACCCGGTTGTCGGCGGGGAAGACCGCGCACCCGGCGAAGGCGCCGCCCGTCACCGCCCAGGGACGGCGCGGACCCTCGTCCATGCCGTCGGGCAGCCGGTACCAGCGGCAGAAGTACGCGAGCCCCGTACGGTGCCGTTCCACGACCGGGGGACGGCATCCCGCCGCGGTGAGCCAGCGCTCGACGCCGCCGCGCCGCCCGCCCGCGTCCACCACGAGGTCCCCCTGATAGCTCCCGGCCTCCGTGGTCACTCCCGTCACGCGGACCCCCGGCCCCTCCCCGCGCCCGAGCCCGTCACCGCCCCCGCCACCGCACCCGGATGCCGTGAGCAGCCCCGTGACCGGTTCCCCGTACCGCGAGACGACTCCCTGTTCGGCGCGCAGGGCGGTGGCCAGCGCGCTCTCCAGGAGGATCCGCCGGGCCTGGAGCATGACGAGGTCCTCGTCGCCGGGGCGCGCGGGGGGCCGTTCGTCGAACCAGTCCAGCTCGTGCCGCTCGCGCGCCCCCAGCCTCAGCATCTCCGCGTGGACGTCGGGCAGGTCCTCGCGCAGGACGTTGCGCGCGGCTCCCAACAGCGCGTGCGGCTGGCTCGCCTGCGGCACGGTCGGCCGCCGCCAGCCGAAGAAGTCGCGGTCGAGCGCGGTCCCCGGCGCGCGCGTGTCCCGCTCGAACAGCTCCGCCGTGTGACCCTGCCGTGCCGCGAGCAGAGCGGTGGCCAGCCCTCCGACACCTCCGCCGATGACCAGTACATGTGCCATTGCGCCCCCCTGAGCCGATGAACCGTACGACGATCACATCGCAGGGAGCCTGCACGATCGAAGGCCGACCGAAACCCGCACGATTGTCCGAGGGGCCGGATGTGCGGAGGCACCGCTCGGCGCCTGCTCAGACCGAGACGGCCGGCGTCCGCCCGCCTCCCGCGCGGTACGCCTCCACGGCACGCCGCGTCTCCTCCTCGATCAGGTCGGCGTTGATCGCGACGGCCGCGCGCACCCCCTGGGCGGCCGCCCCGGCGACCTGCTCCATCGGGGAGGTCACGTTGCCCGCCGCCCAGACACCCGGGTGCGCGGTGGCCCCGGTCGCCGGGTCGGACTCGACGCAGGTCCCGACGACGTGGCCGTCACGCTCCAGAGCGGCCGTCGGCAGGCCCAGGCCCCTCAGGACTCCTGAGCGCGCGGTGAACCGGGGTGCCACCACGAGCGCCCCGCACCGGGCCGCTCCCCCGCCGGCCAGGGTCACCCCGGTCAGCCGGTCCTCGTCGACGAGGAGCCCGGTCACCTCGCCCTCGACGACCTCGACGCCCCGGGCCGCCAGCAGCTCCCGGTCCTCGTCGGTGAGCCGCCAGGTGTGCGAGAGCAGCGTGGTCCGGGCGCTCCACTGCCGCCACAGCCCGGCCTGGAACACGGCGAGGGGGCCGTCGGCCAGTACCGCGACCTGCTCGTCCCGCACCTCCCAGCCGTGGCAGTACGGGCAGTGCAGCACGTCGCGCCCCCAGCGCTCCCGCAGTCCCGGCACGGCGGGCAGTTCGTCCACCAGGCCGGTGGCGACCAGCAGCCGCCCCGCCCGGACGGTCGAGCCGTCGCCGCAGCGGACCAGGAAGCCCCCGCCGGGCAGCCGGTCCGCGGCGACGACCGTGCCCGGCCGGATCCGGCCGCCGTAGCCGGCGACCTCGGCCCTTCCGCGGGCCAGCAGGTCGGCCGGGCTCTGCCCGTCCTGGCCGAGGTACGCGTGCAGGTGCGCCGCGGGTGCGTTGCGCGGGCTGCCCGAGTCGAGCACCAGCACCGAGCGGCGGGCCCGGACCAGGGTCAGCGCCCCGGCGAGCCCGGCGGCTCCGCCGCCGACGACCACCACATCGAACCGTTCCGTCATCGCCTCTTCATCCTTCCCGCTGTCCATGTCCCTGTCCCTGTCCCTGTCCATACCGGTGAGGATCTGCCCGTCTGCCCCACTTGACAAATGCTGTTGCCGAAGCGGCAAATGGAAGCATGGGCACCGAGAAGGAGGACGACGATCTCGCCGGCGTACTGACCGCCGTGGGGCCCCGGCTGCGCGCCCTGCGCCAAGAGCGCGGCACCACCCTCGCCCAGCTCAGCGAGGCCACCGGAATCTCCCTCTCCACCCTGTCCCGGCTCGAATCCGGACAGCGCAGGCCGACGCTGGAACTGCTGCTCCCGCTGGCCAAGGCGCACCGGGTGGCGCTGGACGAGCTGGTCGGCGCGCCCGAGACCGGCGATCCGCGGATCCGCCCGCGCCCCCTCGTCCGCCACGGCACCACCATCGTGCCGCTGACCCGCCACTTCGGCGGGGTACACGCCTTCAAACAGGTCTACCCGGCCGTCGAAGGCACCCCGCCCGTGCCGGAACTGCGCGTCCACGAGGGCTACGAATGGCTGTACGTGCTCTCCGGGCGCATCCGGCTGCTGCTGGGCGAGCACGACCTCATCCTGGGACCGGGCGAGGTCGCCGAGTTCGACACGCGCACCCCGCACGCGTTCTTCAACGCGGGCCCGCACGGGGCGGAGTGCCTCAGCCTCTTCGGGCCGCAGGGCGAGCGCATCCACGTCCGTGCCAGGCCGACCACCTCACCGGAAGGACGCACATGAGCACCACCGACGAGCACCCCGAACGCCCCGGACGCCCCGAACGGGCGACCGCGCAGCCCCATGCCGTCGTCGGAGTCGGCCTGGTCGTGGTCGGCCCGGACGGCCGGGTCCTGCTCGGCCAGGCGCACGACGGCCGCTGGGAGCTGCCGGGCGGCAAGGTCGACGCCGGGGAGGGCTTCGAGCAGGCCGCCGCCCGGGAACTGGCCGAGGAAACGGCTCTGCGTGTGGATCCCGAGGCGATCCGGATCCTCTCCGTGCAGATCGACGCGGAGGCGGGCCTGACCCGGCTCACGGCCGCCGCCGTGACCGCGACGGCCGACGGCGTCCCCGCGGTCACCGAGCCGGACAAGATCGCCCGCTGGCAGTGGTTCGACCCGGCCGACATCCCCACGGCCCTCTACGAGCCGTCCGTGGGGGTGCTGCGCGTCTGGCGCCCGGACCTCACGGCGCTGCCGCCCCTGCCCACGTACGACTACCCGACCGCGGCCGCGGCCGGGACGAACCCCCCGGCTCCGCCCACCCCCACGCCGTAGGCCCGCGGAACCTTCAGGTCACCGCGGCGACCGTCACCACCGTGACCGCCGCCATCGCCGCCTGCATGTCGCGGACGGCGGCGCGCACGCTCTCGGCCGCCCACTGGCCGGCGGCTGTCTCGGCCATCCGCGACGTGACCTGCTTGCGCGGCACGTCGGGGAAGGCGAGCGCATGCAGTTTTGCCGCGTGGAGCAGCGCGACGAGACCTGCCGTGCGCTCGTCCGGTTCGGCGCCCCGGAGCACGACGGCGGCGAGCCGCTCCCGCAGCGCCCGCTCGACCGTGCCGTCGGTCTCGGGATAACGGCGCCGCGGGAACACCCCGAGCACCTTGCTCTCCTCCAGCGCGACCACGTCGCGTGCGCGCAGCCGTTCCACGGCGGCGCCGACCGCCTTGGCCTGGTCTTTCGCCAGCCAGTCCGTCACCCGGCGCTTGCTGCGTCCGCGCAGCCAAGTCCCGATCAACCGGAGCCGGCCGTCGAGCAGTTCCTCCCCGGTGGGCGTATCGTCCGCCAGCTCCAGGTACTTGCCCTTCACCGACACCCGCTCCGCCAGGGCGAGTTCGAGCAGGATCCCGCCCGCCACGGCCCAGCCCACCGCCTGCCGCTGCCGCGCCGCCCCGGACTCGTCGTCCAGGGAGAGCAGCATGATCTCCTCCGCCAGCGTGACGGCCATGAGTGGTACCCCCGTTGCTCGCGTTCCCCGCGTTCGTCGCCTTGGTCGTGGCGCCTTGGTCGTGGCGCCTTGGTCGTGGCGGCCTTGGTCGTGCTCCCGCAGGGAAGGACGACCGGCTGCCCCCGAAGGTTCCCCGCGCCGTCCCCGGCGCGCCTCCCTACGCCACCGGCCGCGGCGCGAAGTTGCCCTCGCCCAGGTCCTCCGCCAGCAGTCGCTTCGCGATCGCGTCCGCCGCCACCCTCAGCTCCGCGCTCCGCGGCCGGCCGCGGTCCTTCTCCAGCTGGTCGCCCAGCCAGTCGGCCCACGCCTCCGAAATGACGCCGGCCTCCCGCTGACCGGCCGGGGTCAGCGCGAAGAAGGTGCCCTCGCGGGTGAGGTAGCCCTCCTCCACCATCCGGTCGAAGACCGGGAGCAGCACCTCCGACGGCACGGAGCGGCGGCCGGCGATCAGCCCGAGGCTGGCGTAGCCCACCGTCCGGGTCATGAGTTCCACCTGCATCACCGCCCACGCACCCGCCATGTCCAGCCGGGTGTCGGAGGCGTGGACGATCGAGCGCGCCGTCTCCGCCCCCATGCTCCGGACGAGTTTGCCGACCGCGAGCTCCAGCAGCTTGGCCGAATCCCCGCTGGCCGTGGCCGGCGAGGCGAAGCCGTCCCCCATGTCCGTCGACCCTGCGCGGGCGCTGTCCCGCAGCTTGACCTGTTTGAGGAACAACCCGACGACCAGCCCGAAGACCGCCACCGGCACGGTCCAGAGGAACACCGTGTGCAGGGCCTGCGCGTAGGCGTCGATCACCGGTCCCGCAGCCGTCGGATCGAGGCCGTGCACCCCTTGCGGGCTCGACGCGGCCTCGGCCAGGCGCGCCGGGTCCTCCCCGGTGAGCCGCGCCGCCTCCGCTACCCCCGCCCTCAGCTCGGGCCCCAGGCTGTTCGCGTAGATCGTCCCGAACACCGCCGTTCCGAAGGAGCTGCCGAGCGTACGGAAGAACGTGACCCCGGAGGTCGCCGTGCCGAGGTCGGCGTAGTCCACCGTGTTCTGCACGGCGATCGTCAGCACCTGCATGGACAGGCCGATGCCGGCACCGAGCACGAACATGTACAGCGACTCCAGCAGGGTGCTCGTCCCGGGCTCCATCCGCGACAGCAGGTACAGGCCGACGCCCATGACCGCGCAGCCCGCGATCGGGAAGATCCGGTACTGGCCGGTCTTGCTGGTGACGTTGCCGCTGAAGACCGAGGCGAGCAGCAGCCCGAAGACCATCGGCAGGGTCCGGACGCCCGAGATGGTGGCCGAGTCCCCGTCGACGTACTGGAGGTAGGTCGGCAGGAAGGTCATCGCGCCGAGCATCGCGAACCCGACGACGAAGCTGAGGACGGAGCAGACGGAGAAGACCGGATTGCGGAAGAGCCGCATGGGGAGCATCGGCTGCGCGGCCAGCGTCTCGGCCAGGCAGAACAGCGCCAGCGCGAGGGCGCCGCCCGCGAACAGGCCGATGATGGGCGCCGAGCTCCAGGCGTACTCGTTGCCACCCCAGCTGGTGGCCAGGATCAGGGCGCTCGAGCCGATCGCCACCAGGGCGATGCCGAGGTAGTCGATGACCGGCTTACCCGCGGCCCGTACCGACGGGATCGTCCGGGCGGCCGCGATGACGACGAGGATCGCGATCGGCACGTTGACGTAGAAGCACCACCGCCAGCTCAGCTGGTCGGTGAACAGTCCGCCGAGGAGCGGCCCGATGACGGTGGAGACGCCGAAGACGGCGCCGATCAAACCCTGGTACTTGCCCCGCTCGCGCAGGGGCACCACATCGGCGATCAGCGCCATCGCGGTGACCATCAGACCGCCGGCGCCGATGCCCTGGACCCCCCGCCACAGGATCAGGAAGGTCATGTTGCCGGCCAGGCCGCACAGGAAGGAGCCGCTGATGAAGATGACCGCCGACACCTGGAAGATCAACTTCCGGCCGAACAGGTCGCCGAACTTGCCCACCAGCACCGTCGCGACGGTCTCCGCGAGCAGGTAGGAGGTCACCACCCACGCCATGTGGTCCCCGCCGCCGAGATCCGCCACGATCGTGGGCAGGGCGGTGCCCACGATCGTCTGGTCGAGGGCCGCCAGCAGTACGCCGAGCATGATCGTGCCGAAGATGACGTTGCGCCGCCGCCGGTCGAGCACGGGGGGCGCCGTCGCCGGTGCGGGAGGGCTGTCGGCGGGAGTGCCGGCGGGGGCAGTCGTCACCCTCGCACTCTCACAGCCTCCCCGCCCGGCCGCATGCGGCACTGGGCCGCACGGGCGACCGTACGGAGGCCCCGCGCGGGCATCAGCGCAGGTAGGCCAGGCCCGGGTGCTCGGACGCGTACCCCTCCAGCAGCCGCCGGGCCACGCCCACGGAGTCCACCAGCGGGTGCAGTGCGAAAGCCTTCACCGCGGCCGCCCGCGAGCCGCTCGCCGCGGCCGCCAGCACCTCCCGCTCGACCGCCTTGACCGCCGTCACCAGGCCGACCGCGTGCAGCGGCAGCGGGGCGACCGCCACCGGGTGGGCGCCGTTCGCGTCGACCAGGCAGGGCACCTCGATCACGGCTTCCGCGTCGAGGACCGACAGGGTCGAACCGTTGCGGACGTTGAGGATCAGCGTGGCCCGCTCGTCCCGGGCGATGGCCCGCATCAGCGCGAGCGCCACCTTCTCGTAGCCGCCGGACTCCAGGTCGCTCTCGTCGCGCTCGCCGACCCCCGCCGCCTCGCGGTTCTCGGCCATGTACGTGGCCTCGCGCTCGGCCCGGGTCCGGTCCCAGGCGGCCAGCGCCGCCCCGGCCGGCACCCCGTCCCGGCCCGCCTCGGCGTAGAACCCGCGCTGCTGGTCGCGCAGGAAGGCCCCGCGCGTCTGCGCGGCCTCCCGGTACGCCCGTACGGTGTCGCGGTTGAAGTAGTAGTAGTGCAGGTACTCGTTCGGGATCGCGCCGAGCGAGCGCAGCCAGTCGGCCCCGAAGAGCCGGCCCTCCTCGAAGGACTCCAGCGCCTCGGTGTCGGCCAGCAGCCGGGGCAGTTCGTCGCGGCCGGCGACGCGCAGCCCGCGCACCCAGCCCAGGTGGTTGAGGCCGACGTAGTCGATCCAGGCCTCCTGCGGCCTGGCACCCAGCAGCCGGGCGATGCGCCGGCCCAGCCCCACGGGCGAGTCGCAGATGCCGATCACGCGCTCGCCGAGCTCCTCGGCCATCGCCTCGGTCACCAGGCCGGCCGGGTTGGTGAAGTTGATGACCCAGGCGTCCGGTGCGGTACGGGCGATCCTGCGCGCGATCTCCCGGGCCACCGGAACGGTCCGCAGACCGTACGCGATCCCGCCCGCGCCCACCGTTTCCTGGCCCAGGACCCCCTCGGCCAGTGCGATCCGCTCGTCGGCGGCCCGCCCTTCGAGCCCGCCGACCCGGATGGCCGAGAACACGAAGTCGGCCCCGCGCAGGGCCTCGTCGAGGTCCCCGGTCGCCGTGACGGCCGGGGCGTCGGACACTCCGGCGGCGGCCGCCTGGTCCGCGAGCACCCGGACCATGGCGCCGAGCCGCGCCGGATCCGCGTCGTACAGGGTCACCTCGGTCACCCGGCCCTCGGCACGGTCGCCGAGGAGCGCTCCGTAGACGAGGGGTACCCGGAACCCGCCCCCGCCGAGGATCGTCAGCCGCACGCCCTTACCGCCCTTCACCGACACCAGTGCCACGATCGGTGACACGGGACCGGCACGGCGTCCGTGGCACGCGACCTACGGGGACCAGTCTCCCCCGGCCGCTCACTCCCCCAGCGACGGCACGGCGCGCAGTCTGGCGCCCTGCTGCTGGACCGTCCCGCCGCCTCCGACCGGACCCATCGGCGCACCCTGCGGCGCCGAGAGGATCAGCGTGATCCGGGTCAGCCCCATCCCGTCCAGCATCCGGCTGGTCTCGGCCACCATCCGGCAGCGCACCAGCCCCCGCCGCGGGTCGGGGTGGCGCACGGTCCGTACCGCCCCGTCCTGTTCGGCCGCCTCGGCTCCGCGCATGCTCAGCCAGTGCGGCACGCCGTAGCGGTAGGCCGCCTCCATGAAGGGATCGCGGGCCACCTCCTGGCGGATGCTGCGCAGCCCCTCGTCCTCCGGGGCGGCGTCGAGCGCGGTCGCGAACTGGGCCAGCAGCGGTACGCACCAGCCGGGTTCGTGGTCCTCCAGCACGGCCGCGGCGTCCGGGTGGAACAGCACGAAGCGCAGGAAGTTGTCGTCCGGCAGGGCCGTGGGATGCGGCCGGACCGACTGGAAGAGCTGGTCGAAGGCCGAGTTGGTGAGCGCGACGTCCCAGCGGTGGTCCACGAGGAAGCTCGGGTAGGGGACGGATTCCATCAGGGCCGCGTAGTCGCACAGGTAGTCGCGCTGCGCGGGGTCCTCGGGCAGCCGGTTCTCCTCGGACGCCCGCCAGGTGGGCGGGGGATCACGGTCGACCATGACGCGGAAGAGCCAGAAGCACTGCCGCTCGCTCATCTCCAACGCCTCTGCCAGGGCCAGCAGTTTGCGGTCCGTCCACTCCTTGACCAGGCCGCGTTCCCAATTGCCGTACGCGCGCACGCTGATGCGCAGCCGAGCGGCGAGGTCCTCCTGGCTCAGCCCCAGTTCCTCGCGGCGCTGGCGCAAAATCTCCTTGCGTCGCTCCGACCGCACGGCGCCGCGTGCGGACTCCTCGCCCGCCAGGCGCTCCTCACCGGCTCGGGCGAGGCCGTCGGCCGGGCCCACCGCTGCGAGATGTGGCACCGAGAGCTCCCCCTCCTCACGGTCTGGATCTTCATTTCCGTGTGGCGATCCTGCTACCGACTTCATTCGAGTGTCAACTATTGTGGCAATTCCAGCCTCTTGACAGCTCATTCCCGCCACAGCTGTGGCACGTTCTAGCCCTTCGGGGCGATAACGGCTAGATTCCAGAAGCCGACCATGTGCCCGTACCGACTTCGTGCGAACTAGGAGAACCCCTGGTGACAGACGGCTTCCCGGCTCCCGTCGCGGTGGCCCACGCACCCCTGGCAGCCACCGTCACGCGCGTCGCCGATCTCGCGGGCAAGCTGGGCCGCGACCTGAACCAGGTCTTCGACCTGCGGCGCCTCTCGGAGGCGTCCGGCGTGCCCACGGACGTGGTCAGGATCCTGCTCGACGGCAGGCCGGCCGGCGAACCCGATCTCCAGACCCGATTCCTCCAGCGCCTCGACCTGCTGCGGCGCACCCGGGTCAAACCCAACGGCCGCCGCTACACGCAGCAGGAGATCGCGGACGGCGCCGGGATGTCCCGGCAGCAGGCCGGCGCCCTGATCAACGGCGACCGCCGCCCCACCATGGAACACTGCGACGCGATCCAGCGCTTCTTCGGGGTGCACGCCGGCTTCCTCACCGCCCACGACGCGGACGCCCTCACCGACGCCCTCCAGCGGACCGAGCAGCAGCTCCTCCAGGACTTCGCGGGCCGCGCGCGGGAAACCGTACCGGCCGCGGCCGCTTCGGCGGGGGATCCGCTGGCAAGACTCCTCCAGAACCACGGTGTGCGGGGCATCGCCTGGAGAGCCGCTCAACTGCCCAGCGACAAGCACCGGGACAAGGTGACCGAATGGCTGGACATGCTCCTCGAAAGCGTCAAACCGAACGAATCCTGACCCAGTCGAAACATCTGGGTCTGATCCTTGAGTCCTGATCCGGATCCGCGCCGACGGGGAGAACGGTGAGCATAGGCAGAGAGCAGCGGCGGTTGTGCGGGGAGCTGGTGGCCGGGATCCGGCTGACCGCCCCCGTGGAACCCGTGGACCTCTACGCCGCCCTCTGCGAGGGCATGAGCAGACACCGCGGCCGCCGGGTGGAGTTCCGGATGGCCTCGTTCCCGCCGGGGACGGCCAGCGGCCTGTGGCTCGACATGGCGGACCGCGATCTCGTGGTCATCGAGGAGCGCACGGCACCCGACCACCAGTTGGTGATCCTGGGCCACGAGTTGTGGCACATGAAGGCCGGCCACTGCAGCCACCACGTCGACGGCGCCGCCGTCGCCGCCCGGCTGCTGTCCGACGAGGCCGACATCGGCGAGACGGTCCGCCGCGTCGCCGCGCGCACGCGTGCCGACGTACGCGAGGAGACCGAGGCCGAGACCTTCGGCTTACTGCTGGGCAGCCGGTGCCGGACCTGGCTCGCCGGGTCGGCGAGCCACCGGGCTCCGGCACAACGCGACCATCTGGCGGGCCGGATCGAGGCAGCGCTGGGCTATCGGGGGCACAGGAACGATCGTTGAACGGCCAGGACTACTACATACCGGCAGCCGCGATGGCGGTCTCCCTCGCCTTCAAGCTGCCGGCCCTGCGCCACAACTGGCGTGACCCGCTGCTCCGGTCGGTCTGCGCACTGCTGACGCTGGCCGGAGCCGTGTTCGCCTTCGCCGCCCCGCCCACCATCGCGGCGGTCAACCGCTGGACCGGCGTGCCGAACATCTCCGCCCCGCTGGTGTACTGCCTGATCACCGCGTTCAGCGCGTCCTGCCTGGTGCTGGTCGTCAACTGGCGGGGCGGACCGCCCGAGGAGACCCGCCGGACCTCGCGGCGCTGGATCCTCGGCTACAGCGTCGTGATCGTGGCCCTGGTCGTGCTGTTCGCCCTCGGCGACGCTCCGGAGGAGCGGCTCCGCGACCTGGACACCCACTACGCGAACACCCCGTACATCCGCGAGATGATCGCGCTCTACCTGGCGGCGCACAACGTGGCCGCGGTGGTGATGGTCGCCATGTGCTGGCGCTGGTCCCTCCAGGTGCGCGGCTGGCTGCGGGTCGGCCTGATGATCATCGTCGTCGGCTACCTGTTCAACCTCAGCTACGACGCGACCAAGATGTCCGCGGTCATCGCCCGCTGGGCCGGCCGCGACCTCGACTTCCTCAGCACGCTCGTCGCCCCGCCGCTGGCCTCCGTCGGCGCGCTGATCAGCGCGATCGGCTTCGTGCTCCCGCTGGTCTGCCAGCGGGTGTCGGACAGCTGGGAGACCTGGACGACGTACCGCAGGCTCGGTTCGCTGTGGCAGGAGGTGCAGATCTCGGCGCCCGGCGGCACCCCGTCCGTCCAGATGGCCTGGTGGTCCGCCGCCGAGCTGCGCGTGATCCAGCGGGAGTCGGACATCCACGACGGATTCCTGCACCTCGGCCCGTACTTCGACCGGCGTCTGCGCGACGAGGCCCACGAGCGGGCCCTCGCGGAGGGCGCCGACGGGGCGACCGCCCGCGCGGTCGGCGACGCCGCCATGGTCGCGGCCGCCGTACAGGCCCGCGCGGCGGACCCCGAGGGCAAGGTCATCGGCGCCGGCGAGGAGACCGTGCTCGACACCGCGGACGGGCCGCGCGACCTGCTGCGGATCTCCCACGCCCTGCGGCATTCGCCGGTGGTGCGGGCGGTCCGGCAGCAGGCCGCGCTGTCCGGGAGCGGCCGCGCCTGAGCGGCGGACCCGAGGGGACCGGGCCGGCCTGGCGGTGCCGCTCCCGCGCACTCAGCGCGCGGCGGCCGCCGCCGTCGCCGGGAACAGGTCCTGGAAGGGGCCGGCGGAGTCGATACCGTCGCGGCCGTAGGGCGCGTCGAAGCTCCACACCATGAACAGCAGGAACACGATCAGCGCGCTGAACAGCCCCGCCAGCAGCAGTTCCCGCCCCGAGCGGCTGATCTGCAGGGTGAAGATCAGCCCTACCGTGACCACCCCGCCGACGAGCAGCCCGAACCACACCACGCTCGGCAGCGTGGACTCCGAGCTCTGGGTGCGCGAGTGGCGGGCGTCATCCGCCGCGGCGATGTGGTCCAGCAGCGGCTGGTAGGCCTGCGCCTGGAGCTCGGTGGCCGGGCTCTGGTGGGTGACGTCGCTGCGCAGCTTGCCGAGGAGCCGGGCCCCCTCCGCCGACGCGCCCTCCCCGGAGGTCAGCAGCGGCCAGTCCACGGCGACCGTGTGGGAGACGTACGCGTCCACCTCTCCGCGGATCCGGTCGCGGACGGCGGCCGGATAGACGTCGGCGCGCTGGGTGACCTCGTACAGCGCCTGTGCCTCGCGGCGGACGCTGTCCTCGGCGGCCCCGCGCGCCTCCCAGACGCCCGCGATGGCCAGGCCCAGCACGATCGCGTAGACCACGCCCACCATCATGGTCATGTACTCGATGACATCGGGGGTTTCGCTGGTGTCCTCGTCGCCGGCGACCCGGCGGTGCCGGATCAGGGTGATGGCGAGGACGAGGGCGCAGACGAGCACCATGGCGATGGCCAGGACCAGCCATTCGGACACGTGGATTCTCCCGTGACGGTTCGGTGGGCGGTTGGGGTGGGTGGTTGGGGTGGGCGGTTCGCGTACGTGGTGCGGGGTCGGTCAGCCGCGGCCCTTGGACCGGGGGCGCAGGGCGGCGGCCGCCAGTACGGCCGGGGTGGTGACCACGACCATGAGCATCACGGTGGACATCCCGCCGGGGCCGCGCCGCTCCAGCGCCACGGAGCGGTACGGACGCACGCGGAAGGCGCTCACGGCCGCGGCCCTGGGCCGGGGCGGGGCGGGTGCGTCCGCCCGGTCCGGCCCTGGCGCGGACCCGGGATCCGGCGCGGGCACCGGTGGCTCCGGCCCCCCGGCCCCGGCCTCCGCGGCGGGCACCGCGGGCCGCGCCGGACCCGCGGGCTCCGCGGGGCCGGCGGGGCCCGGCGGCTCCGGCGCGGCGGGCGGCCGCGCCGCCCCGGGCCGGTCCGGGGCGGCCCGTTCAGGGGACCGCCCCGGGTGGTGCGCGGTGGGCCGCTCGGGCCGGGGCTCGCCCGTGACGACCGAGGGCGGCCGGAACACGGGCCGCCCCGGCTCGCCGGCCGGCACGCACAGGTCGACGCGGGCGCCGCGGCCGTGCCCGTCGGCCGCGACCGCCACGTGCCCGTGCAACGGGCACAGGGCTGCCACCAGGCCCGCCCCGGCGAGGTACTGCCAAGCGGTCACCGCGCGTCCTCCCGTTTCCGCAGCGCACATAAGGCCCATGAGGTTCATGGGGTTACGGCTGAAGAAACGATCACGGCCCTGGTTCGACACGCGGTAGACCGGACAAGATCGTTGGCCGAGCAGATCGGACCGGGTTCGGCGCGTCACGTCATGAATAGGACAATCCGAGCGCAGGATGCTCCCGTGGACACGGACGTCATCATCCTCGGCGCCGAGCCGACCGCGGGCCCGATCCGGAAGACGGGCCCCGGGGCGGTGGCGGCATGACCGCCGCACCGGCCGGCCTGTCTCCGGGGGTGCGCCGGATCGAGCTCGACGCCGGCGGCACGGCCCTGTCCGCCCTGCTCTGCGAACCGTCCGGGGGCCCGCCGCGGGCGACGGTGGTCGCGGTGCACGGGGCGGGCATGAGCGCCGGATACTTCGACAGCCAGGCCCTGCCCGACTTCTCCCTGCTCACCCTGGGTGCCCTGCTCGGGTACACGGTCGTGGCCGTCGACCGGCCGGGCTACGGCCGCTCCGCGGAGGCCCTCCCCGAGGGGCAGCCGGTCGCCGAACAGGCCGCCACCCTCGCCGCCGCCGTACGGGACTTCGGCGCCCGGTATCCCACGGGGGCCGGCACGTTCCTCCTGGCCCACTCCTTCGGCGGCAAGGTCGCACTGCTCACCGCCGCCGACCACGCCCCGCCCGACCTGCTCGGCGTGGAGATCTCCGGCTGCGGCCACCGCTACGCACCGGACGCCTTCACCGGAACGGGCGCGTCCCGAGGAGGCCGGCGCAGCTGGGGCCCCTTGCGCCTGTACCCGCCGAGCACCTTCTCCACCTGCGGCTCGATCGTCGCCCCCGTGCCGCCCCGGGAGCAGGCGGACATCGCCCGCTGGCCCGGGGTCTTCCAAAGCGCCGCCGGACGCGTCCGGGTGCCCGTACGGTTCACCTTCGCCGAGCACGAGCCGTGGTGGCGGTACGACCGGGACGCGCTCGCCGAGCTGCGGTCGCGGCTCACCGCCGCCCCCCGGGTGCACATCAACCGGCAGCCGGAGGCCGGCCACAACATCAGCCTGGGATACGCGGCCCGCGCCTACCACCTGCGCTGCCTCGGCTTCTTCGAGGACTGCCTGGTGCGGGGGGCCGTCGCGTACCCGCCGCTGGACTCCGACGGCGACGACCAGGAACTGAAGGCCGTCCCCGCCTGACGCGGTCCGCCCGGCGCTGCGGGTACGCCGAAGGGGCGCGGCCACGGCTGGTCGCGCCCCTTCGGTCGGACGGGTGTCAGCCCGCTTCGGTACCGCCGAACCGCTCGCGGTAGGACTCCAGGTCCTCCTCGGTGATCCTCGCGAAGAGCACCGGCGGCACGGTGAACGGCGTACCGGCCGGGACCATGTCCAGCGACTTCGCCTGCTCCGGCGTGATCCACGCCGCCGTGTCGCCGGCGAGGGAGAACGCGGAGCGCATGGCGCGCGCCGACGCCGGGATGAACGGCTCGGAGACCACCGAGTAGAGGTGGATGAGGTTCATCGCGGTGCGCAGGGTGAGCGCCGCGCCCTCCAGGTCGGTCTTGACCTCCAGCCAGGGGGCCTTCTCGTCGAGGTAGGCGTTTCCGGCAGACCACAGGGCACGCAGCGCCGCCGCGGCCTTGCGGTACTGCAGGGCCTCCATGTGGCCCTCGTACTCGGCGAGGAGCTCGGCGATCTGCTCGCCCAGCTTGGCCTCGGCCTCGCCGGCGGGGCTGCCCGCCGGGACCTCGTCGCCGAACTTCTTGCGGGAGAAGGTCAGCACGCGGTTCACGAAGTTGCCGAGGGTGCCGCCGAGGTCCTTGTTGACCGTGGCGGCGAAGTGCTCCCACGTGAAGGACGAGTCGTCGGACTCGGGCGCGTTGGCGATGAGGAAGTAGCGCCAGAAGTCGGCCGGGAGGATCTCCAGCGCCTGGTCGGTGAAGACGCCGCGCTTCTGCGAGGTGGAGAACTTGCCTCCGTAGTACGTCAGCCAGTTGAAGGCCTTGACGTAGTCGACCTTCTTCCACGGCTCGCGGGTGCCCAGCTCGGTGGCGGGGAACATCACCGTGTGGAACGGGACGTTGTCCTTGGCCATGAACTGCGTGTACCGGACGTCCTCGGCCTCGTACCACCACGACTTGTAGTCGCCGTCGGAGGCCTGGAGGTCCGCCCACTCCTTCGTCGCGCCGATGTACTCGATCGGGGCGTCGAACCAGACGTAGAAGACCTTGCCCTCGGCCGCGAGCTCGGGCCAGGTGTCGGCCGGGACGGGGACGCCCCAGTCGAGGTCGCGGGTGATGGCGCGGTCGTGCAGGCCCTCGGTGAGCCACTTGCGGGCGATGGAGGACGCCAGCTGCGGCCACTCCTCCTCGTGCCGCGCGACCCAGCCCTCGACCTCGTGCTGCAGCTTGGACTGGAGCAGGAAGAGGTGCTTGGTCTCGCGGACCTCCAGCTCGGTGGAGCCGGAGATCGCCGAGCGGGGCTCGATCAGGTCGGTGGGGTCCAGGACGCGGGTGCAGTTCTCGCACTGGTCGCCGCGGGCCTTGTCGTAGCCGCAGTGCGGACAGGTGCCCTCGACGTAGCGGTCCGGCAGGAAGCGGCCGTCGACCGGCGAGTAGACCTGCCGGATCGCGCGCTCCTCGATGAAGCCGTTCTCCTGGAGCCGGCGCGCGAAGTGCTGGGTGATCTCGCGGTTCTGCTCCGAGGAGCTGCGGCCGAAGTAGTCGAAGGACAGCTCGAAGCCGTCGTAGACCGCCTTCTGGGCGTCGTGTGCCTGCGCGCAGAACTCGGCGACCGACAGACCGGCCTCCTTGGCGGCGAGCTCGGCGGGGGTGCCGTGCTCGTCGGTGGCGCAGATGTAGAGGACGTCGTGGCCGCGCTGGCGGAGGTACCGGGAGTACACATCCGCCGGAAGCATCGACCCGACCATGTTGCCCAGGTGCTTGATCCCGTTGATGTAGGGAAGCGCGCTGGTGATCAGGTGTCGAGCCATCCTCGGATGCTCCATTTCGTATGTGCGGTACCGCGTGACGTGACGGATCGTGAGTGCGGTTCATCGTATCGAACCGCCGAAAGGCCCCGCGCCGCATTTGTTTCAGGGTGGACGTAACGCAAAAGCGAGGGTGGTGACCTCTGCGTCACGGCCCTCGCGGTGGCGCCCATGCTACAGGCCCCGACATCGTCACGCGCCGTGCACTGCCATCTGCGACCGGCATATGCATACGCGCTGGTTGAACGCCTGCGTGATCACGCTCGATCACGACCCGGTCATCACCGAACGTAATATTTCCAGGTTTCTCCTCTGTGCCTTCCGAGTGCGCCCGCGCTGATTTCCTGTTCCGCGGCACAGGGGATGAGGTGGAACGGTGAGCGATGGCGGACCGGAGGAGTCCGGTGGGGCCGTGGGACTGCCGAGCCGGCGCCGGCGGCCGACACCCATGAGCCAGTGGGATCCGACGGCGCGTCTGTCGTACTGGGCCTTCCATGCCAATCGGCGGCCCGCGTACATGCGCTTCGCGTATCTGCAGCTGGGCTCCGACGAGGCGGCCGAGGAAGCGGTGGACGCCGCCTTCGACTCGATCATGGGCGAGTGGCTGCGCATGCTCCACATGGACCGGCTGGACGCCTACGCGTGGACCGTGCTCAAGCAGTGCCTGGTCGAGCGCCAGCACCGGCGCTACCCCTGGCAGCCGCACCGGCCCGAGCCGATGGACATCAGCGCCTTCGAGGCCGCCCTCAAGGAGGCCCACGCCGACCAGTACGAGGTGCTGACCGACACCATCCGCTTCTACTCCGCCGTCTCCCGGCTCGCCGAGCGGCAGCGCGATGCCGTACTGCTGCGGTACGGGCTCCAGTGCTCCCCCGGTGAGGCCGCCGCCGTGATGGGCGTCGACGAGGCCACGGTCCGCTCGTACCTGGGGCAGGCCCACCGGCGCCTGGCCCGCCTGCTCGACACGTCCGTGGAGGCCGCCGACGCCGCCGAATCAGCCGAATCAGCCGAATCATGAGGCCCCTCGAACGCCGGCAACCGCAGGACGGCGAACCGACCCCCCGCTCCCTGGCCGAGTTCCTGGCCCGGGCGAGCGTCCGCGACCGCTATCCCCACTACGACCTGGGCGCGGCCGAGGCCCGGCTGCTGCGCGCGACCGCGCACGCCCCCGTCCCCGGCCACCGCGCCCGCCGCCGGTCGGTGTTCGGCTGGAGCGACCCGGCGCGGGACTGCCCGCTCGACTCGGAACGGGCCCGGCGCGACCTCAAGGCCGCCTGCCTGGCCTCCGTGTGCGCGCCGAAGGCCGAGGCACAGCTCGACTCCTTCGTCTCCGGCGGGCACACCGACCTGGCCGGCGCGGTCGTCTTCGGCTGTCTGCTGCACCTGGCCGGGCTGCGCGAAGGCGCCCGGTTCTGGTGGCAGTTCGCCGCCGGGTCGGGCAGCGCGCGGACCGCCGCGGCCGCGTACTGCCTGTTCCTCGACCACTCCCGGCGCGGAGAGCACCACGACGCCCGGCTGTGGGCGCGCGAGCTGGGCCGCCGCGGCTACCGGCCGGGCGGCCGCAGAGACCTGCGCGAGGTACGGCTGTGCGCGCAGGCCGCGGTCCTGCGGTACCTCGACCAGCTCGACGATCCCGATCTGGGACCGGTGCCGCTGCCCAGGCCGGGGCTGTCCGGGGTGCTGGCCGCGTTCCGGACGCCGCCGGCCTTGGTCACCCCCGCCCCGGCCGCCTCCGCCCGGCGGGCCGCCGCCCCCGCCCCGGCGGCCGCGCCCGTACCGCTCCTGGCGGCCGGCCCGCTGCGCCACCCGGCGCTGACGGCGGCGGCGCGCGGGACCGTCGTCCAGGCCGGGACCGGCGAAGCCCTGGCGGAAGCCCGGCGTGCGCTGGCCGTCGTACGGGTCCTGGAGCAGCACCCCCTGGGTGTGCGGGCCGCCCAGCTCGCGCGGGCGTCGGGCCTCACCGGCGAGGAGCTCGGCCCGCTGCTGTCGATGCTGTGCGAGGAGGAGTACGCGTACCGCCCGGCCGCCGGGGTGTACGCGCGCGGGCCGGCCCTGGACCGGCTCGCCGCGCCGGGCGGCCACGGTCTCGCGGGCCAGCTCCAGCGCACCCTGGCCCTGGCCCGGGACAGCGTCGGCGCCGCCGTCTACCTGAGCCGGTACGCGGACGGCGAGGTCCGGATCACCCAGATGGCGGACGGGCCGGGAGCCCCGCCGGTGCGGGAGTGGGTGGACTTCCGCGCCGCCGCCCACGCCAGCGCCGTGGGCAAGTGCCTGCTGACGCAGCTCGACCACGACCTGCGCGCCGACCACGTGGCTCGGCACCGCCCGGCCCGGCTCACGCCGCGGACGATCACCGACAGCCGGGCCCTGTTCACCGCCCTGGACGCGGTGGCACCGGGCGCGCCCGTCTTCGACCTGCTCGAGTACTCCCCCGGGGTGGTCTGCTCGGCGGTCCCGATCGCCACCGGCGACGCCGCCGGAAGCCTCGCCCTCTCGCTCCCCGCGGCCCATGCGCACCGGCTCGCCTCGGCGACCGCGGCCCTGCGCCGCAAGGCCGTCCCCGTGCTGCTGGCGCTGCTGCTGTCGGGCGCGATCCCTCCGGACGCCCCGGCGGCCCCGTCCACCGCGGAGGCATCGTCCGCCCCGGGCACCGGCGGGGTCCCGGGTGCCGCGGCGGCCTCGGGCGCCTCGGGCGCTTCGCGCAATTCGGACGCTTCGGGCGCGGAGCACCAGGCCGTACCGCCCCGGTCCGAGCCGAGGCGGGCGCCGCTGACTCCGGAGACCCTGCGCCACCTCCGGCGGCTCTTCCGCACCCCGCTCACCGGGACGACCGGCTCCCCCTCGGGCCCCCACCTGGTCAGCGACACCGGCTCCGCGGAGGCGTACCTCTTCGACGCCCTCCCGGACACCGGCCAGCCGTGCCTGTCCCTGCCGCACACCTTCACTCAGGTCGAGCCGGGCACGCTGGCGACGCCGACGGGTCTGGTGGTCCTGGGCACGTGATCAGGGGCGCGCGGAGCCCGTCCCGGCCGGGACGAAGGAGTCCAGCGCCGCGTCGAAGCGGCTGCGGGCCTCGGCGAGGCGGCTGACGGGGGCGGACACCCACACGTCGTACATGCGGCCGTTCTCGTCCCAGCAGAGGTCGAAGGTGTGCCGTGCTCCTTCGGCCCGTGTGAAGCCGTCCCAGGTGAACTCCCAGAGGGCGGCGGGCAGTCCGTTGTGCGTCGTCGCGAGGACCGACCGGTCGCGGTACCCGGGATTGGTGTCCGGGCCGGCGGCGTCGGCGCGCCGCATCGCGCCGAGCGGGCCCTCGGGCTCGGAGGGCTTGACCTTGATGCCGATCCGGATCGCCCCGTCCGGGGAGCTGTAGAAGACGCGCTGGTCGTCGGTGGTGCGCTGGTAGCCGTCGGGGACGGCGAGAGCGAAGCCCTGCGGATCGGTGCGGATCCGGTACCCGGGCGGCGCGGGCTTGGCCGGCGCCCCGGCCGGCGCCCCGGCCGGGGCCGTCGTGACGGTCACACCGGCGCCGGGCGGGGCGGGTGCGGCGGGTGCGGCGGTCGTGGACGCCGTCGCGGGGGACGGGGTGGCGGGGGACGCCGTCGCGGGGGCGCTCGGCCCGGTGCCGTGCGCCCGGCCGTCCGTGCGGTCGCCGGCCAGGGATAGCGCGGTCACACCGCCGGCGGCGGCGACGGCCACCGCGACGAGCGAGGCCGCGATCAGCCGGCCGCGGCGGCGGGCCGGCCGGGGCCGCCGCGGCGGGTTCGGTCCGGGCACCCGGTCGGAGCGGTCCGGGAGGTCCGAGGCCTCGGAGGAGAGGGGCAGCGTGCCGGTGGTCACGTACGCCGACAGCAGTCGTTCGGCCTCGGCCGCCCCCAGCCGCCGCTCCGGGTCGCGTTCCAACAGCCCCAGGATCACCGGGCGCAGCGGTCCCGCCTGCTCCGGCGGCCGGATCTCGTCGTACACGACGGCGTGCAGGACGCCGCCGAGCGAATCCCGGTGGAAGGGCGAGGCTCCGGTCAGCGCGGTGCACAGCAGCACGCCGAGGGACCACAGGTCGGACGCGGGTCCCGCGGCGGCGCCCTGCATGCGCTCGGGCGAGGTGTATTCGGGAGAGCCGACGAAGGCGCCCGTCTCGCTGATGGTGGTGGATCCGGCGAGGCGGGCGATGCCGAAGTCGGTGAGCACGACCCGGCCTGTTCCCGACTCCAGGAGCACGTTGGCCGGTTTGATGTCGCGGTGCAGCACGCCACGGGCGTGTGCCGCGTCCAGCGCGCCGAGGAGGGCGAGTCCCGTACGGGCGGTCTCGGCGGGATCCAGCGGCCCGTCGGCGGCGAGCCGGTCGGCGAGCGAACGGCCTTCGACGAGCTCCATGACGATGAAGGGCTGCCCGTCGTGCTCGACGACGTCGTGGACCACGACCACGTGCGGGTGTTTGATCTGGGCCGCGGTGCGCGCCTCGCGTACGGCGCCCCGGGACTGCGTGCCGTCCCCGACGTGGAGTTCCTTGACGGCCACCGAGCGTCCGAGGAGTTCGTCGGAGGCCTCCCAGACGGTGCCCATCCCGCCCCTGCCCAGCCGCTTCCCCAAGCGGTAACGCCCGACAATCACAGTGCTGTTGCGCGGCTCGTCCTGCGACACGTTGCTCCCCTTACCCCACTCGCGCCCATGATGCCGCACGAGCGCGCCCGCCCCCGGGGCGCCGTCCGGCGGCGCGACCGCTTCCCGGACAGGGACCGGGCTCGTGACGGCGGCCCGGGTCTGGCCTGGCGATGCGCCGGGCGTTGGTCACGTGGTGGGACAAGCCACAGCCGGAAACGCAAAAGACCCCAGATTGACTGGGGTCTTAGCTGGTGTCCGAGGGGGGACTTGAACCCCCACGCCCGATAAAGGGCACTAGCACCTCAAGCTAGCGCGTCTGCCATTCCGCCACCCGGACCAGGTGGTCGGCCCCGGTTTCCCGCGGCGACATGGACAACAATAGCAAAGGATTGGCGGGCCTCCGACCACTTATCCGAGCCGCCGCCGCCCCGCCACGCCGTGCTGACCTGCACGCATGCAGCGACGAGCGTGGCGAGACGGTGCGTCTTGCCCGGTTTACGGGCAGTGGATGACCTGGCCCGCGTAGGAGAGGTTGCCGCCGAAACCGAAGAGCAGGACGGGGGCGCCCGTGGGGATCTCGCCGCGCTGCACCAGCTTGGACAGGGCCATCGGGATGCTGCCGGCCGAGGTGTTGCCCGAGTCGACGACATCGCGGGCGACGACGGCGTTGACGGCGCCGATCTTGGCGGCGAGCGGCTCGATGATCCGCAGGTTCGCCTGGTGCAGGACCACGGCGGCCAGCTCCTCGGGGAGGACGCCGGCCTTCTCGCACACCTTGCGGGCGAGCGGCGGGAGCTGGCTGGTGGTCCAGCGGTAGACGGACTGGCCCTCCTGGGCGAAGACCGGCGGGGAACCCTCGATGCGGACGGCGTTGCCCATCTCGGGGACCGAACCCCACAGCACCGGGCCGATGCCCGGCTCCTCGCTGGCCTCCACGACGGCCGCGCCGGCGCCGTCGCCGGTGAGCACACAGGTGGAGCGGTCGCTCCAGTCGGTGATCTCGGTCATCTTGTCGGCGCCGATCACCAGCGCGCGGGAGGCGGAGCCGGCCCGGATGGCGTGGTCGGCGGTGGCCAGGGCGTGCGTGAAGCCCGAGCAGACGACGTTGATGTCCATCACCGCGGGGCCGCCGCCCATGCCCAGCTTGGCGGCGACGCGCGCGGCCATGTTGGGCGAGCGGTCGATGGCGGTGGAGGTGGCCACCAGCACGAGGTCGATGTCGTCCGGGGTCAGGCCGGCGCCGGCCAGGGCCTTGCCCGCCGCCTGGAAGGCCAGCTCGTCCACCGGCTCGTCCGGGCCCGCGACGTGGCGCGTCTTGATGCCGACCCGGGACCGGATCCACTCGTCCGTGGTGTCGACCATGGCCGCGAGGTCCTCGTTGGTGAGCACTTTCGCGGGCTGGTAGTGCCCTAGCGCCACCACGCGTGAACCGGTCATGGGCGGGGTCCCCCTTTGTACGGAAGTGCAGGATCACCCAGCTTCGCCTGCTACTGACGGGTACGTGTGCGTGTGACCCGACAGGATTCCGGGGCCGGAATTTGGAGATTCCCGAGGATCCGGCAGCCGGGGGCGGTGCGGGAAGCGGAACCGCGACAATGAGGTTGTCGCAGACAGGCAAGGGCCGCAGACGAGAACCGAAGGGGTGGGCTGAACGCCATGGGACGGGTCACCGAGCGCCGTCGTGTCGTCCGGATCCGGAACGGCACGGTGGGGGTCCGTCCGGACACGCTGGTCGCCGAGGAGCCGCTGGAGATACGGCTGAACGGCAAGCCGCTGGCCATCACGATGCGCACCCCGGGGGACGATTTCGCGCTGGCGGTGGGCTTCCTGGTCAGCGAGGGGGTGCTCGCCGCGGCCTCGGACGTGCGGGCCGTCACCTATTGCGAGGGGGCGGCCGAGGACGGCTCCAACACCTACAACGTGGTCAACGTGCAGCTGGCGGCCGGCGTCCCGGTGCCGGACATCACGCTGGAGCGGAACGTCTACACGACCTCCTCCTGCGGCCTGTGCGGCAAGGCGAGCCTGGACGCGGTCCGCACGGCGACGCGCTTCCCGGGTACGGCCGCCGACCCCGTACGGATCTCCGCGGACCTCCTCGGCATGCTGCCGGACCGGCTGCGGGCGGCCCAGAAGGTCTTCGACCGCACGGGCGGGCTGCACGCGGCCGGCCTGTTCACGGCGGAGGGGGAGCTGCTGGACCTGCGCGAGGACGTGGGCCGCCACAACGCGGTGGACAAGATCGTCGGCCGGGCCCTCCAGTCCGGCGGCCTGCCGCTGACGGGCGCGGTCCTGCTGGTGTCGGGCCGGGCCTCCTTCGAGCTCGCCCAGAAGGCCGTGATGGCGGGCATCCCGATCCTGGCCGCGGTCTCGGCCCCGTCCTCCCTGGCGGTGGACCTGGCCCTGGAATCGGGCCTGACCCTGGTCGGCTTCCTGCGCGGCCCGAACATGAACATCTACGCGGGCGAGGAGCGCATCAGCACCTGACCGCCGGGCCGGCGCGGCTCCGCGGCCTCAACGCCCGCGGCGGCTGCGGCGGGTGGTGCGGGCGGGCGGGGCCGGGGCCGGCGGGTCGATGCGGTGGAGGTCCAGGGCCGGCGGGACCGGGGTGGTGCCGGGACCGCCCGCTGCGGCCCAGGCGATGATCTCGTCGGTGGCGGTGTCGTCCAGCGCCCAGCCGAACCAGGCCGCGCGTGCTCCGCGGCGCCGGGCCTCGGTGGTGGGCTGCACCACGATGACGTTGGCCTGGGCGCAGGGTCCCAGGCAGTCGCTCGTACGGACGGCGAGGCGGCCCTCCGAGGCGGCCGCGGCCTCGCGCAGCCGGGCGAGCTGGCCGGCGTGGTCGGAGCCGGGGTTCTTGCGGGGGTCGCCGCAGCAGCAGCCGCGGCAGACCACCAGGGTGCAGGGGCGTTCGGCGTGGGCACCGTTCGGGCGTATCCAGGTCACCACCGAACGTTATCGGGCCTGACCGGTGGCCTGTTGGGACGGAGGGGAGACCTCTGCCACACGGTCGGCGGCGGGTTCGGGATCCTCCGGGTCCTGTGCGCGGCGGCGGGCGAGGACCGCGCAGACCATCAGCTGCATCTGGTGGAACAGCATCAGCGGGAGCACGGCGAGGCTCGCCTGCGCCCCGAACAGCACGCTGGCCATGGGCAGTCCGGCGGCGAGGCTCTTCTTCGACCCGGCGAACTGGATGGCGATGCGGTCCGCGCGGCCGAACCCGAGGCGCTTCGCGCCGTACCAGCTGACGAGGAGCATGACGGCGAGGAGTACGGCCTCCACCAGCAGCAGGGCGGCCAGGCGCGGGAGGCTGACCTGGTGCCAGATCCCGGCGACCATGCCCGCGCTGAAGGCGGTGTAGACGACGAGCAGGATCGAGCCGCGGTCGACGCGGCCGAGGACCGGCCGGTGGCGTACGAGGAAGCCGCCGATCCAGCGGCGCAGGAACTGCCCGAGGAGGAAGGGCAGGAGGAGCTGGAGGACGATCTTGAGCAGGGAGTCCGCGGAGAAGCCGCCCGCGTCGCCGCCGAGCAGGGCGGCGGCGAGGAGGGGGGTGAGGAGGATGCCGGCGAGGCTGGAGAAGGAGCCGGCGCAGATCGCGGCGGGGACGTTGCCGCGGGCGATCGAGGTGAAGGCGATGGAGGACTGGATGGTCGAGGGGACCAGGCAGAGGAAGAGCAGGCCGCTGTAGAGGGGCTGGGTGAGCACCCCGGGGACCAGGACCCGGGCGGCGAGGCCGAGGAGGGGGAAGAGGAGGAAGGTGCAGGCGAGCACGGTGAGGTGCAGCCGCCAGTGGCGCAGCCCTTCGAGAGCTTCGCGGGTGGAGAGCCGGGCGCCGTAGAGGAAGAAGAGCAGGGCCACGGCCGCGGTGGAGGCGCCGCCGGCGACGGTGGCGGCCGCGCCGCGCGCCGGGAGCAGCGCGGCGAGGCCGACGGTGCCGAGCAGCGCCAGGACATACGGGTCCAGGGGCAGCCAGGAGGGGAGGTGCGGGCGGCGCATCTGCGGGGTGCTCACTTGCTGTCGGGAGTCGGGAGAGGGTCTCGGGTGGTCTCCTCTCATGGTGGAGCGGCGAACGGTGATCGGGAAACCCGTACACGGTACTCACTGTCATCACGAAGCATGATGAGCGCGGATAGCATGGGGGGATGTACGACCCCGTTCAGCTGCGGACGTTCCTCACGGTGGCCCAGACGCTCAGCTTCACCCAGGCCGCCGGGCGGCTGGGCGTACGGCAGTCCACGGTCAGCCAGCACGTGCGGCGGCTGGAGGAGGCGACGGGCCGGCCGCTGTTCGTACGGGACACGCACAGCGTCGAGCTGACCGAGGACGGGGAGGCGCTGCTGGGCTTCGCGCGCACGATCCTCGAGGCGCACGAACGGGCGGCGGCCTTCTTCACCGGGACCCGGCTGCGGGGGCGGCTGCGGTTCGGGGCTTCGGAGGACTTCGTGCTGACGCGGCTGCCGGAGATCCTGGAGGGGTTCCGGCACGAGCACCCCGAGGTGGACCTGGAGCTGTCGGTGGAACTGTCGGGGACCCTGCACGAGCGGCTGGACGCGGGCCGCCTCGACCTGGTGCTGGCGAAGCGGCGCGGGCCGGGCGACGAGCGGGGGCGCCTGGTGTGGCGGGACCGGATGGTGTGGATCGGGGCGGAGGGGCTGCGGGTGGACCCGGAGCGCCCGGTGCCGCTCATCGTGTTCCCGCCGCCGGGGATCACCCGGGCCCGGGCCCTGGAGGTGCTGGAGCGGGAGGGGCGGCCGTGGCGGATCGCCTGCACGAGCGGCAGCCTGAGCGGGCTGATCGCGGCGGCCCGCGCCGGGCTCGGCGTGATGGCCCACACCCGGGGTCTGATCCCGCCGGGGCTGGTCCGGATCGGCGGCCTGCCCGACCTCGGCTCGGTGGAGTTCGCACTGCTGCGCGGCCCGCGGGTCTCGGCCGCCGCCGAGGCCTTGGCCTCGGCCGTCCTCTCGGGAGCGGACCGCCTCAGCCGCACGGCGTGACCCCTCGGCCCGCCCCCGCCCGTACCGCTGAGGAGGTCTTGTGGAGGTATCCGCGGGCTGATCAACTGCCGTGCGGCGTGGGATAGCGTCGCCGCGCCGCACGGAGAGGAGCGGGGCCTTGCGCGAGATCACCGTCCCACCGGTCGTCACGGGCGCGCCCGTCGGCGGGCTGGCCGACACCGTCTTCCGGCATGCGCGCGAGGAACCGGGCCGGGTGGTCCTGGGGCGCAAGACCGGCGGCGTCTGGCAGGACGTGACCTCCGGGCAGCTGGCCGCCGAGGTGCTGGCGCTCGCCAAGGGGCTGCTGGCCCAGGGAGTGCGGTTCGGGGACCGGGTCGCCGTCATGTCCCGTACCCGGTACGAGTGGACCCTCTTCGACTTCGCCCTGTGGGCGATCGGCGCGCAGCCCGTCCCCGTGTATCCGACCTCCTCGGCCGAGCAGGTGCAGTGGATCCTGCACGACTCCGAGTGCACGGCCTGCGTCGTCGAGAACGAGGACCAGGCCATGACGGTGGGCTCGGTCATCGACCGGCTCCCCCGGCTGCGGCTGCTGTGGCAGCTCGACGCGGGGGCCGTGGACGCCCTCGTCGCCGACGGGCGCGGGGTCAGCGAGGACGTCGTGCACCGGCATCGCGGGGCGGTGACCCCGGACGCGGTCGCGACCGTCATCTACACCTCGGGGACCACCGGGCGCCCCAAGGGGTGCGTGCTCACGCACGCCAATTTCATGTTCGAGGCCGACACGATGGTCAACCGCTGGGAGTCCGTCTTCCAGGCCGGCCCGGGCGAGCAGCCGTCCACCCTGCTCTTCCTGCCGCTGGCGCACGTCTTCGGGCGGATGGTGGAGGTGGCCGCGATCCGGTCGCGGGTCAAACTCGGACACCAGCCCGTGCTGACGGCCGCCGAGCTGCTCCCGGACCTCGCCGCGTTCCGGCCGACGTTCGTGCTGGGCGTCCCGTACGTCTTCGAGAAGGTCTTCGCGGCGGCCCGCCGCACGGCGGAGGCGCAGGGGCGTACGGGCGCCTTCGACCGGGCGGTGGAAACGGCCGTGCGGTACGCGGAGGCGCGCGAGCAGAAGGCCTTCGGCACCGGGCCGGGACCCTCGGCCGGGCTGCGGATGGAGCACCAGCTCTTCGAGAAGCTCGTGTACGGGAAGGTCCGCGAGGCGATGGGCGGCCGGGTGCGGCACGCGATGTCGGGCGGGTCCGCGATGTCGCGCCGCCTCGGGCTGTTCTTCGACGGGGCCGGGATCACGATCTTCGAGGGGTACGGGCTGACCGAGTCCTGCGCGGCGGCGACGGCGAACCCGCCCGGCGCGACCAAGTACGGCACGGTGGGCCCGCCGATCCCGGGCGGCACGGTGCACATCGCGGACGACGGGGAGGTCTGGCTGCACGGCGGGCACATCTTCTCCGGGTACCTGGGAGACCCCCGCGGCACGCAGGAGGTGCTGCGCGGCGGCTGGCTGGCGACCGGGGACCTGGGGCGGCTGGACGAGGACGGCTACCTCACCATCACCGGCCGCAAGAAGGAGATCCTGGTGACCTCCAACGGCAAGAGCGTCCAGCCGGCCGCACTGGAGGAGCGGGTGCGGTCGCATCCGCTGGTGGCCCAGTGCGTCCTGGTGGGCAACGACCGGCCGTACATCGCGGCACTGATCACCCTGGACCCGGAGGGCATAGCGCACTGGCTGTCGATGCGCGGCCTGCCGCAGCGGCCCCCGGCGGAGCTGGTGCACGACGCGGACCTGTCGGCGGAGGTGCGTCGGGCGGTGGTAGCCGCCAATACCCTGGTCTCGCAGGCGGAGGCGATCCGCACCTTCCGGGTCCTGCCCGAGCAGTTCAGCGAGGAGCGGGGGCTGCTGACCCCCTCGCTGAAACTCAAGCGCCGGGCGATCGAGAAGGCGTACGCGATGGAGGTCGCGGCCCTGTACCAGTCGTGAGCAGGCCGGTTCCCCGGTAGGGCGGCCCCCGCCGCCCATGCTGACGGTTCGTCATATTCCTCCGCCACCGATATTGACGATCCGTCAGGCCACGCACAGAATGCGGGGATTCCGACCGGAGGGGGATCCCCAGATGCTGAGACCGATCCGCACCCTGGCCGCCGCGGCAGCGGCCCTCGCACTCGTCTCCGCCTGCAACTCCGCCTCCACCCAAGGCAACGACCGCGGCGGGGCGGACGCGCCCGGGAACCGCCGCGGCGTGACCGACGGGTCGATCAAGGTCGGCGGCATCGTGTCGATGACCAGCGCGAGCGGCTACAGCAAGAAGGACACCGACCTCGGCGCCAAGGCGCGGTACATGAGGGCCAACGCCGAAGGAGGCGTCAACGGCCGCACGATCGACTACCTCGGCGCGGAGGACGACGGCCAGGACCCGGCGAAGAACATGGCGGCCGCCCGCAAACTCGTCCAGCAGGACAAGGTCTTCGCCGTTTCCCCCATGAGCTCGGTGACGTTCTCGGGCGCCGACTTCCTGGAGCAGGAGAAGGTGCCCACCTTCGGCTGGGGCACCCTGCCGTCCTTCTGCGGGCCCAAGTACATCTACGGCTTCAACGGCTGCCTGGTCCCCACCCCCGGCGGCACCCTCAACCAGACCTGGCCCGAGGGCATCGGCCAACTCCTCGGCGGGGCGCGGGGCAAGTCCGTCGCGATCATCGCCAACGACAGCGACGCCGGCAAGTTCGGCATCCGCACCTTCCAGCAGGGCTTCGCCAGCGCCGGGTTCACGGTCTCCTACGCCAAGGCCTCCGTGCCCGCCTCCGCCGTGCCGAGCGACTGGTCGGCGTACGTGAAGGAGATCCTGGGGAGCAACGGGGGCAAGGCACCGGACGCGGTGGTCTCCGTCATGCAGACCCCCAACAACATCGGGCTGTTCACCGCGCTCAAGCGCGGCGGCTACCAGGGGCTGCTCTCCGACCCCACCGACTACGACCCGGGCCTGCTCGCCAAGGACGCCACCCGGCAGGCGCTCGACGGGGTGCACGTACTGCTCCAGTTCATGCCCTTCGAGTCGGACGACCCGCAGATGGCCCGGTTCAAGGCCGACATCAAGGCCGCGGCGGGCGGGCAGGACGTGCCGCTCAGCATGCACATGTTGACCGGCTACATGTCAGCCGATCTCTTCGTGTCCATCGCGACGACCGCGGGCAGGGACCTGACCGTCGAGTCCTTCCAGGCCGCCGCGCAGCGCTTCTCCGACACCGGCACGCTCGTGGGCGACCGGGCGGAGCCCAAGGGGCAGAAGGACAGCTTCGGCTGCGGGGCGCTCGTACAGCTGAAGAACGGCAGGTACGAGGTCTCCGTCCCGTTCACGTGCCACGAGCCCATCCCCTTCACGTAGGGCCGCGGCATGGGAGATCTGCTCGTCTTCGTCCTGAGCGGCCTGGTCTCCGGGGCCCTGTACGCACTGCTCGCCACCGGGCTGGTGCTGTCGTACTCGGCGTCCGGGCTGTTCAACTTCGCGCACGGGGCCACCGCCTACCTGTGCGCGCTCACCTTCTACGAGCTGCACTCGGGCCTGGGCTGGCCGGCCGTCCCGGCGGCGCTGCTGGTGGTGTGCGTGCTGGCCCCCGGCCTCGGCTGGGGGCTGGACCGGCTGATGTTCCGGCGGCTCGCGCGGGTCGGCGAGACCGCGCAGATCGTGGCGACCATCGGACTGCTGGTGGCGCTGCCGGCGGCCGGGCTGTGGGTGGTGGAGCTGCTGGCGGACGCGGGCGCGCCCGTGAAGCCCGCCGAGAACCAGTTCGGGCTGCCGGGGGTCGGACCGAGCCCGGCGAGGTCATGGCAGCTCGCGGACGGCGTCGGCATCGACTCCGACCAGCTGATCACCTGGGCGGTGACGGCGGTGGTGGCGGTGGCCCTGTGGGTGCTGATGCGGCACACCCGGCTCGGGCTGCTGCTGCGGGCCGCCGTCGACAACCGCTCACTGACCGAGCTGCGCGGGATCAGCGCCGACCGGCTGTCGTCGGCGGCCTGGATGATCGCGTCGGCGCTGGCCGGGCTGGCGGGCGTGCTGGCGACGCCGCTGCTGGGGCTGTCCGCGCACGACTTCACGCTGTTCCTGTTCGTCTCGGCGACGGCGGCGGTCATCGGACGGTTCGCGTCCGTGCCGCTCGCCTTCGCGGGCGGGCTGGGCCTCGGGGTCCTGCAGAACCTGGTGGCCGGGTACGCGTCCTTCGCGGAGGGCATCACCGGCTTCCGTACGGCGGTGCCGTTCCTGATCCTGTTCGCGGGCCTGCTGGTGCTGACGCGCCGGGCGCGGACGGCGGGTATCGCGGCCGTGGACGCCCCGCCGCCGGACCATCTGGCCGGGGCGTCGTGGGGGCGCCGCTGGGGGGTGTGGGCGGCGGGCGGCGGGCTCTTGTGCGTGGCCTTCTACACCGTGACCACACCGTTCTGGAGCGGACTGCTGGCGCAGGGGCTGGCCATCGGGCTGGTGTTCATGTCCTTCACCGTGGTGACCGGGCTGGGGGCGATGGTCTCGCTGGCCCAGGGCACCTTCGTGACCGGCGCGGCGCTGGTGGCCGGACTGCTGATGAGCCGCGGCTGGCCGTTCGCGGCCGCGCTGGCGGTCGGGACGTGCGCGGCCGCCGTACTGGGGGCCCTGGCCGCCCTGCCGGCGCTGCGGCTGGGCGGGCGGTCGCTGGCACTGGCGACCCTCGCGCTGGCCTTCCTGGCCGACCAGGTGCTCTTCCAGCTGCGGTGGCTGCGGAACGGGGATGCGGGATGGCCCGTACCGCGGCCGGTGTTCGGGCCGGTGGACCTGTCCGACGACCGGGCGCTGGGGGTGGCCCTGGTGGTCGTGGTCGCCCTGGTGGCCGCCGGGCTGAGCGCGCTGCGGGGGTCCCCGTCGGGGCGGGCGATGCTGGCCGTACGGTCGGCGCCCGCGGCGGCGATGGCCTCGGGGGTGTCCGTGCTGCGGACGAAGCTGCTGCTGTTCACCCTGTCGGCGGGGCTGGCCGGGTTCGGCGGCGTGATGTACGCGTCGTTCAACACCCGGATCACGGCGACGGACTTCACGGCGATGACGGGGCTGGTGTGGCTGGCGGTGGTGGTGGCGGCCGGGGTGCGGAGACCGGTCTACGCGGTGGTGGCGGGGCTGGTGTTCGCCGTTGCGCCGCGGCTGCTGTCGGACTACGTGACGGCGTCGGCGCATCTGCCGGTGATCCTGTTCGGCCTGGCGGGGCTGGCCTTGGCCAATGACCCTGACGGGTACTGCGCGGCCGTGCCGGTGCGGCTGGCCCGGCGACGGGCGGCCCGGGTCCCTGCGGGGCCCTCCCCCACCCCGCCCCTTCCCGAAACCGGGGGCTCCGCCCCGGACCCGTCGGGGGCTCCGCCCCCGGACCCCCGCGCCTCAATCGCCGGCGAGGCTGGATTCGCCCTGCGGGCACACCAGCCGCACCTGGCGGGCGGCATCAGCCAGTATCCAGCCCCTCCGGCGTTTGAGGAGCGGGGTCTGGGGCGGAGGCCCAGTTCGGGAAGGGGCGGGGTGGGGAACGGCCCCGCAGGGCCCGCCCTGGAGCTGCGCGGCATCACCGCCGGGTATGACGGCGGGCTCGTGCTGCACGGGGTCGAGCTCGCCGTGCGGGAAGGGGAGATCCTCGCCGTGCTCGGGCCCAACGGGGCCGGGAAGAGCACCGCGTGCCGGGTCGCCGCCGGGCTGCTGCCCGTCACCGGCGGCGAGGTGCGCGTACACGGGCGGGACGCCACCCGCGACGGCGCCGTGCGCCGGGCGCGGGCCGGAGTCGTGCTCGCCCCCGAAGGCCGGGGCATCTTCCCGGCCCTCACCATCGAGGAGAACTTGGCCCTGTACCTGCGGGACCCTGCCGCCCGCGCCGCCGTCTACGACCGCTTCCCGCGCCTCGCGGAACGCCGCGGGGTCGCCGCCGGGGCCCTGTCCGGCGGGGAGCAGCAGATGCTGGCCCTGGCGCCGCTGCTGCAGCGCCCGCCCGAGGTGCTGATCGCCGACGAGCCCTCGCTCGGGCTCGCCCCGCGCGTGGTGGAGGAGGTGTACGCGCTGCTCACCGAACTCCGCGACGCCGGCAGCGCACTGCTCCTGGTGGAGGAGAAGGCGGCGGAGATCCTCGGAATCGCCGACACCGTGGCGTACCTGTCCCAGGGCCGGGTTTCCTGGTGCGGCCCGCGCGCCGAGGTGCAGGCCGACCGGCTCACCGAGGCGTACCTGGGGATGGCGACATGAGCGGCTGCGTACTGGAGGCCCGCGGCGTCGGCGTGCGCTTCGGCGGGGTGCGGGCGCTGACCGGGGTGGACTTCCGGCTCCGCGCGGGCGAGGTGTGCGGGCTGATCGGGCCGAACGGGGCCGGGAAGACCACGCTGTTCGACGTCCTGTCCGGGATCCGGCGGCCCGACCAGGGGCGGATCCTGCTGGACGGGGTGGACATCACCCGCCGTTCCCCCGTGTGGCGGGCCCGGCACGGAATGCGCCGGACCTTTCAGCGCCAGCAGCTGTTCGGGCAGCTCAGCGTGGCCGACAACCTCCTCGTCGCGCAGGAGTGGCGGGGCGGCGGGGGCGGACTCGCCGCCGACCTGGTCGCCTTCCCGGCCCGGCGGTCCCGGGAACGGACGCGCCGGGAGCGGGGCGAGCGGGTGCTGGCCGGCTGCGGGATCGGCGCGCTGGGGACCACGTACGCCGGCGGGCTGCCCGTCGGGCAGGCCCGGATGGTGGAACTGGCCCGCGCGGTGGCCGATCCGCCGCGGGTGCTGCTGCTGGACGAACCGGCCTCGGGGATGTCGGCCCCCGAGCGCGAGCAGCTCGCGGCGGTCGTCCGGCGCCTGGCACGGGAGGAGGGCTGCGCGGTGCTGCTGGTCGAGCACAACGTGGCCTTCGTGATGGACCTGTGCGCACGGGTGGTCGTACTGGACCTCGGGGCGGTGCTCGCGGAGGGTCCGCCGGCCGGGGTACGGGCGGATCCGCTCGTACGGGAGGCGTACCTCGGGACGGCGTGAACCGTCCGGGGGTGGCGGGAATACGTCGTACGGGGGGCCGGTTGTGGCCCCTCGTACGACGGCCCGGTCGCGGCCGCCCGTACGACGCCGCCCATCGACCCGAGGGAACGACCAGACGTGAACCAGGCCCCCACCGTCAAGCTCAACAACGGCACGCTCATGCCCCAGCTCGGCTTCGGTGTCTGGCAGGTGCCGGACGCGGAGGCGGAGCGGGCCGTCGCGACCGCGCTGGAGGCGGGCTACCGCAGCATCGACACGGCGGCCGTGTACGGCAACGAGGCCGGCACCGGCCGGGGCCTCGCCGCGTCCGGGGTGGCGCGCGAGGAGCTGTTCGTCACCACGAAGCTGTGGAACGGGCCGAAGCGGACCTGGAACCGGGACGCGGTGCTGCGCGCCTTCGACGATTCGCTCGGCAAGCTGGGCCTCGACCACGTCGACCTGTACCTGATCCACTGGCCGCGCCCGATGCGCGACGACTTCCTCTCCATCTGGCAGACCTTCGAGGAGATCGCGGCGAGCGGCCGGGCCAGGGCGGTCGGCGTGTCGAACTTCCGCCCGGCGGACCTGGACCGGCTGGCGTCGACGAGTGCGCTGGTGCCGGCCGTGAACCAGATCGAGCTGCACCCGCTGTTCCCGCAGGCCGCACTGCGCGCCGTGCACGCCGAGCGCGGTATCGCCACCGAAGCCTGGTCCCCGCTGGGGCAGGGCAAGGAGCTGCTGACGCTCCCGGCGGTGACGGAGATCGCCGCCAAGCACGGCCGCAGCGCCGCGCAGGTGGTGCTGCGCTGGCACGTCCAGCACGGCAACGTCGCGATCCCGAAGTCCGTGACCCCGGACCGCATCCGGGAGAACCTGGACGTCTTCGGCTTCGAGCTGGACGCCGCCGACGTCGCCGCGCTGGACGCCCTGGGCACGGGCCCGGCGGCCCGGCGGATCGGTCCGGACCCGGCCGTCTTCGACGCGTGAGCGGGGGCCGCGTGAACCTTTCCGAGGGGGTCTACCGGATCCGCAACGTGGACAGTGGGCTGGTGCTCCAGCTGGAGGGCGCCTCCCGGGTGCGGGTCGGCCCGGACGGCCCGCCCGCGCCGGAGGCCGCCCGCCGGTGGCGGATCTCGCCGGTGCACAGCGGCGGCGGCGTCTTCCACGTGGTGAGCGAGGACAACGAGCGCCGCCTCGACGTGGCGAACGCCTCGACGGACAGCGGTGCCCGGGTGCAGGTGTGGCGGGCCAACGCCTTCGGCGCGCAGGAGTGGATCGTCGAGGAACACCTGGACGCACCGGGCGTGGTCTCGCTGATCGCGTGCATCAGCGGCCTCTCGCTGGAGACGGACCCGGAGGGTCGCGCCCGGCAGGGCGAGGACACCGACTCCCCGACCCAGTGGTGGCGCCTGGAGCCGCTCTGAGCGGCCCGGTGGCTCATCGCCCAGCGGCCGACGAGGCGAAAGCTCCGCGGGTGCGGGGCTTTCGCGCGTCAGCGCTCTTCCTCCCCCGGCCGGGGCCGCGCTGCCGGCGTCAGCTCGCGCCGTGCGCGGGGGCGAGGGATTCGACGCGCTCGGCGAGTTCGAAGTCGTCGGCCGTCACCACGCCGCCCGCGTCGTGGCTGTTCACGGACAGCCGGACCGTGTTGTAGCCGAGCGTCAGGTCGGAGTGGTGGTTCAACTCCTCCTGGACCGAGGCGATGTGGGCCACCAAGGCGCTCGCCGCGAAGTGCGTGCCCAGCCGGTAGGTACGGAAGATCCGGTCGTTCTCGAAGGCCCAGCCGGGGAGTTCCCGCAACCGGTCCTCGATCTCCTTCTGCGACAGCGGTTCACTCGGCATCCACCGGCTCCTTTTCCCCGTCCTTGCCCGTGACGTGTAGTCAAGGTTCCCACAGTGCACGCCGGAGCAACCCTTTCGCGCCATAGTGCGCCCGGGTACTTTCCAAGCCTTCCACGCCCCACCCGGCCCCCTTATGCTCCTGCGCCGGACGTGACCGTTACCAGCGGTAACAAGGGGACGAAGGGGCGGCACCACCATGGTGAGCACAGGCAGTTCCAGACGTACGTTCATCGCCGGCACCGCGGCGGCCGCGGCCGCCGGGGGCGCCTTGCCGGCGGGCCTGGCAGCAGCACCGGCGGCAGCCGCCACCGGAAGCGGAGCCGGAGGCGCGGCGGACGGCCGGCGCGTCGCCGTCCTCGGCGGCGGGGTGGCCGGGCTGACCGCGGCGCACGAACTCGCCGAGCGCGGCTACGCCGTCACCGTGTACGAACGCCGCGCCCTGGGCGGCAAGGCCCGGAGCATGGACGTGCCCGGCAGCGCACGGGGCGGGCGCCGGCCACTGCCCGCCGAGCACGGCTTCCGCTTCATCCCGGGCATCTACCACAACCTGCCCGACACGATGCGGCGCATCCCGTTCCCGGGGAACGCGAACGGCGTGTGGGACAACCTCGTCGCCCCGCGCGAGATGATGTTCGCCCGGGCGGCCGGCCGTGAGGACCTGCGCGCGCCCATCCCCTGGCCGGAGCACTCCCCCGCCGAGCTGACCCCCGAAGAGCTGCGGCGCGCCCTCACCGGCATCCTCCAGTCGCTGGTCCGGCTTCCGCCGCACGAGACGGCGTACTTCGTGAACCGCGCGCTCGTCTTCCTCACCAGCTGCGACGAGCGGCGCAACGAGGTGTGGGAGCACACCCCTTGGTGGAACTTCGTCCGCGCGGCGCAGATGTCGAGCGAGTACCAGCGGATCCTCGCCGTCGGCGTCACCCGCAACATCGTCGCCACCAAGGCGGAGGAGGCCTCCACCCGTACGGTGGGCACCCTCGGCGAGGCCTTCGTCTTCAACCTGCTGGGCCGGGGCGCCGACGGCCCGCCGGACCGGATCCTCAACCTGCCCACCAACGAGGCGTGGATCGACCCGTGGGAGGCGCATCTGCGCACGCTGGGGGTGGAGTTCAGGATCGGCTGGACCGTACGGGAGGTGCAGTACGGGAACGGCCGGGTGAGCGGGGTCGCCGTCCTGGACCCGGCCGGCGCACGGCAGACCGTCACCGCCGACCACTACGTCTCGGCCCTGCCCGTCGAGCACGCGCGGCGGACCTGGAGCGCCGCTCTGCGCGCCGCCGATCCGATGCTGGGGCGCTGCGACAAACTGAAGACCGACTGGATGACCGGGATCCAGTTCTACCTGACCGAACGGGCCCCGCTGGTCCACGGCCACCTCAACTGCATCGACTCTCCCTGGTCGTTGACGGCGATCCAGCAGGCGGAGCACTGGCCCGCCCGGAACTTTCCCGCCGACTACGGCGACGGCACCGCCGTGGACTGCCTGTCCGTGGACATCTCGGAGTGGGACAAGCCGGGGATCCTGTACGGGAAGACGGCCAAGCAGTGCACCCGCGAGGAAGTGGCGCGCGAGGTGTGGGCCCAGCTGAAGGCCTCCCTCAACGACACCGGGAAGACGCTGCTGAGCGACTCCGTACTGCACTCGTGGTTCCTGGACCCGGGCGTGGACGGGCTGGGCACCCCCCACCCGACCAACGAGGACGAGCTGCTGATCCACCCGACCGGCACCTTCCACAACCGGCCGAGCGCGGGCACCCGTATCCCGAACTTCTTCCTCAGCGGGGACTACGTGGCCGTCGACATCGACCTGGCGACGATGGAGGGCGCGAACGCCTCCGCCCGGGCCGCGGTCAACTCCCTGCTGGACCGGGACGGTTCACAGGCGGCCCGGTGCACGGTCCGACCGCTGTACCGGGCGCCGGAGGTCGAGTCCGCCAAACGGCACGACCTGTGGCGCTACCGTCTCGGCCTGCGGAACGTCTTCGATCTGGGCTGACCCTGCCGGGCACGCTCGGCTACCGTCGGGCGCATGACCACCACGACGCCCGCGGTCGGCGCCCTGCTCCGCACGTGGCGGGAGCGGCGCGGTATCAGCCAGCTGGAACTGGCGGGCCGCGCCGACTCCTCGTCCCGCCACATCAGCTTCATCGAGACCGGGCGGTCCCGGCCGAGCGAGGAGATGGTGCTGAGGCTCGCCGACCGCCTGGACGTGCCGGTGCGGGAGCGCAACGCCCTCCTGCTGGCGGCGGGTTACGCCCCGCACTACGCGCAGACGGCTCTGGACGACCCGTCGATGGGGACGCTGCGCGAGGGCATCGAACGGCTGCTGGCCGGATACGAGCCCTACCCGGCGCTGGTCGTGGACGCCACCTACCACGTGGTCGCGGCCAACCGGGGCATCCTGATGCTGATGGACGGCCTGCCGGAGCACCTGCTGACCCCGCCGCTGAACGCGATGCGGATCACCCTGCACCCCGAAGGCCTGGCCCCGAGGATCCGCAACCTCAGGGAATGGCGCGGCCACCTGCTGGCGCAGATGGAACGCCAGATCGCACTGGCCCGGTCCGAGCCGCTGCGCGCGCTGTACGAGGAGGTGTCGGCCTATCCGGTCGCCGAGCGCCCGGACGGCGGCGAGGCGGACGAGCCCGTCCCCTACATCGCGCTCCCGCTCGTCATCGAGCACGACGGCCACGTGCTGTCCTTCGTCTCCTCGATCGCGACCTTCAACACGCCGATGGACGTGACCGTCGCCGAGCTGGCCATCGAGACGATGCTCCCGGCCGACCCGGCAACGGTGAAGTACCTGCGCTCACTTGGCGAGTGAGCGGCGCAGGGCGAGCTGCTGGAGCACGGCGAAACCGGCAACGGTGAGGCCCTGCGCCGGGATCCACGCGGCGCCCGCGGCGGTCGGCGAGAACCAGACGAAGAGGGAGACCAGACTCAGGGCCGCCCAGGCGCAGTTGGTCTCGATCACGAGCTTCACCGCCAGGGCCGGCGGCTGCCTGCGCGAGGCCAGCCAGCCGACGGCGGCGCCGTACGCGACGAGCAGGATCCCGAGCTCCAGCAGAAGCTCCTGCCCGACCCCGAGCAGCCGGCCCAGCGGGGCCGAGAAGGCGACGTACGCCAGTCCGTTGCCGGTGGTGACCACGGAGTCGAGGGCGAGGAAGCGGCGCAGCATGCTCTGCGGTTCGGCCGTGCGGGCGATGCTGTCGAGCAGGGTTGCGGACATGGGAAATCAGCCTCCGTCGAGGTCGAACGTGTGGATGGGGTCCGGGTCCCGGAGCCGAGTGCGCGGCCCCGGAACCCGATGCCTCCACCTTGCCGCGCGGCCCGGACGGGGTCGATTACCTCCGAGGTAACCACCGCAAGGAGGCCGTCGAGGCCACGCGTGCAGGACGCGTACGAAAGAGGAAGGGAACCCTTTGACTGCGGCACATTCCCCGCGTCGCGCGCTGTTTCTGAGTCTGGCCGTCACCATCGGCTGCGTGACCGGGCTGGCCTTGCTGGCCGGGTCGATGTACCTGCTCTTCTACGGCTCGGAAGGTTCGTGCGAGGAGAACAAGGCGGTGGAGCGGATGGCTCAGGTCGCGGTGGCGGCACCCGCCGCCGCAGCCGGTAGCACGCCGGTGGCGGAGTCGGCCTCGGTGGAGTGCATGGACGACAGCGGAGATCCCTGGGTCACCGCGGACAGCGCCTACACCCATGACGGGGACGCACGGCCGCTGATGGCCCACTACTGGGACACCGCGGCGAAGGACGGCTGGAAAGCGGTCGGTACCCGGGCGCAGGCCCCGGACAGGTTCCGCGACAGCGGTGTCTGTTTCCGCAAGGAGGTGGCGGGCGAACCCGCGCTGCTCCGGGTCTCGTCCACCGGACCCGCGAGGTTCGTGGTGAGCGTGGAGTCCGCACTGGACGGATCCACGATGCCCTGCTGATCCGCTGACCCTCCACAGAGGCGCTCAGCGGGCCGTTCCGGCCTGGTGGGCGCCTCTTCCGTTGCCGCGTGCCAACTCCGGGGCATGCCAACCTTTTTTGAGCCGTACGGCAGGAAATGTTGCGTTACCGCTGGTTCGGCGGGAGGGGGGCGGCTAGGCTTCACGCAGCCCAGCCCCCTCGAACGTCTTGTCGACTTACGGAGAAGCAGCCGGTGCGAGCCGCCGCCCGACCCGATCTCGCCGCGCTCTGGCGGCGCGTGGAGGAGCTGTCGGAGCGGCACGGACAGGATCCGGCCCCCTTACTGGCCCTCCCCCGCCTGAGTCACCTCTCCGGGGTCGAACCCGGCCGGATACCCGCGGTCATCGCGGGCAGGGCCGCCGAACTGCCCCTGGAACAACGGGTGCACCTGCGCTTCCTGCGGCTGCGCGCCACCCGCCGCGACAAGCACGGCCGGGAGTGGCCGCTCGCCGCCATCGCCGAGGACTTCGACGCACCCGGGGCCTCACTGGGCCCCCTCAACGCCGGGACCGGACTGCCCCGGCTGGGTCACGCGGCCGGCGTGCAGCGCTTCTTCGGGGTCTACGCCGGCTTCCTGCTGGCCGACTGCAAGAGCGCGGTGGAACGAGCCCTCGCCCTCACCCCGGAGGGCCGCGACGACCTGGAGCACCTCTCCCACCTCACCGGCATCACCCCGCAGGCCATCCGGCTCACCCTCGACGGCAGGCCGCCCAGGCTCCCGTTGAAGGAGCAGGTGCGCGAGCGGTTCGAGCACCTGCGGCGCACCCGCGTGCGGGAGGACGGGCAGCCGCACTCGCTGGCGGCCATCGCCCACTCCTTCGACGCCTCCGGCCAGTCGCTGACCCGCCTCGTCCAGGGCGAGGGCCTGCCGAACCTCGCCGCGGCCGCCGGGATCCAGCGGTTCTTCGGCGTGGAGGGCGGCTTCCTGCTGGCCGAGGACACCGAGGCGCTCGGGACCGCCCTCACCTCCATCGCACGGGAACTGGAGTGCGCCCACCGGCAGCAGGAGAACCCGATGCTCGCCGTGCTGCGCGCACACGACGTACGGAGCATCGTCACCCGGGCCGGCCGGCTCTCCCCGCAGGGCTGGAAGTCCCTCGCCGACCACCTGGACGATCTGCTCGCCCGGGAGGGCCAGCTCGGCCGGGAGGGCCAGCTCGGCCGACCGGCCGGCGGCGGCACCGGCGAGGACCCGGCGGCGACCGAGGGCCCGGCGACCGGGGGGCCGGCCCCCGAAGGGGGAACCCGATGAGGACCACACGGGCGATGCGCGCGCTCGCCGGGGGCCTCCTGGCGGACGTCCGCCCGACGCCGCCGGCCGGTGCCGGCGAGATCATCGGCCGCGTGTGCGCCGCGTACGCCCGCCGCCGCGGCGACGGCCGGAAGGTCGATTTCCGCTTCGCTTCCTTCCCGCCCGGCACCGCCAGCGGGCTGTGGCTGGAGATGGCCGAGCGCGACCTGCTCGTCATCGAGGAGCGCACCCGCCCCGAGCACCAGCTCGTCATCGCCTCGCACGAGTTGTGGCACGTCGACGAAGGAACCTGCGACAGCCACGGGCCGGGCATGGCGGTGGCCACGCGCCTGACGGGCCGCCACGGCGACCTCGCCGGACTGCTGCACTCCGACGCCGGGCCGACCGAGGTCATCCGGCAGGCCGCCGCCCGGGCCGACCACGGCGACCCGGCGGAGGTCCGGGCCGAGATCTTCGGCCTGCACCTCGGCAAACTCCTCAGGCCGTACCTGCCTCCACCCCGGGAAGAGCAGTTCCCCGAGGCGATCGAGCGCATCAAGACCTCGCTCGGCTGGGGGAGCCCCGGGTCACGACGGTGACCGGTGCCCGCCCAGCCACCGCACCCCTCGCGCCGATGCCCTCGCAGCACGGCCCCGACAGAGAGCACGACACGATGACCCAGTCTCCTCCGCCCCGCCACGCCGTCGTCATCGGCGGCAGCCTGGCCGGCCTGCTCGCGGCCGCCGTCCTCGCCGAGCACGCGACGGTCACCGTCGTCGACGCGGACCCGCTGCCCGAGGGCCCGGCGCCGCGGCGCGGACTCCCGCAGGCCCGGCACACCCACCTCCTGTGGTCCGGCGGCGCCCGCGCCATCGAGAAGATACTGCCCGGTATCACCGACGACTGGACGGGCGCGGGCGCCATCCGCCGCAGCCTGCCCACCGACCTGGTGACCAAGACCGCACAGGGCTGGATCCCGCGCGTCGGGGAGAAGCAGTTCAACATCTCCTGCAGCCGCGACCTCCTCGACTCGGTGGTCCGCGCCCGGGTGACCGGTCTGAAGGGCGTCTCCACGCTCCAGCGGAGCCGGGTCCGGGCGCTGGAGGGCACCGCCACCCGGGTCACCGGCGTCCGCGTCGACACCCCCGAGGAGCAGGGCGTACTGCTCGCCGCCGACCTCGTGGTCGACGCGAGCGGGCGCGGCTCACGCGCCCGGACCTGGCTCCAGGCACTGGGAGTGACCGGGATCCGGCAGGCCGAGGTCGACTCCGGCCTCGTCTACGCGACGCGGATCTTCGAAGCCCCGCCCGGAGCCCACGAGATGGGCTTCCCCATCGTCAACGTACAGTCGGACCCCCGGGTGCCCGTCCCCGGGCAGACGGCCACCATCGTGCCCATCGAGAACGGCCAGTGGCAGGCCACCCTCTCCGGCACCCGCGGCGGCCAGCCGACCGGCGACGCCGACGCGTTCATCCCCTTCGCGAAGGGCATCCGCGACCCGATCGTCGGCGAACTCCTCGAGGGGAGGAAGCCCCTGACGGACGTCGCCGTCACCCAGGGCACCGCCAACCGCCGGATCTACTTCGAGAAGGCCGAACTGCCGGACGGGTTCTTCGCGGTGGGCGATTCGGTGGCCACCTTCAACCCGCTGTACGGGCAGGGCATGACGGTCGCCGCCCAAGGGCTCCTGGCCGTCCGCTCCCTGCTCCGGCAGAAGGGCCTCGCCCACCCCGGATTCGGCCGCGAGGCGCAGCGTGCGATCGCCCCCCAGGTGAGCACCGCCTGGGAGCTCGCCACCTCGCAGGACATCCTGTACCCGGGGGCCACCGGGATGAAGCCGCGCGCCGGAACCGGCCTGCTCAACGGCTACGTCAACCGGCTGATGACGGGCGCCACCACCCACGAGGCGCTCACCGCCGCCCTGTTCAAGGTGCTCACCATGAGCAGCGCGCCCACCCACTGGCTCCACCCGTCGGTGGTCTGGCACGTCCTGCGCGCCTCGGACCGGGGCGCGCTCAAGGCCCCGCCGCTCACCGCCGCCGAGCGGGCCGTCGCCGGGCTCGGCCCGGTGCCGGGGCCGGCGGGACCGGCGGCGCCCCCCGGCCCGGCAGCGCCCGCCCCGGCGGACCCGGCGGGCCAGGTCGGCTCCGGCCCCGCCGGCCCCGCCGACCCCGTCGGCCAGGCCCGGTGAGCGACGGGATCCTGCGCTTCCTGCCGGGATCCGTCATTGCTCCTGGCCCTGCTGATCAAGGCGCCGACGCTGCGCCGGGAGGGGAACCAGCCCCTGAACCGGGCGGCCTGCGCGCTGCTCGTCGTGGGCGCTCCCCTCACGTTCCTGGCGTCGCCGTCGACGGTCTCCGCGGTCAACCGCCTCACCGGCGTGGTGAACTTCTCCGCACCGCTGGTGTTCGGCCTGTGGGGCGGCGGCCCGCCCGCGGCCGTGCGGCGGGCCACCCGGCTGACGGTGGCCGTGTTCGGCGCGGTGACCGTGGCGATCGTCGTGCTGTTCGTGGTCGGCGACACCCCGGTGGAACGGGTCCGGGATCTGGACACGTACTACGCCACCACGCCGTGGATCCGCGAGATGATCGTCTGCTTCCTGCTGGCGCACACCGTGGGGACCTCGGCGCTGACCGTGCCGTGCGGCAAGTGGCTACGGCGCGCGGACCGGTCGCTGCGCCCGCTGCGGACGGGCCTGGCGCTGATCGTGTGCGGCGGTCTGCTGGACCTGGCCTGCCTCGCCGCGAAATGGGCCTCGGTGGCGGCGTGCTGGGCCGGCCGGGACTGGGGGGTCCCGGCGGACACGGCCCTGTCGCTGGCCTCCGCGGCGGCCCTGTTGATCGGTGCGGGGTTCGTCGTGCCGCTGGTCGGCGGGCGCAGCTCCCGGGCGAGGGCGTCCAGCGGGCCGGTGACCAGCCGGTACGGGTCCGGGTGCCCGCCCTCCGCGCCCGCCGCCCGGCGCCGGCAGGCCACGGCGAGCACGGCGGCGTCCGCGACGACGGCGGCCCGGGACTCGTCCAGTCCCGGCTCCCCCGTCGTGGCCGCGGCCCGGGAGGCGGCCGCCAGCGGCGGCCGGGCCCCGGTGGAGACCTCCACGCGCCGGGCGGAGTAGACCCCCCGCGCCGAGGTCGTACGACGCCCCGGACCGCACAGCCCGGGGCGTTCGGTCCGGCTGGGGCTCAGAGGTCCGCGAGGGCCAGCCCGGCCTGCGCGGCGGCGGCCTGGACGGTCTGCTCGAGCAGGACGGCGATGGTCATCGGGCCGACCCCGCCCGGTACCGGCGTGATCAGCGAGGCGCGGGCGGCGGCGGACTCGAAGTGCACGTCGCCGACGTTGCCCTCGTTGTAGCCGGCGTCCAGGACCACCGCGCCCGGCTTGATGTCCTCGCCGCGGATGAACTCGGCCTTACCCACGGCGGCGACCAGCACGTCCGCCTGGCGCACGATCGAGGGAAGGTCCCGGGTGCGGGAGTGGCAGTAGGTGACGGTGGCGTTCTGCTCCAGCAGCAGCATCCCGGCCGGCTTGCCCAGGATCGCGCTGCGGCCGACGACCACGGCGTGCTTGCCGGTGAGGTCCACGTCATAGGCGGCGAGCAGGCGCATGATGCCGCCCGGGGTGCAGGAGACGAAGCCCGGCAGTCCGAAGCCCATGGCGGCGAAGGAGTGCATGGTGACGCCGTCGACGTCCTTGCCGGGGGCGATGGCCTCGAAGGCGGCGCGCTCGTCGATGTGGTGCGGGACGGGGTGCTGGAGCAGGATGCCGCTGATCTCCGGGTCCTCGGAGAGCGCGGTGAGGGTGGCGACCAGTTCCTCGGTGGTGGTCTCGGCCGGCAGCTCCACGTGGCGGGAGGTGATCCCGGCCTTGGCGCAGCGGTTCTGCTTCATGCGCACGTAGGTCACGGAGGCGGGGTCCTCGCCGACCAGCACGGTCGCGAGGCAGGGCGCGGTGCCGGTGCGCTCGGTGATCTTCGCCGCGTAGGCGGCGGTCTGCTCCGAGATGCGGCGGGCGAGGGCGGTGCCGTCCATCAGCCGGGCGGGGGCGGTGGCGGGCTGGGCAGTCTGGGCAGTCGTCACGGGATCTCCTGAACGTCGCTGCGGTACGCGGTCGCGGTTCGCGGTTCGCCCAGGCGCGCGGCAGTCGACGTACGGGAGTACGCCGGGCCGCTCCCCGGTGGTGATCCACCCGAACGCCAGTCACGGCCCGTGTCCACTGTAGTCGACATATCCGGTGGTTCACCGGCGCCCGACCTGGGACGATCGCTGCATGACGCGCACTTTCGACCATCTTGTGGCGGAGGCGGAGTCGGTCTCCGTGGACGGCTGGGACTTCTCCTGGCTCGACGGCCGGGCCACCGAGCAGCGCCCGTCCTGGGGCTACCAGCGGCTGCTCGCGGAGCGCCTGGCGCGCGTCCGGTCCGCCCTGGACATCCAGACGGGCGGCGGCGAGGTGCTGGCCGGAGCGGGTCCGCTGCCCCCGCTGACGGCGGCCACGGAGTCCTGGCCGCCGAACATCGAGCGGGCGACCCGGCTGCTGCACCCGCTGGGCGCGGTGGTGGTCGCCGACTCCGACGAGCCGCCGCTGCCCTTCGGCGACGAGGCCTTCGAGCTGGTCACCAGCCGGCACCCGGTGACCGTCTGGTGGGACGAGATCGCCCGGGTCCTGCGGCCCGGCGGCACCTACCTGTCCCAGCAGGTCGGTCCGGCGAGCGTCTTCGAGCTGGTCGAGTTCTTCCTCGGCCCCCAGCCGGAGGAGGTCCGGCGCGCCCGGCACCCCGACGACGCGGTGGCCGGCGCCGCGAAGGCCGGCCTCGAGGTCGTGGATCTGCGCTCGGAACGCCTGCGTACGGAGTTCCACGACATCGGAGCCGTGATCTACTTTCTCCGGAAGGTGATCTGGATGGTGCCCGGCTTCACGGTCGGGCAGTACCGGGACCGGTTGCGCGAGCTGCACGAACGGATCGCACGCGAAGGCCCGTTCGTCGCGCACACCGCCCGCTTCCTCGTCGAAGCCCGCAAAACGGGCTGACGGCCGGGGGCGGACGGACTGGCTCGGATTTGGTTGCGCGGCCACAGCGTGGCGCAGGTCACTCAATTCAGCGCGTAACGAATCGACTCGGGCATGCGATGAACCGACAGGTGTCATCGCGCGGCCCCGGAATACAGACCCCCCTCGGGTCTGTTTCCCGAGTTCGCGCGATGATGTCCCGCCCGCCCTTATCTGTTCGCAACGAGAGGCTCCTTGTGTCGCTCAGCCCGTCCCGTACGTTCCCTCCGGAGATCGCCGAATCGGAGGCCCTCGTCGCGCTCGTCGAGCGCGGCCGCGAGCAGGGTCACATCAACGGTGACGATGTGCGCCAGGCCTTCGAGGCCGGCCGCATCCCGGTGGACCAGTGGAAGCGGGTCCTGCGCAGCCTGAACCAGGTCCTGGACGAGGAGGGTGTCGCCCTCCACGTCAGCGCCGCCCCCGCCACCAAGGCTGCTGCCAAGAAGCCCCGCAAGGCAGCCGCCGCCCCCGCCCGCACCGTGGCCAAGAAGGCTGCCGCGGCGCCGCGCCCCATCGGCGCGCGCAAGACCGCGGCCGCCGCGCCCCCGGCCACCGCTGCGGCGATATCCGCTCCCCCGGCCACCGGGGACGAGGCGACGGCCGAGGCCGCCGCCGAGCCGAAGAAGCGGGCGGTCAAGAAGACCGCGACCGCCGCGAAGAAGACCACCGCCAAGAAGACGGCGGCCAAGAAGACCAGCGCCAAGGACGCCGACGAGGGCGAGACCCCCGTGGTGGAGGGCGAGGACTGGGCAGCCGAGGACCTCGCCGACGAGGCCGAGGAGGAGACCCCCAAGGCCGGGGGCGCCCAGGGCTTCGTGCTGTCCGACGACGACGAGGACGACGCCCCGGCGCAGACGGTCATGGTGGCCGGCGCCACCGCCGACCCCGTCAAGGACTACCTCAAGCTCATCGGCAAGGTGCCGCTCCTCAACGCCGAGCAGGAGGTCGAGCTCGCCAAGCGCATCGAGGCGGGCCTGTTCTCCGAGTACAAGCTCGAAGAGGAGGAGGACCACAAGCCCGCGTTCAAGCGCGAGCTGGAGATCCTCGTCGAGGACGGCCGCCGCGCGAAGAACCACCTGCTGGAGGCCAACCTCCGCCTCGTGGTCTCCCTCGCCAAGCGCTACACCGGCCGCGGCATGCTCTTCCTGGACCTGATCCAGGAGGGCAACGTCGGCCTGATCCGCGCCGTGGAGAAGTTCGACTACACCAAGGGCTTCAAGTTCTCCACGTATGCGACCTGGTGGATCCGGCAGGCGATCACGCGTGCCATGGCCGACCAGTCGCGCACCATCCGCATCCCCGTGCACATGGTCGAGATCATCAACAAGCTCGCCCGCGTGCAGCGCCAGATGCTCCAGGACCTGGGCCGCGAGCCCACCCCGGAGGAGCTGGGCAAGGAACTCGACATGACCCCGGAGAAGGTCATCGAGGTCCAGAAGTACGGCCGCGAGCCGATCTCCCTGCACACCCCGCTGGGTGAGGAGGGCGACAGCGAGTTCGGTGACCTCATCGAGGACTCCGAGGCCGTCGTACCGGCCGACGCGGTGTCCTTCACCTTCCTGCAGGAGCAGCTCCAGTCCATCCTGGGCACGCTCTCCGAGCGCGAGGCGGGCGTGGTCTCCATGCGCTACGGCCTCAACGACGGCCAGCCGAAGACCCTGGACGAGATCGGCCGCGTGTACGGGGTCACCCGTGAGCGCATCCGCCAGATCGAGTCCAAGACCATGTCGAAGCTGCGCCACCCGTCGCGTTCGCAGGTGCTGCGCGACTACCTCGACTGAGCCCTCAGGCCAGTCGGAAGACCGGCCCTCGTGGCGTGAACGGCAGGGAGGCACCCTGCGGAACCAGGAAGGCGTGTTCGCGCCTGATCCGCAGGGTGTCGCACCAGCCGTCCGTGATCACGAGGACCGGGGCCCCGGGCGGGAAGTCCTCCGCCCGGTGCAGCAGGTCGATGCCCGGCTGCAGCTCGGTGCCGCCGCGGCCGCGGACCTGCACCCGGCCCGCGATCTCGGTGGGCGGCAGATAGCCCGCGTCGTACGGCGCCGCGTCGCAGAAGACGACGCGTGCCGCCGGTACGTCGCGGGCTTCCGCGTACGAGGCGATGGCGCCCAGCGCCTTGCCAAGGGTGGTGTCCATCGAGCCCGAGGTGTCCAGCACCACGCCGAAGGTGCAGCGGGCCACCTCCTCGGGCGGGAAGCAGCGGCCCGCGCGCGGGATGTCGGGGGTGGACGCCTGGCGGCGGGCCGGGCGCGCGTAGCTCCGCACGGGCACGGGCCGGGGCACGTACGCGTCGAACCAGCGGGCGAGCCGCGCGTCCCAGGGCACCGGCGGATGGGCCAGCGCCCGGATCTCCTGGACCAGCCCGGCGGGCAGCAGGCCCCGCTCCCCGTGGACGTGCAGGTCGAAGCCCTGGACCAGGCCGCGCCGGTAGAACTCGTCGAGGTCCGCGTACGGGCGCCCTGCGCCATGCGGGAGCGGCTCCCCCAGGATGTCCCCGGCGCCCTTGCCGCGCAGGGTCGCGAGCCGCCGCATCCGGCGCAGGTCGACGGTGATCCGGTCGTAGACCTCCTCGACCGAGAGCCCCTTCAGCAGCGGGTCGTACAGCAGGCCCTCCGGCATGCTCCCGACCCGCATCTCGACCAGCCAGCCGTTGACCACGTAGTCCGCGGCGACGTTGTGCAGGTACGGGTCGCGGGCGCCGCGGCGCTCGCCGTGGCGCAGGGCGGCGTGCAGCATCTCGTGGGCCAGGATGAACCGCCACTCCTCGTCGTCGAAGGTGCGCAGCGGGTTGATGTAGATCTCTCCGGCGGTGGCGCTGACGGCGGCGATGGCGATGTCCTGGGCGCGGGCCAGCTCGGCGTCGGCGACGACGGTCAGCCCGGCCGCCAGGCCGCCCAGCAGGGGGTACGAGGAGACGAACCAGTTCAGCGCGCGGTCCCAGGGGCGCTCGGTGCGGCCCTCGTGGCCGCCGGCGGCGACCATGGTGGCGGAGACGGCCCGGGTGAGGGCGTGTGCGAAGGCGGTCTCCCAGTCGGGGACCGCGTGCCCGAAGCCGCGCCAGCCCACCAGGACCTGGTCGGGGTGGGCCCCGGCGGTGCCGCAGTTCTCGTAGGCGGGCGGGATGCCGTCGCGGCGCCAGCGGGCGGCGAGCTGTTCCTCGTCGCCGCCGGGGTACTCGGCGGGGAGGTGGTCCGGGGCCCGGCCGACCGGGAAGGTCAGCAGGAAGCGGTTGACGACGGTGCAGCGGGCGGCGAGGGCGAAGCGGTCGGGCTGGGGGCGGTCCTCCCCCTCGGCGGCCGGTACGTGCCCGAAGCCGAGGTGGAGCAGGGCGTGGGCGAGCGCCCAGGCCCATTCCCGGGGCTCGGCCCGCTTCGTGGGGTGGACGTGCAGGGTGCCGTTGGAGGTGACGGCGACCAGCCCCCCGGCGGGGGTGTTCGCGCATCGGGTCTCGCGGCAGATCGTGCCCTGGACCGCGCCGAGGGCCGGGTTCCGCTTGACCAGGGCCAGGCCCTCGGCGAAGGCCTCGGCCGCCGGATCCGGCTTGCCCGCAGCGGCCTTGTTCCGCGAGGTCCGGCTCACCGGCGGGCCTCGACCAGGCGGGGCATGTCGCGTGCGGCCTCGATCAGGAACCAGCCGGGCAGCACCGGCAGACCGTCGGCGTCGCCCGCGATGACGGTCTGGGCGACCTCGACGGATATCTCGGCGAGCTGCACGAGCAGCGACTTGGCCCGGTAGGCGGTCTCGCGCACGGCGGGCGAGACGTGGGTCTTGTCGGCGGGGAGTTCCTTGACCAGGCGTCCCCGGAAGGCCTCCGCCAGGTAGTACAGCAGGTCCCGGTCCTCCGGGCGGCGCGGCCAGCCCGCGTCGCCCTTGATGATCGCCTCGATGCCGAAGGTGTGGCGGACGATCTTGGCGTAGCCGCAGAAGGAGACGGCGTGCGCGGGGGTGAGGGTGCCGTGCGCGACGACCTTCAGGGTCTGCTCGTCCAGGCCGGTCCCGAAGGAGTGCAGGGCGTCGGAGAGCATGTGCCAGGAGCGCGGCGTGGAGAACGCCTCTTCCGTCTTGGGCGGCTGCGACCACAGGTGGTCGGGGCGGTCCGTGAGGTAGTCGGTGACCCAGGGGTGGATGCCGTTCTCCCCGGCCCAGACCAGCCAGTCCCGCGCGGACGCCTGGAGGTGGACGTGGGTGAGGCGGTTGACGAGGGCGGAGGCGATCGGGCGGGCCAGCGCGTTGTCGGTGGCGCGGTTTCCTGCGCCGATGACGATGGAGCCGGCGGGCAGCTCGTACGAGCCGATCCGGCGGTCCAGGATCAGCGAGTAGAAGGCCTTCTGCACGTCGGGGCTCGCGGCGTTGAGCTCGTCGAGGAAGAGGCAGTACGGCTCGTCGCGGGCGATGGCCTCGGGCGGGCAGAAGACGGACCGGCCGTCACGGATCTGCGGTACGCCGATCAGGTCCTCGGGGGCGAGCTGGGTGCCGAGCAGGCTGACGCATTCCAGGCCGAGCGAGTCGGCGAACTTCCATACCAGCGAGGACTTTCCGATGCCGGGAGCGCCCCACAGGAACACGGGCCGCACGGTGGCGAGGCCGAGGAGCAGTTCGGGGATCTGGGCGGGGGTGACGGTGACGGCAGCCTGCACGGGCGTGGATGTCCTTGGGAGTTCGGGTGCGTGGTGCGCCCAGTGTGGGCGCACCACACCGCCCGCGGCACCCGGTTTTCCCGGCGCCCCGGCGTCAGCTCGTGCAGGCGGCTCGGGGGTCAGCTCGCGGAGTGCTCCAGCAGGTGCTTGAGCTTCTCCTCGCTCCGGGGCATCTCCTTGCGCATCTTGGGCTTGACCGCGAGGGGGACCAGCGCCCTGCCCAGGCCGTGGCCCTCGAAGTCGACGGACAGGGTGAGGCGGGATCGGGCCCCGCCGTCGAGGGGTTCGATGCGGCCCCGTACGTCGGGGCGGACCGGTCCGTCGACGCCGTGGATGTGCCAGCTCCTCGGCGGGTCGAGTTCCGTGAACTCCATGGTCGAGGGCATCCGGCGCTTGCCGAACTGCCGGGTGACGACGACCCGCGAACCGACGTGGACGGGGAGGTCGCCCATCGGAACGGCGGACACGGCGCTGTCCTGCCACTCGGGCAGGTGCAAGGGGTCCGTGATGTAGGAGTAGACGTCCTCGGGCCTGCGGTCGATGTCGATGCTGTTGCTGATCGCTGACATGGCGACCCCTTAGAGCCCCCCTGGGTGGCCTCTCCTTCCAAACTACCGCGCGGGCGTGGCGGCCGCGCGCCTCCTGCGGCCGGCCATCACGGCGTGGACCGCGACCCCGGCGAAGAGGAAGAGCACGCCCTGGTAGACGGCGGCGTAGCCGGAGCCGGCCACCAGCCACATGGAGAAGGCGAAGGCCAGGGCGGCGAGGGCGCCGTCGCGGATCAGGCGCCCGGGGCGGACGCGATCGGACTGTCCCGAGAGCAGGAAGTAGAGCTGCGCGGCGGTCGAGAGCAGGTACGGGACGGTGGCGGTGAAGGTGGTCACCAGCACCAGGATCTCGAAGACCCCCTCCGAGCCGGCTGTGTAGTTGTAGACGGTCAGGGCGGAGGCGAGGACGACGGTGACGACGACGCCGGCCACCGGGACGCCGCGTCGCTTCGTCGCGAAGACCTTCGGGAAGAGCCCGTCCCTGGCCGCGGCGTACGGGGTCTGCGCGCTGAGCAGGGTCCAGCCGTTGAGGGCGCCGACCATCGAGATCACGGCGGCGCAGGCGACCACCGTGCCGCCCCACGTACCTCCGAAGATGGAGTTGACGGCGTCCGTGAAGGGCGCCTGGGAGGAGACGAGGGTGTCGTGGGCGACCAGGCCGAAGACGGAGAGGGTGCCCAGCAGGTAGACGGCGGCCGCGCCCACGGTGCCGAGGATGGTGGCCCGGCCGACGTTGCGCGCGGGGTCGCGCACCTCGCCGGCGCTGACGGCGGCGGACTCGACGCCCAGGTAGCTGAAGAGCAGGATCGCGGCGGAGGCGGAGACGGCTCCGACGGCGGTGTGGTCGGTGGCCCTGAAGGGGCCGAGGTTGGCCGGGTCGAAGAAGAACAGGCCGCCCACGGCGACGAACAGCAGCGGGGCGAACTTCAGGACGGTGGAGACGAGCTGGACGGCGCCGACGTACCGGGTGCCCGCCAGGTTGGCGAGCGCGGGGAGCCACTGCACGGCGAGGGCGGCCAGGCACAGGGACCACGTGTGCGTGCCGATCGCGGGGAAGAGGACCGCGAGGTAGCCGACGGCCGCCACCGCCAGGGCCGCGTTGGAGACCCAGGTGGTGATCCAGTAGCTCCAGGCGGCGAGGAACCCGGCGAAGTCGCCGAAGGCGGCGCGCGCGTAGACGTACGGGCCGCCGGTCTGCGGGTGCCGCTGGGCGAGGCGTCCGAAGACGAGGGCGAGGGCGACCGCGCCGAGCGTGAGCACGGCGAAGGCGACGAGGCTGATGGTGCCGAAGGGTGCCACCGAGGCCGGCAGGAGGAAGATTCCGCCGCCGATGATGTTGCCCATGACCAGGCAGGTGGCGACGGGCAGACCGAAGCGCCGCTCGCCTTGCGGGTGGGGCTCCGCAGTCCTGGACGTCTCGGTGGGCGGGGCTGCGGTGCTGGTCATGGGTGGTGCGCCTCTGGGTGTCTCACATGGTGGGCAGGTCACCACATGGTTGACCACGGTCAATGCCGCACCAAATCACCGGGTTTCGTCCGGCACGGGGTCCCCTGCGGAAGGAAGTATTCCGTCGACGGCGGCCTCCGGCCGGGGATCCTCCACCGGCTCCTCGGCGGGGAGGCCCGCCGACCGGACCAGCGGGACCTGGGGCCCGTCCGCCTCGCGCAGCCAGCGCCGCAGTACGCCGTGCACCGCCTCGGCGCCCACCAGCTCGCCGCCCGGGTCGGACAGGTCCGCCGGCCACATCAGGAACGGGTGCCCCTGCTCCCCGCCCAGGCCCCCGTGCGAGCCGATCTGCTCCTCGAAGGCGTGCACCTCGCCCGTCTGCGGGTCGTAGGCCGAGTTCACCATCACGTCGGCGACGTGCGGGAAGGTGTCGGTCCGGCGTACGGCCCCGGCCGCGCCCGGCCCGTACCGGGCCAGCAGCTCCTCCGCCTCCCCGGGCGCGTCGAGGCGCGCCGCCGCCCCGCCCGGACCCAGCACCACGCCGTCCACCAGCACGAAGCCCACACCGGGGTGGTTCGCCAGGGTCGGCAGCAGGGCCGGGTGCGCGCGTTCGACGTACGCGCGCGTGGCCCGGCCGGGGACGTCCGGGAAGGAGATCAGCCCGAGGTTGCCGGAGGCGAGGACCACCGGGTCGGACCCCCGCCGCGGATGGGCCTCCTCGCCCTCCTCCACCGGCCGGTGGAGGGCCGCCAGGACGGCCGCCCGGGCCTCGGCTCCGCTGCGGGTGCGGCCGGCCCGGCGGGAGACGGGCAGTCCGCAGCCCGCCCGGACCAGGTCCTTCAGGGTCAGCCCGTACCGTCCGAGGAAGGTCTCCCCCGGGCTCTGGCCGTGGTCGGAGAGCAGCACGAACCGGTACGCGCGCGGCGCGTGCTCGGCGACCCGGGCGATCAGCGCGAGGCTCCGGTCGAGGCGCGCCAGGACCTGGTCGGCGTCCCGGCCGTGCGGGCCGGAGTGGTGCGCGACCTCGTCGTAGGCGACCAGGTCGGCGTAGACCGCGGCGCGCCCGGCCAGCATGTCGCCGATCACGGCCGCCACGACCACGTCCCGTTCGACCACGGTCGCGAAGGCCCGGATCAGCGGGTACAGCCCGCCGCGCGCCACCCGCGGCCGGTCCCCGCGGATCCGCGCCCGGAGCGACTGGCCCATCTCGCGGGCCACCTCGGCGACGAAGGACAGGGCGGTGCGGACGGCGTTGGCCGGATCGGAGAAGTACGCGAAGTAGCCGGCGCGGGACCGGTTCGCCCGGCCCCGGCGGGCGGACACCGAGAGGACCAGCGCCAGCTGGTCCGCGCCCCCGCTGAACAGGTTGCCGCGGCTGGCCCCGTCGAGGGTGAGCAGCCCGCCGTCCGCGGTCCGCCGGACGGCGCGCCGCTGGAGCTCGGCGGCGCTGGTGGGCCGGTTGCAGACCATCACCTCGCCGGTCTCCTTCTCGTACCAGCGGAACGCGGGCACGTCGAAGGTGGAGCCGTGCAGGATGCCGAGCTGGCTGGCACCGGTCTGGCTCGACCAGTCGGTGCGCCAGGACGCGATGCGGTGGCCGGCGTCCAGCCAGCCGGCGACGGTCGGCATCAGGCCGTCGCGCACGGCCCGGCGCAGCGTTTCGTACCCGACCCCGTCGAGCTGGAGGAAGACCAGCCCGGGCGCGGAACCGCCGCATCCCGGCGCGCCCGCCCTCCCCCGGCCACGGCCCGCGGGTGCCACGGGCTGCCGCCGCCGGCGCCGGTCGGCGAGGCGGTAGAGGCGCCGCCGGTAGGCCTCGTCGTCGCGCACCGCGAGCGCGGTCGAGGTCGCGGAGGCCACGGCGGACATCACGGCGGCCACCACCACCGCGGTCTCCGGGGCGACCTCGCCGCGCCCCGCCGGGACGAGGCTGAGGGCTATCAGCAGCAGGGAGCCGTTGAGGAAGAAGACGAGCAGTCCGAGGACCAGGGCGGGCACCAGCAGCAGGGCCCGTACGAGCACCGGCCAGACCAGTGCGCTCAGCAGGCCGAAGGCCCCGGCGCCCCAGGCCGCCGTCAGCCCGATCTCCGTGAGGGTGTCGCCGTCCGCGGACTGGAGCCGGAAGTCCGGCAGGATCCCGGCCAGGGCGAGCATGGTCACGGTGGACACCGCCCAGACGAGGACCACCCGTAGCAGGGCGCCGCCCGCGGTCCGCCACCGTCCTCGCCACACCGCCGCAACCTCCCGCGAGCCCGTCCCGCCATCCAGGCTCGCACAGCGCGGCTCACCCGGCCGGGCGACGAGCCCTCAGGTACCGTCGTACCCCGCGGTCGGCATGGACAGGCGGCGGTGCACCTCCGCCTTCATCGCCGAGGTGTACGGAGGCTCCTGGTGCCCGGCGGTCTCCAGGCGCACCCCGCGCCGCTCGCATTCGGCGGTGAACTCCTCGACGGAGCCCAGCGCCCGGGCCAGCACCCGCTGGTTGGCGGCGACGAAGAGGTCGACCTGCCCGGCGTCGATGTCCGACCAGAGTCCGCAGTGGTCGGCACGCAGCCCGTAGACGAGCAGTTGCCGTGTGACGACGTACCCGCGGTCGGCGGCCCAGCGCGCACACACGGCGTGCTGGCTGCGGGTGTCCACGGCGAAGGGGTCGGCGTCGAGTTCCTCGAGCGGGGCCAGGCTGGCGATCGCGGCCACGCGCAGCTCTTCCATGCCGCCCGACCCTACTCCGATCCACCGCCGGGGAGGAGGGGCGGCGGCGTTCCGGTTCCGGGCGGATGGGCGGGGCAGCCTTTAGGGTCGTGGGAGCGGTGCGGCGAGGGAGGGAGGGCCGGATGGCGGTGGAGATCACCTGGTGGGGTCATGCCACGTGCACGGTCGAGGACTCCGGGGTGCGGCTGCTGACGGACCCGCTGTTCGCGCGGCGCCTGGCCCATCTGCGCCGGCGCCGCGGTGCGCTGCCCCCGCCCGAGGCGGCGCGGGCCGACGTGGTGCTGGTCTCGCACCTGCACGCCGACCACCTGCACCTTCCCTCGCTGGGGCAGGTGGCGCCCGGGACCCGGCTGCTGGTTCCGCGGGGTGCGCGGCGGGCCGTGCCGGGGCTGGCCCGGCTCGCGGGGCTGCGCGGGCTGACGGTGACGGAGGTGGAGCCGGGCGAGGAGGTGCCCGTACGGGGCGGCGTGCGGGTCCGGGTGGTCAGCGCCCTGCACGACGGCCGGCGGCTGCCGTTCGGGCCGCAGCGCGCACCCGCCCTGGGGTACGTGGTCCAGGGCGCGGCCCGGACCTACTTCGCCGGCGACACCGGGCTGTTCGACGCGATGGCCGAGGAGGTCGGACCGGTGGACGTGGCCCTGCTGCCCGTGGGCGGCTGGGGTCCGTACCTGGGTCCGGGCCATCTGGACGCGGGGCGGGCGGCGCGGGCGGTGGCCGAGCTGGCGCCGGCGGCGGCCGTCCCGGTGCACTACGGAACGTACTGGCCGATCGGGATGGACGCGGTGCGCCCGCACGAGTTCCACGCACCGGGCGAGGAGTTCGGGCAGCGGGCGGCCCGGCTCGCGCCGAAGGTGACGGTCCGGGTGCCGGCCCACGGCGAACGGGTGCGGCTGCCGTGAGCTGGCGCGAGGTCGTGGCGGCGGCGGCCGGGCAGGTGCCGCCGGAGACCACCCAGCAGGCCGTGGGCTACCCGGCGTTGTTCGTGCTGGTGGCGCTGGGCGCGCTGGTGCCGGTGATCCCGACGGGGGCGCTGGTGAGTTCGGCGGCGGTGGTGGCATTCCATCAGCACTCGCTGCCGTTCGGGGTGTTGCTGGTCTTCGCGGTGTCGGCGCTGGCGGCGTTCACCGGTGACATCGCGCTGTACTGGCTCGGGCAGCGCGGGGTGCGCTCGCGCAACGGCTCCCGCTGGCTCGGGGCGCTGCGCGGACGGGCCACGCCGGAGCGACTGGAGCAGGCGCAGGCGAGGCTGGACGAGCACGGGGTACTGGTCCTGGTGCTTTCCCGGCTGCTCCCGGCGGGCCGCATCCCGGTGATGCTGGCCTGCCTGCTGGCGGAGCTGCCGCTGCGCCGCTTCGCGCGCGGCGACGGCCCGGCCTGTCTCGCCTGGGCGGCGGCGTACGGCCTGATCGGCATCCTGGGCGGCTCCCTCTTTTCGGAACCGTGGAAGGGAGTCGCCCTGGCGGTGGCCCTGACCCTGCTGATCAGCGCCGGCCCGGCACTCTGGCGCCGGATCCGCCCGGGCGGGGCCGCCAGGGGGAGCTGACCGCCGGAACCGACAGGGCCTCAGGGGGTGCTGTCCAGGGCGGTGTTCAGGTCGCGGGAGGCTCCGATCGGGAGGTCCCAGAGGTCCTCGCGGGGCAGGGACGCACGGGCCCAGGCGGCGCGGACGCGGTGCAGGGGTTCCATGACCGGCTCGGCGGAGAGGACGAAGGCGGCCCAGTGCATGGGGGCCATCCGCCGGGCGCCGAGGTCCAGGAAGGCCTGGACGGCTTCCTCGGGGTCGGTGTGGACGTCGCCGAGCCACCAGCGCGGGGCGTAGGCGCCGATGGGGAGCAGCGCGAGGTCGATGCCGGGGTGGCGGCGGCCGATCTCCCCGAACCAGTGGCCGTAGCCGGTGTCGCCCGCGAAGTAGACGGTGCGCGGTGCGGGGCTGCGGGTGTCGGTGAGGATCCAGCCGCCCCACAGGGACCGGCAGGTGTCGATCAGCGAGCGCTTCGACCAGTGGTGGGCGGGTACGAACTCGAAGCGGACGCCGTCCAGTTCGGCGGACTCCCACCAGTCGAGCTCGGTGACCCGGGTGAAGCCGCGGCGGCGGAACCAGCGGGCCAGGCCGGCCGGGACGAAGAGGGCGGTGTGCCGCGGCAGCCGCTTGAGGGTGGGCGCGTCGAGGTGGTCGTAGTGGTTGTGGCTGATGACCACCGCGTCCACCGGCGGCAGGTCCTCCCAGAGCACCCCGACGGGCGTCATCCGGGAGGGGGTGCCGAGGATCCGCCGGGACCAGACGGGGTCGGTCAGTACGGTCAGCCCACCGGTCCGCAGGACCCAGCTGGCGTGCCCTGCCCAGGTGACGCAGACCGAGCCGGGGCCCGCCGGCGGAAGCGGGGCCGGCTCGTAGGGCAGGTCGGGGATGCCGCGCAGCCCTTCCGGGCCGGGCCGGAAGGCGCCCTCGCGGGCGAGCCGGGCGAAGCCGCGGACCCCCGGGAGCGGGGTGGTGAGCCGGTCCGCGAAGGAGCGCGGCCAGTGCCGGTGCTCACCGAGCGGGCGCACGGAGCCGCGCGGCGCCGGGGCCACCGGGGGCGCCGGGACCGCCGGGACCGACGGGGGCTGCCGGACGCCGGGACCGGCCCGTACCGGTGCGGGCGCGGCGGCGGGAGGCGCGGCGGCGGCGGGGGCTTCCGTCCGGTCCGTCATCCGACTGTCTCCGTTCGCATCAGGCCAGTCCGGCCAGGACTGATCCGAGGAGGTCCAGGGAGCGCCGTACGTGCGGCAGTGCGAGCGGGTCGCCGGCGGTGAGCGCGGCCAGCCGTTCCTCGGGGGTGGAGCCCAGCAGCGGTCCGGTCGACAGCCTCACGCGCAGGGCCACCGGTTCGTCCGCGAACCGCTGCCCGCCGGGGGTGGGCGCGCCGAGCCGTCCGCCGAGCCAGTCCTCCAGCTCCATGGCGTCGCCGACTCCGCGCCGCGCGAGCCCCTCCCGCAGCGGGGTCAGGTCGGCGTAGAGGTGCCGGCCGGCCTGCGGGGGCCGGGCCAGTGCTCCGGCGGCGAGGAGTTCGCGGTGCACCGCGGCGGCGACCGCGCCGTGCAGGGCGGCGGCCGCGCAGGTCCGTCCGGCGACGGCGCCGGGTTCGTCGAGGGCGTGTGCGGCGGCCCCCGCGACCGGGCCCGCGACCAGCGCGCCGGTGGCGGTGAGGACGTCGAGGGTGCGGGCGCGCAGCCAGGTCCCGCGCGGGGTGTCGGGGAAGCGGACCACGGCGGCCGGCCACCCGGCGGGCAGCAGCGCACCCGACAGGTCGACGAGGACGGCCACCCGGTCGGGGAGCATCTCGGCGGGGCTCAGGACCAGGGTGTCGTGCGGCCGGTGGACGGTGTCGCGCCAGCTCTCGTCGCTGACGACGAACAGCCCGGCGGATTCGGCGGCCTCACAGGCCTCGCGCAGTATCTCGGGCGGCGGCACGGTCGCGGTCGGGTCGTCGGCGACGGACAGGAGCAGCACGCGCGGGTCGCCGCCCTCGGCGCGCACCCGCCGTACGGTCTCCAGCAGGGCGTAGGGGTCCGGGATGCCGCCGCACTCGGCCGGGGTCGGCACGTGGTAGGCCCGCCGCCCCAGCAGCCGGACCTGCGGGGTCCACCAGGCGGGACAGGGGCGGGGCAGCAGCACGTCGCCGCCGTACGCGCCGAGCAGCGCGAGCAGCAGCGCGGGGGCCCCGGGGCCGGCGGCCACGTTCTCCGGGGCGGTGGTCAGCCCGCGGCGTCCCCAGTGGCGGCAGGCGGCCTCGCGGACGGACTGCCCGCCGCCCGGGGGGTCGGGGGCGGAGCGCCCGGCGGCCGCGGCGAGGACGGTGACGAGTTCGGGGAGCACGGGCAGCCCGGGGTCCGGCGGGGGCGGGCCGTACCGGACCGGGCCCCGGCCCTCCGCCGTCGTACGCTGCATCCCCTCCACCGTGGCCCGCCTTCCGCGCTCGTCCCGCTCAGCTCCTCCAGCCTGACCTTTATACGATTAATTGCGCGAGTGTGCCCGCTATGCGTCCGGCTTCCCTCCGCCAGAGCTCAGCCCCGCCTCCCGAGCAGGGCCAGCAGCCTCGTCTGCGCGTTCGCCCCGGCCGGGACCTCGAGCGGAGCGGCGTACATGCCGCTCGCCGCGAGCCCGTCCGCGTACGGCATGACCTCCTTGATGGAGAACTCGACGAGGCCGTCCGGCAGCCGGTCGTCCGCGCCGATCGCGCGCGAGAGGTCCCAGGTGTGCACGACGCAGTCGGCGGTCAGCTCGGAGCAGTACGCCCGTCCCAGCGCGGGCCCGTAGGAGAGCGTGACGGTCCGGTCGAGCGCCCCGGGCGCGGCGAACGCGGCGTGCGCGGCCGCGGAGGCCCGCTCCCACGCGGCGACCGGATCCTCGCCCAGCACGTCGCCGGAGAACGCGTCGCCCATCTCCTCGACCGTGCGGCCCTCGGAGACCAGCGGCGGAATCCAGAGCTGTTCCCCGGTGACGTGGTTGACCAGATCCCGCACGCTCCACTCCGTGCACGGGGTCGGTGCGTCCCACTGGTCGTCCGCGACGGCGCGCAGACGCTCGCCGAAGAGCCCCAGCGCCTCGGCGTGCTGTTCCAGCAGCGGTTCCGGCATGGCTCTCACCCATCCTGGCGCGACCGTTCCGTTCCCCCTGGGCCCGCCCTCCGGGCCCCTAGGCCCACTCTCCTCGCCCCCGGACGGCCCTGCCAGCCGGACCGGGGCCGGGCATATGCCGCGCGCGCAGCGATAGGGGACACCGACCGGGGGCGGACTCTGTCGACTTGTCGCTTCATCGGATCATGACCGCATGTCACTTGCCTCCCGCCGTCACGTGCTGGCCGTCCTCGCTTCCGCGGCCGCCACCGTCCCACTCGGCTCCTCGACCGCCGCGGCCTCGGCCGGATCCTCCGCGCCGGCCGCCGCTCCCGCCGCCGCTCCGGCCCTGGTCACGGGCGCGCCCGTGCCGCCGTCCCTCACCTCGCCGCGGTCCTCGGTGAGCATGCCGCCGCTGGACCCGTCCTACTTCGCCCGCGTCTCCCTCGGCCCGCTGTCCGCGAACGTGCTGCCGGGAACGCCCGAGCGCACGGAGATCACGTCCGGGGGCGCCCGGGTGGCCGTGCTGACCAAGGGGGCGCGCACCGTCGTCGTGACCGGCCCCGAGCGGACCTTCACGGAGAACAAGCAGTCCTTCGCCGACGACTTCCAGCGCACCCTGCCCGACCAGACGCTGCCGGTCGCGGACCGGAAGTACTGGGGCACCTCCCCCGGCGGCGGCAGCTGGTCCACGCTCGGGCCGGCCGACACCGACTACTCGGTGGTGCCCGGCAGCGCGGTCATCGCGCTCACCACCGACTACGCCAGCCGCCACGCCACCCTCCGGGACGACGAGATCACCGATGTCGACGTCCGCGCGGTGGCGCGGTTCGACAAGGTGCCCACCGGCCAGGCCTGCTCGTACGCCCTGTCCTTCGGCTACCAGGACACCCACAACAACTACCGGGCCAGGCTGTCCTTCCTGACCTCCGGCGCGGTCGAACTGCGCGTGGAGAAGGAAGTCGCCGACGCCGTCACCCAGCTGACCACGGCCACCACCCTCGCCACCGGCGTTCCGGCGGGCACCAACTGGACGGTCCGCGTACGCCGCGAGGGCGCCCGCATCCAGGTCAAGGCCTGGCGCACCGACTCCGCCGAGCCGGCCGCCTGGGCCGCGGACGTCACCGATTCCACCTTCGCCAAGGGACGCGTGGGCCTGCGCGCGCTCGCCAACCAGGGCTGCACGAACCTGCCGGTCAAGCTGCTGGTCAGCCGCTTCCAGGTGGACGCCGCGACCTGGCAGCAGCCGCCGGCCGTCACCCACACCACCTGGGTACGCGTCCTGCCCGCGCCCTTCGACGGGACCTGGACGCCGGAGCTGGAGCAGACCGTGCGCGGCTGGGCCGCCTCCACCAGCCCGGACGTCCTCGCGTACGCGGCCATGTTCCTCGCCGGGGCGCCGGCCGTCACCGCCGGGACGGGCCCGGCCGCGGGCAAGCAGGCCCTGGGCAAGGCCGGATACGGCTACCTGGACCCGCAGGGCTACCGCTACGAGGGCGCCGACTTCCACGAGTACATGAACCTCGGCTGGACCTTCCCCGACGGCACGTACACCGGGCCCTCCGCCAAGCAGGCCGGCAACCTCGACTGCTCGGGCTACACGCGCATGGTCTACGGCCACCACATGGGCGTCCCGATGGCCGCCGGCGAGGACACCTCCAAGACCCGCATCCCCCGCAAATCGCGCCACATGGTGGACTTCGCGCCCGGTGCGCGGATCGACCAGACGGACGGGACGAACCCGCCCGCCGCGCAGCAGCTCCAGCCCGGCGACCTGCTCCTCTTCAACGCCGACTCCGGCGACGACACGGTGACCGCCACCGTGGACCACGTGGGCATCTACCTCGGCCCGGACGCCGCCGGAAAGCGCCGCTTCCTCTCCAGCCGCAAGACCGGAAACGGGCCCACCATGGCCGACCTGGGCGGCGCCTCCCTGCTCGACGGCACCGGCACGTACGCGCAGAAGCTGCACACCGTGCACCGCATCTGACGTCCGTACGGGGCACCTCAGCCCGGCGGGCGCATCCGGAAGTCGTAGCGGGGCGGGAGCGGGCGGCCGGTGAGCTCCGACCAGACCTCGCCGAGGGTTTCCTCGCCCTCCCGCAGGTCGGGCAGTTCGAAGCCGTCCTCGAAGACCCGCCGGGCGGCCGCCACATGGCCCTCCGCCGCCAGGAGGCGGGAGGCGAGGAGCCGGAAGCGGCCCTGCTCGCGCAGGGCGGGCCGCAGCCGGTCCCAGACCCGGCGGGCCGCGGGCGGGCGGCCGGCGGCCAGCAGGGCCGCCATCGCCTCCTGGCCGAGCGCGGACTCCGCGGCCGTCCACGGCTCTCCGCCGCGGCTCTCCGCGGCCAGGTCGTCGAAGGCCGCCGCGTACCCGTCGGCCGCCCGCGCCAGATCGCCGGCCAGGGCGTCCGCCACCGCCAGGCAGCGCAGCAGCGGCCAGCGCGAGGGCGCCAGCGCCAGCCCGCGCTCCCAGCTCCGTACCGCCTGGGCCACGTCTCCGGCGTGCCATTGGGCCACGCCCAGGTGGTACTCGGTCAGCGGGTCCGCCGGGGCCGTCTCCAGCATGTCCCGCCAGTGCGGGGCGACCAGGCTCGGTCCGGGCGGCGCCACCCGGCGGGGGGCCGGGAAGACCCCCGTGCGCCACAGCTCCAGCCACGGCTCCTGCTCCTCGCCCAGCATGGACTCCCCGAAGGGGGTGCCCGGCAGCTCGAAGCCGCCGCACAGCACCTCCAGCGCCCCCCAGCCGGAACCGGCCGCCAGCCGCTCCCCCGGCTCCGTGTCGGCGCAGCCCCGCCACGCCTCGTACGCCGCGTCCACCCGCTCGCGGGGCAGTACCGCGTCCAGCGCGTCCCGCGCCGCGCCGCGGGCCGCCGCCCAGTCGGGGCCGTGCACCGCCGAGGCCTCCGCGGCCAGCGGCCCGTAGGCCTCCAGCCAGCTGAACTCGGCCCCGCCCTCGAGCCGTACGTGCTCCAGCTGGGTGCGGGCCAGTCCCGCCTGGATCTCCGCGTAGCCGCCCGTACCCGGCTCGGTCAGCCACTCCTGCCAGCGGCGGCCGCCGCCGCCCGCGCCCCACACGAACAGCTTGCGCCCCCGCAGGCGCGCGGTGGAGGTCTGCACCAGCCCGTACCCGCCGGCGTCGAGCGAGGTGATCCAGGGCCGCTCCCCGTCCCGGACCTCGTAGAAGAAGTCGGCCGGGTACGCGCTGCGGAGCGGGTACGTGCGGTCCTCGCCCTCCCACTCCGGTACCGGAATGCGGCGCAGCGAGCGCTCGTAGTCGAAATGCCAGGCTTCGTCGGTGGGGGCCAGGACGCGGGTGTCCACGGCCTCGGGTACGGCGATGTTGGACCACCAGTAGACGGGCGCGGGCCGCTCGTGCGGGTTGCGCACGCGGACGCCGGCGTACAGGAACTCCGAGTCCCCGGGCAGCCACAGGTCCACCTGGAAGGGCAGGTCGCGCAGCCGCTCCCACTCCCACAGCCGGACCATCACCCCGCCGTCCGGCGCCGGGACGAGTGCGGCGTGCAGCGGCGCGCAGGAAAGGGTGGTGTGGCCGGTGGCGCCGGTGTTCCACTCGATGCCGCCGGAGAACCAGGCACCGTTGAGGGCGAAGTTCGCGGGCTGGAACACCGGGTTGCGGTAGAGCAGTTCGCGCCCGGTGGGCAGGTGCACGAGGGAGTGCACGCGCCCGCCGAGCCCCGGGAGCACGGTGACCCGCAGGTGCTCGTTCTCGATGACGATCGACTCGAACTCGCGCGCCGACCGCTCCCGTCCGTACCCGTCCCGGATCCGGACCGGCAGCAGTGAGCGCAGCGGCTCGTAGCCGATCTGCCGCGCCATGTCGCGCGGCAGCCCCTCGCGGGCGCGCTGGTCCAGTGCGTGCACGCCGTCGGGCGCGCGCAGGGCGGGCAGCGGGTTCTCGGGCCCCAACGGGGCTGCGGGGAGGGTCAGTACGGCGCGTCGGACGGTGGTGGCCATGAGGGAAATGGAACACCCAGCGGCAGCCGCTGCACAGGGGTTCCGCAGATCAGCACCGGTCAGGATGAGGCAAAGGCGCCCGCGACCAGGTCGGCGAGCAGGGCGCCCGCACGGCCGTCCGGGTCGAGGTCCGGGTCGTAGATCGTGACGTTGATCCCGACGCAGCGCGGCGAGCCCACCAACACGCCCAGGAGTTCGGCGAGTTCGTCCGGCAGCAGGCCTCCGGGATCGGGGCTGTCGACGGCCGGCATGACGCTCGGGTCCAGCACGTCGGCGTCCAGGTGGACCCAGAAGCCGGCGGCGGCCGGCGGGTGCAGCCCGTCCAGCGCCGCCCGGGCCACCGGGCCGGGGCCGTTCTCGCGGAGCTCCCCGACGGTGGCGACGCGGATCCCGGCCGCGCGCAGCTCCGCGAGGTCGGCGTCGCCGTCCCGGATCCCGAAGAGCCGTACGTCCTCGTCGCGCAGGTACGGGGAGCGGCCCTCCAGGTCGCTGAGTGCGGCCTGCCCGCGCCCCGTCGCGAGGGCGAGCTCCTCCCCTGCGGCGGCGCCGACCGGCCCGTTCACCGCCTCGTTGCCGGGGTGGCGGAAGTCGGCGGAGCCGTCGATGGCGGCCAGCCCGTACCGGCCGAGCCTGCGCATGGCCAGCGAGGCGCCGAGCTGGATCGAGCAGTCCCCTCCGAGGACCACCGGGAACTCGCCGGCCCGCAGGTGCCGTTCGATCCGGTCGGCGAGGGTGACGGCGTACGCGGCGAGGGCGTCGGCGTGGAACACGCCGTCACCCTCCTGCCAGTCCCCGCGGTCGTAGCGCGGCGGGACCACCACCCCGCCCTCGCGTGCGCCGAGCCGGGCCAGCAGGCCCTGTTCCCGCAGGGCTCCGGCGAGCTTGTAGACGCCGGGCACGGTGCCGGGCGCGGGCGGGCGCAGGCCGAGGTTGGACGGAGCGTCGAGCAGCACGAGGGATCGCATGGGCCCATCCTCGCCGACGGGCCCCTTACGGGACGGGCATTTCGGCGGTGACGGCCCAGCGCTCGTGGTCGCGCCAGGCCCCGTCGACGTGGAGGAAGTCCGGGGACAGCCCCTCCAGGCGGAAGCCCGCGCCGCGGACCAGGGCGATCGAGGCGGTGTTGCCGGGCTGGATGTTGGCCTCCAGGCGGTGCAGGCCGAGGCCGCCCGCACCGGGCGGGGCGAAGGCGTGCGCGAGGACCAGGCGCAGGGCCTCGTGGAAGAGCCCCCGGCCGGCGGCGTGCGCGAAGGCCCCGTAGCCGAGGGCCCCGCACTGGAAGGCGCCCCGCACGATGTTGTTGATGTTGACGAAGCCGGCCAGGGCGCCGGTTGTCCGCTCGCACACGAGGAACCCCGCCCGGCCGTCGCCCCCGGTCAGCCGGGTCGCGTACGGCTCGTACTCCTCGAGGGTGGCGGGCGGGAACAGCCAGGGGTGGTGCAGTGCGCGGCTCTCGCGCACGCGTGTGGTGAACTCGGGCCCGTCGGCGAGCCGGTAGGGCCGCAGGCCCACCCTCCCACCTTCCCGCAGGTACGACGAAAAAGTCATCCGCCCAGGTTAGGGGGTGTGGCAGGATCCCCGGTGTGATCATCGACCCCGACACCCGCGCACTCCTGCTCGCCGCGGCGCGCGACAACGCCGAGTGGTGCGACGCGGTCGCCCGCGGTCACGGACCGGCCGGCGTGTTCGCCCCGGACGCCTGGACCAGCCCGCACCGGACCCCGCCGCTCTACCCCGACGCCGTGACCCTCGCTCCGGGCGCCTCGGCCGCGGCGCTGGTGGCCGGGATCGACACGGACGGCCCCGGCTGCTCGGTCAAGGACAGCTTCGCCGATCTGGACCTGACCGGGGACGGCTTCGAGGTGTTGTTCGAGGCCCTGTGGATCCACCGCCCGGCCGCAGCGCCCGCCGCGGACACCGGCTCCCGCCTGGAGTGGTCGGCGGTCACCGGGCCCGCCGGTTTGGAGGAGTGGGAGGCCGCCTGGGACGGCGAGCGGAGCACCGGGCTGTTCCACCCGGCCCTGCCGGGCCGGGACCTCGTCTTCCTGGCGGGCCGCGCCGGGGACCGGATCGTCGCCGGCGCCGTAGCGCACCAGGGCAGCGGCCCGGTGGTCGGCCTGTCCAACCTGTTCGCGCACGACGCCGCCGACACCGACGCCGCCTGGGCGGGCGCGCTCGACGAGGTCGCCGCCCGCTGGCCGGAACTGCCGGTCGTCGGCTACGAGTCGGGGGACGACCTCGACGCCGCCGTCCGCGCCGGGTTCGTCCCGGTCGGCCCGCTCCGCGTCTGGCTGCACGCCTCCTGACTCAGGCCTTCAGCTCCAGCCGCGGCACGTCGGTGCGTTCGAAACCGAACACCTGGGCGTACAGGGACAGTTCGGCTTCCAGCGCCCGGACCATGGTGTCCGCGCGGCGGAAGCCGTGCCCCTCGCCCTCGAAGGCCAGGTACGCGTGCGGCACCGCCCGCCCCCGCATGGCGGCGAGGAACCGCTCCGCCTGTGCGGGCGGGCAGACCGCGTCCTCCAGCCCCTGGAGCAGGACGAACGGGGCGGTGATCCGGTCGGCGCGGGCCACCGGGGAGCGCTCGCGGCAGCGGACGGCGAGGGTCTGCGGCGGTCCGGCCAGGCCGTCGAGGTAGCGGGACTCCAGGTCGTGGGTCTCCTCGGCGAAGCCGAGCAGGTCCAGGACCGGGTAGATCACCGCCGCGCAGGCGTACAGGTCGGTGGCGGCCAGTGAGGCCGCCGCGGTCCAGCCGCCCGCGCTGCCCCCGCGGATGGCCAGCCGGTCCGGGTCGGCGGTGCCCTCGGCGGCCAGCGCCCGGGCCACCGCCGCGCAGTCCTCCACGTCGACGACGCCCCACTGCTCGCGCAGCCGCTCGCGGTAGGCGCGGCCGTAGCCGGTGGAGCCTCCGTAGTTCACCTCGACGACGCCGATGCCGCGGGAGGTGAAGTACGCGATGTGCAGGTCGAGTACGGGCGGCACGTGGTCGGTGGGCCCGCCGTGCGCCCACACCACGTACGGGGGCAGTTCGTCGGCGGCGGCCCGGCAGGCCGGGTGGTGCGGCGGGTAGACGTGCGCGTGGATCTCGCGGTGGTCGGGGCCGAGGAAGGTCCGGCTCTGCGGCTCCGGGTAGTAGGCCGGATCGACCGGGTCCACGCGGTGCGCGCCGACCACCCGGGCATGCCCGGTGGCCGTGTCCAGTTCCACCACCTCGTACGCGCTGCGCGGGCTGGCGGCGACCCCGTACACGCGGGTGCCGCTCACCGCGAGGGTCGGCTGCCAGGCCGTCCACGGTCCGGCGGCGTCCACCAGGTCCCCGCTCTCCGCGTCGAGGATGCCCAGGACGGAGGAGCCCTGTCCGTGCAGGACGGCGACGAGCCCTGCCCCGGGGCCTCCGGCGTGGGGGGCGGCCCCGGGCAGCGGGGCGAGCCAGCGCAGCCCCGGCTTCCACAGCGGTCCCCCGAACTCCTCTTCCCTGGGGCAGAGGTTGACCCCTTCGCCCGTCGCCGGGTCCACCCGGTACGGGTTCCACCAGCCGCTGCGGTCGCTCACCGCGAGGAGGGTTCCGCCGGCCGTCCAGTCGGCCTGGGCGACGGCCTCGGCGGGGCCGCCCAGTACGGTGCGGGCCCCCTCGAGCCGGCCGTCCGGCGTGACCTCGGCCAGGCGCAGTTCGGTGCCGTCCCAGGGCATCCGGGGGTGGTCCCACACCAGCCAGGCCGCGTGCCGGCCGTCCGGCGAGAGCCGGGGTCCGGTGCTGAACCGGTACCGGTCGCCGGTCAGTTCCCGCACCGCGGCCCGGTCCTCGGCCGCCGACCCGTCCAGCGGTACGGCGGCCAGTACCCGGCGGACGTCGGTCGGCGCGGAACCGGTGAACTCCTCGAGGACGCACCACACTTCGGAGCCGCGCAGCACCGGGTCGGCCCAGCGCAGTCCGCCGCCGACGGCGGAGAGGGGGGTCAGCGGCCGCGGGCCCGCGGCCTCGCCGGGGGCGTCCGGGGCGTAGGCGTAGAGCCGCTGGTCGGCGAAGTGCACGAAGACCAGCAGCGGCCCGCCCTCGGCCCGTTCGGCTCCGGCCCAGGGCCGGCCGCCGTACTCGGTCAGCCGGCTGCGGACGTCCCAGGGCGCGGGCAGGGCGGTGAGGCCCCCGCCCCCGACCCCGCCGGGTCCTCCGCCGGCCGGGCGGCGCACCAGGGCCCGGCGGCCGCCCTCCCGCGGCCGGGGCTCGGTCCACCACACCTCGGCGCCGACCGTGCCCACGTACTCGGGGCGCCCGTCGAGGGAGGCGGCGCATTCGGCGGTGATGGGTGAGGGCCAGCTCCCGTAGGGCCGGGTCGCCCCCGCCATCACAGGGTCCCGCTCACAGGGTCCGCAGCGCGTGGTCGAGGACGCGGACGCCGAAGTGGAGGGCGTCGACGGGGACCCGCTCGTCCACGCCGTGGAACAGGGACCAGTAGTCGAAGCCGGGCGGCAGCTTCAGCGGGGAGAAGCCGTATCCGGTGATGCCCAGGCGCGAGAACTGCTTGGCGTCGGTGCCGCCGGCCATGCAGAACGGCACCACGTGCCCGCCCGGGTCGAAGCGCTCGACGGACTCGCGCAGGATCCCGTAGGTCCGCCCGTTCACGGGGGCTTCGAGCGCGACCTCGCGGTGGTGGAACTCCCAGTGCACGTCGGGGCCGGTGAGCGCGTCCAGGGTGGCGATGAACTCGGCCTCGCCGCCGGGCAGCATCCGGCCGTCCACATAGGCGGTGGCCTGTCCGGGGATCACGTTGAGCTTGTAACCGGCGCTGAGCATCGTCGGGTTGGCGCTGTTGCGTACGGTCGCGTCGACGAGGGCGGCGGCCGGGCCGAGCCTGCCGAGGACCCCGTCGAGGTCGAAGCCCGGGGCCCTCGGGTCCACCGACAGGCCCTGGAGAGCGGCGAGTTCGGTGATGCAGGCCACGACGGTGTCGGTGAGGCGGACCGGCCATTCGTACGCGCCGATCCTGGCGACGGCGGCGGCGAGCCGGGTGACGGCATTGGCCCGGTTGGGCTTGGAGCCGTGTCCGGCGGTGCCGTGCGCCGTCAACTTCAGCCACGCGGTGCCGCGTTCACCGGCGGCGATCGGGTAGAGGGCCCGCCCGTCACCGGGGTGCACGGTGAAGGCGCCGGACTCGCTGATGCCCTCCGTGCAGCCTTCGAAGAGGTGCGGGTGGTGTTCGGCGAGGAACCCGGAGCCGTCGACCGCGCTGTCCTCCTCGTCGGCGGTGAAGGCGATCACGATGTCCCGGCGCGGCCGGCAGTCCTGCCCTCTTGCGGCGGCCCGCGCCCAGGCCCGTACGACGGCCAGCACCATCGCGTCCATGTTCTTCATGTCGACGGCCCCGCGGCCCCAGACCACCCCGTCGCGGACCTCCCCCGAGAAGGGGTCCACGCTCCAGTCGGCGGCCTCGGCCGGGACCACGTCGAGGTGGCCGTGGACGAGGAGCGCCTCCGCGGAAGGGTCCCAGCCCGCGATCCGGGCCACCACGTTGGTGCGGCCCGGGGTGCGCTCCAGCAGCACCGGCTCCAGTCCGGCGGCGGCGAGCCGTTCGGCGGCGTACTCGGCGGCGGGGCGCTCGCGGCAGTCACCGCCGCCCCGGTTGGTGGTGTCGATCCTGATGAGGCCCGAGGTGAACTCGACCGCCTCCGCGAGGGCGACCTCGTCGACCGGGTCGACCGCGGCGCGGTCGTGGACCTGCGCCGGGACCTCGGCGGCGACCTCGGCGGTGACTACGGGCATGTCAGCCATACTGCTCCTCCACGGCCGCGGAGACGACCGTCGTGACCGCCTTGAAGGTGCGGATCCCCTCGTACATGGTCTCGCTGCTGTACGCGATCCTGCGTTCGCCGCACCGCTCGGCGCCCGGGACCACCGTGGCCGCCATGGCCAGGTGTTCGGCGTCGAACTCGACCTCCACGGTGTAGGGGCCGGCTCCGGGCACGGGGTCGCGCCGGACCGCCAGGGCCGTGGCTTCCTTGGCCGCCGCGCGGATGTCGGCGGCGGTGCGGGCCGGGGTCCGGCAGACGGCGGCGTAGCGCGAGACGTGGTCCTTCACGGCCACGGTCACCGCGTCCGGGGCGTATCCGGCGGCGTCGGCGCAGGTCAGGTCGTCGCCGGTGACCAGGATGACCGGCACCCCGTACTCGGCGACGACGTGCGCGTTGAGCAGCCCCTCGCTGGCCCGGGTCCCGTTGAGCCAGACGCCGGTGATGGAGTTGGCGAGGTAGGTGTGGGCGAGGACCCCTTCGGAGCCGGCTCCCGTGTGGTAGCCGACGAAGGCGATCCCGTCGACGTCCCCGTGCTGGACGCCCTCGACCATGGAGAGCGTCTTGTGGCGGCCGGTGAGCATCTCGGCGCGGGCGTCGAGCTTTTCCAGGAGCAGGTTGCGCATCGTCCAGTGGGCCTCGTTGATGAGGACCCGGTCGGCGCCACCGTCGTAGAAGCCGAGCACGGCCGCGTTCACGTCGGAGGTGAACATGCCCCGGCAGCGCTCCCACTGGGACGCCCCGGGCAGCACGTCCTCGGGCCAGGTGACGCCGGTGGCGCCCTCCATGTCGGCGGAGATGAGGATCTTCATCGGGCCCCCGGGCGGTCGGTTGCGGAGACCCAGCCTAAGCGGCCTCGGGGAAGTGGGGCGGGTTTCCGCGTCGTCCGGTGCGGCGCACGGCAAGGCGGAGCAGTGGCCTTGTACCGGGCGTACTCGGGTGCTGCGGCCGCGCGGCGAGGTGCCGTGCCGGGCGGCGCGGGGACGTGCCCCGCTTCCCCGAGGCCGCTTGGCTCTCGCACCTCGGCCGGACCCGGGGGCCACGCCCGCGTTCCGGCGGCTCACCGGGCCGGGAAATCCACCCGATCCGGTGAGCCGCCGGCGCGCCGGACGCCCGGGCTCAGGACTCGACTTCGGCGGCCAGGTTGGCGAGCACGGTGTCGTAGATGCGGCCGAGGCCTTTGGGGGCGAAGGTGCGCTCGAAGAAGCCGCCGATGCCGCCGGCGCCGTTCCACACGGTGGTGACCACGGCCTTGGACTTGCCCTCGCCGGCCGGGGTGACCAGCCAGGTGGTGACCATGGAGGAGTTCCGGTCCTTCTCCACCAGCTGTCCGTCGGTGGGCTCGCTGACCTCCAGCAGGCAGTCACGCACCCGCTTGCTGGTGGCCTGGAGCTTCCAGTGCACCAGGGTGCCCTCGCCGTCGCCGCCCTCGCGCACCTCGTACTCGCTGAAGTGCTCGGGCAGCAGCTTCCCGCGGGTCCCGGTGTAGTCCGCCAGCGCGTCGAACACGGTCTCCGCGTCGGCCGCGATGATCCGCTCCGTGGTGGCCTCGACCTGCGCCATAGCTGTTCCTCCAGCAGTTGTGATCGCTCGTCACGCCGAAGCCAACCACCTCCGGGGCAGTCGCCCAAATCCGCCGCCGGGAAGGGCCCCGGCAGGGGACCTCCGCACGATCATGGGAACGTTTGTTCTATTCTCGGCCACAGCTACCGAGGGAGGCGCCGATGCGCTGGGACAACCTGACCGAGGGCTCCACGGGCCCGACCGCGCTCTTCGGGGCCGACGCCGTCGTGACGCGCACGGTCGACACCCCCGAGTTCCGGGGGATCACCTTCCACGAGGTCCGCGCCCGGTCGATCGTCAACCGGGTGCCCGGGGCCTCGCGCATGCCGTTCGAATGGACGGTCAACCCCTACCGCGGATGCAGCCACGCCTGCGTGTACTGCTTCGCCCGCAAGACCCACGGCTATCTGGACCTCGACACCGGTATCGGCTTCGACTCGCAGATCGTCGTCAAGACGAACGCCCCCGAGCTGCTGCGCCGCGAGCTCGGCTCGCGGCGCTGGACCGGCGCGCACATCGCCATGGGCACCAACGTGGACTGCTACCAGCGCGCGGAGGGCCGCTACCGGCTGATGCCCGGGATCATCGAGGCGCTGCGCGACCGCGCCAACCCCTTCTCGATCCTCACCAAGGGCACGCTGATCCTGCGCGACCTCCCCCTCTTGCAGGAGGCCGCCGCGGTCACCGAGGTCGGGATCTCGGTCTCCGTCGGCTTCACGGACACCGGCCTGTGGCGGACCGTGGAGCCCGGCACGCCCTCCCCCGCCGCCCGGCTGACCGCCGTACGGACGCTGACCGACGCCGGGATCGAGTGCGGGGTGCTGATGGCCCCCGTCATCCCCTTCCTCGGCGACGCGCCGGAGCAGCTGCGGGAGACGGTCCGCGCCATCGCCGAGTCCGGCGCCACTTCCGTGACACCCCTCGTACTCCATCTGCGGCCCGGGGCGCGCGAGTGGTTCACGGCCTGGCTGGGCGAGCACCACCCGCACCTCCTGGAACGGTACGAACGGATGTACGCGGGCGGCTCGTACGCGCCCACCTGGTACCAGCGGCAGATCACCCGCCAAGTCCACGAGCTGGCGGCGGAATTCGGCATCGGCCCCGGCGGGCGCGGGCGGGCCCGCCGGGTCGTCCTGCCCGAGCGGCCGGCGGCCGCCGGGCCGGCCCAGCTCACCCTCCTCTGACGTCCGTCACCCCCGAGGGGTCATCACATCGGGCCAATAGGCAGCCCAATCCCGCTTTCCGGGCGTGGTTTCCGGGACGATTCCGCCCAGAACCCTCGGCTGGGAGGCCCCATGCTCCATCCCTTGAAGAAGCGCGCCGCTGTCCTGCTGTCCCTCTCCACGGTGGCCGCCGTCGCCTCCGTCCTCGCGAGCCCGGTCTCGGCCGCCCCGGCCGCCCCGGCCGCCGCCGCGCCGAAGCAGGCCGCGCTGCGCTGGAGCGACTGCGCGACCGCCCGCTATCCGACGCTCCAGTGCGCCTCCCTCAAGGTCCCCCTCGACCACGCCCGGCCCGCCGGACGCCAGATCTCCCTCGCCCTGACCCGGGTCCCGCACACGGCCGCCACCTCCGCCGGCCCGCTGCTGGTCAACCCCGGCGGGCCGGGCGGCAGCGGGCGCACCCTGGCGGGCTTCGTGGCGTCGGCCCTGCCCAAGGACGTGGCCGCCCAGTACGACGTGATCGGCTTCGACCCGCGGGGCGTCGGCAAGAGCGAGCCGGCCCTCGACTGCGGGGCGGGCCACTTCGCCCCGGTCCGGCCGGACTCCGTACCGCTGGACGCGGCGACCGAAGAGGCCAACCTGGACCGGGTGCGCTCCTTCGCCCAGTCCTGCGGGACCAAGCACGCGGACGTGCTGCCCCACATCGGCACCGTCTCGGCCGCCCGCGACATCGAGCTGCTGCGCAAGGCCCTCGGCGCGGAGCGGATCAGCTACTTCGGCTACTCCTACGGGACCTACCTGGGCGCGGTGTACGCCAAGCTCCACCCGCAGCGGGTGCACCGGCTGGTCCTGGACTCGGTGGTCGACCCGGGCGGGGTCTGGTACGAGGACAACCTGGCGCAGGACCGGGCATTCGACTCCCGCCACAAGGCCTTCCTGGCCTGGGTGGCGCAGTACGACGCCACCTACGGGCTCGGCGCCGACGCGGCGGAGGTCGAGCAGCGCTGGTACGCGATGCGGGACGCGCTGCGCGAGGTGCCCGCGGGCGGCAAGGTGGGCCCGGCCGAGCTGGAGGACACCTTCATGCCGGGCGCCTACTTCAACGGCTACTGGCCCGGCCTCGCCGAGGCGTTCGCGGCGTACGCGGTGAAGCAGGACCCGAAGCCGCTGGTGGCGGCGTACGAGCGGTTCGGCGCGGTGGATCCCGCCGCGGGCAACGGCTACAGCGTCTACACGGCGGTGCAGTGCCGGGACTCGGCGTGGCCGAAGGACTGGAACCAGTGGCGCGCGGACATGTGGCGCACGCACGCCGAGGCCCCGTTCATGACCTGGAACAACGCCTGGTACAACGCCCCGTGCGCGTTCTGGCCGACGGAGCCGCTCGAGGCCCCGGACGTGACCAACGCCGACCTGCCGCCCGCCCTGCTCCTCCAGGCGACGGAGGACGCGGCGACTCCGTTCCAGGGGGCGCTCAGCATGCGGGAGAAGCTGAAGGGCGCGGCCCTGGTCGTTGAGGAGGGCGGCGGCAACCACGGCGTCTCGCTCAGCGGCAACAAGTGCCTGGACGAGAAGGTCTCGGCCTATCTGAGGACGGGCCGGGCCGCGGATGCCAGCTGCCCCGCCCAGGCGGCGCCGAAGCCGACCTCGGCGACCCGCGCGGTCCCGCCTTCGGCGGGCGGCGCGGCCCTGCACGGCCTGCTCGGCTTCCGGGGCTGAGGATCAGCCGGCCGGCAGCACCGCGAAGGCCTCCACCTCCAGCAGCAGTTCCGGCCGGAACAGGGCGGCGACCTGGACGGCCGAGGACGCGGGCAGCCGGTCGGCGGGGATGACGGCGTCGCGCGCCTCCCGTACCGCCGGGAGGTGCGCGACGTCCGTCACGAAGTACGTCAGCTTCACGACGTCGTCGAAGGTCGCCCCGGCCGCCGCCAGGCAGCGCCGCAGGTTCTCGAAGACCTGGCGGGCCTGGGCGGCGGGGTCGCCCTCGCCGACGACCGCGCCCTTCTCGTCGAGGGCGCACTGCCCGGAGACGGCGACGAACCGCCCGGTGCCCAGGACGACGTGGGCGTAGCCGGCGGCGGGGGCGACCCCCTCGGGTGCGGGGATGCGCGTGAGGTGGCCGGTCTGGTGATCAGTCATGGGGGCGATCTTGTCAGCCGAGTGCGCGCAGTGCCGCGGTGGCCGCCACCGCGAGGCGGGGGTGGGCCTGGGCGCGGGTCAGCAGCTCGCGGGCGCGGGGGTCGCCGAGGGCGCCGAGGCCCTCCACGCAGGCCAGGGCGACCCGCCAGTACGGGTCGTGCGGGGAGAGCAGCCGGGACAGGGTCGTCATCAGGGCGGGGACGGACTCCGGGGCGCGCAGGGCGGTGAGCAGCCGGACGGGCTGGAGGGCGTAGGCCGTGCGCAGGCCGTTGGTGGCGAGGGCGGCGGCCGCGCGGGCGGTGCGGGGGTCGCCGAGTACGGTCAGTGCCTCGGCGGCCGCCGCGCAGCGGGGCGGGTCGCGGTGGTTGAGCAGCAGCACGAGGGATTCGAAGGCGCGGCGGTCACCTGCCAGCCCGAGGCGGTAGGCGGCCAGTTCGCGGGCCCACAGGGGCAGCCCGGCCGAGGTCAGCGCGGCCGCCAGGCCGTCCGGGCCGGCGGTGGTCAGCGCCTCGTACTCCGGGTACTCCGGCGAACCGGTGGCTTCCGCCCGCAGGCGCTCGAGCACGTCGTTCACGCGGCCACCCTAGGGGGCCGGGGCCGCCGGCAGGGGCCGTTCGCGGCGATTGATGATCGATGATCGATGATCGGTACATTTGGGCGGTACAGGTCACATCTCCGCGCTCTGGCGCAGCAGTTACCGGCGGGTTATGTTCGCTGCAACACGTACGAAGGCGGCCTGGTGACGCAGCCGCCTCGTGCCGGTCGGTTCAGCACGACTCCACGGCGTGACCCCGGGACAGGGTCTGCGCCGCTTCCGCTCGGCGGGCATCTCCCACTGGGCTCCTGCCTCCGGGCATCCGCCTCTGGGCATCCGCCTCCGGGCTCCTGCCCCCGGGCAGCTCGCTCCGGGCATCTCCGCCTTTCCCCGCACGCGGTTTCCGCATGGATTTCCCGTACGGCACTGCGCGCGCTGTGCGCCGCGCGCCCCCTCAGTCGTCACCCTCATCCACTGGAGTCCCTCGATGGACCGTCAGTCCAGTCACCCCTCCCTCCAGACCATCGCCGTCGTCGGCCTCGGCACCATGGGCACCGGCATCGCCGAGGTCCTCGCCCGTGCCGGCCGCGAGGTCATCGGCATCGACATCAGCGAGACCGCCGCCCGCCGGGCCGCGGACGCGCTCGCGGCGGCCACCGAGCGCTCCGTCACCCGCGAGCGCCTCACCGAGCAGGAGAGGGCCGACGTGCTCGCCCGCTTCCGCACCTTCACCGAGCTGGGCGCCGCCGCCGAGGCCGACCTCGTCATCGAGGTCGTCCCGGAGTCGTACGAGCTCAAGCAGCAGGTGTTCCGCGAGCTCGACGCGATCGTCCGGCCCGACGCGATCCTCGCCACCGGCACCAACGCCCTGTCGGTGACCCGGCTCGCCGCCGAGTCCCGGCACCCCGAGCGCGTGCTGGGCCTGCACTTCTTCAACCCGGCCCCGGCGATGAAGCTGGTCGAGGTCGTCTCCAGCGTGCTGACCGCCCCGACGGCCGTCGAGGCCGTCACCGGGCTGGCCCGCGAGCTCGGCAAGGAGCCCGTCGCGGTCGGCGACCGCCCCGGCTTCGTCGCCGACGGCCTGCTCTTCGGCTACCTCAACCAGGCCGCCGCCATGTACGAGGCGAAGTACGCCTCCCGCGAGGACATCGACGCGGCGATGCGGCTCGGCTGCGGCCTGCCCATGGGCCCGCTCGCGCTGCTCGACCTGATCGGCGTGGACACCGCGCGCACCGTCCTGGAGGCCATGTACGCCTCCTCCGGCGACCGGCTGCACGCCCCGGCCCCGATCCTGGGCCAGCTCGCGGAGGCCGGCCTGACCGGCCGGAAGGCCGGGCGCGGCTTCTACACGTACGAGGCCGCGGGCAGCTCCGCGGTGGTCCGCGACCAGCAGACCCCGCCGGAGGAGTCCCGGCTCGGCGCGGGCCGTCCGGTCGGCTCGGTCGGCGTGGCCGGCTCGGGCACCATGGCGAGCGGGATCGCGCAGGTCTTCGCGCAGTCCGGGTTCGACGTGGTGCTGGCCGCCCGCAGCCAGGAGAAGGCGGAGGCGGCGAAGGCCGCGATCGGCAAGTCCTTGGGCCGTGCGGTGTCCAAGGGCCGGCTGACCGAGGAGGCCGCCGCGCAGACCCTGGGCCGGATCACCCCGGCCGGTTCGCTGGACGCCTTCGCCGAGGTGGACCTGGCGGTGGAGGCCGTGGCCGAGGACCTCGCGGTCAAGCAGGAGCTGTTCGCGGCCCTGGACAAGGTGTGCAAGCCGGGTGCGGTGCTGGCCACCACCACCTCCTCGCTGCCGGTGATCGCGATCGCCCGCGTGACCTCGCGCCCGCAGGACGTGATCGGCATGCACTTCTTCAACCCGGCCCCGGCGATGAAGCTGGTCGAGGTGGTCCGCACGGTCCTGACGGCCGACGACGTGCACGCCACGGTCCGCGAGATCTGCGTCAAGGTGCGCAAGCACCCGGTGGACTGCGGGGACCGGGCCGGCTTCATCGTGAACGCGCTGCTGTTCCCGTACCTCAACAACGCGATCAAGATGGTCGAGCAGCACTACGCGAGCCTCGACCAGATCGACGCGGCGATGAAGCTGGGCGGCGGGTACCCGATGGGGCCCTTCGAGCTCCTGGACGTGGTCGGCCTCGACGTCTCGCTGGCCATCGAGAAGGTCCTCCACAAGGAGTTCCGCGACCCGGGTCTGGCCCCGTCCCCGCTGCTCGAGCACCTGGTGGCGGCGGGCTGCCTGGGCCGGAAGACCGGCCGCGGATTCCGTGAGTACGCCCGCCGGTAACCCCCGGCCGGGCCACGAGCCGGATGCGTGGGGAGGGCTCCTCGGGCCCGCCGTACCCTCACGGTGGGCGAACCCTCCCGACGAGCACTGTGTGCCCAGTGCCGGTCCTCCCCCGCATCCACCCCCGTCCCACCCCCCTCGGGCGCGCTCCGCCGCGCAGATGAAGTACGTTCGCTCTATGTCCCAGCCCGCCAAGACCTCGTCCCGCGCCGCCGCGGCCTCCGACGCCCCGGAGAGCACGGCCGGCACCAAGGCGGCCGCACAGCGGCTCAAGATGCGCCGCGAGCTCGCCGCGGCCGCGATGGAGCTGTTCGCGACCAAGGGGTACGAGGCGACGACGGTCGACGAGATCGCCGCGACCGCCGGGGTGGCGCGCCGCACCTTCTTCCGGCACTTCCGGTCCAAGGAAGAGGCGATCTTCCCGGACCACGACGACACCCTGACCCGCGCCGAGGCCGTCCTCGACGTGGCGCCGGCGCACGAGCACCCGCTCGACACGGTGTGCCGGGGGATCAAGGAAGTCATGAAGATGTACGCCGCCTCGCCGGCGGTGTCGGTGGAGCGCTACCGGCTGACCCGCGAGGTGCCGGCGCTGCGCGAGCGGGAGATCGCCTCGGTGGCCCGCTACGAGCGGCTGTTCACCCGCTATCTGCTCGCCCACTTCGACGAGCAGGACCACCACGACGGCAACGACGACCCGCTGCTGGCCGAGGTGGCCGCCTCCGCGGTGGTGACCGCCCACAACCACGTGCTGCGGCGATGGCTGCGGGCGGGCGGCCAGGGGGACGTGGAGGCCCAGCTGGACCACGCCTTCGCGATCGTGCGCAAGACCTTCGGCACGGGGATCGGCGCGGGCCGCACCCTGAGCCCCGCGGCGCCCGCCGCGCCGGCCGCGGTCCGTACGCAGGGCGAGGTGCTGGTGGCGGTGGCCCGCACGGACGCCCCGCTGGACGAGGTCATGCGGACGATCGAAGAGGCGCTGCGCACCGCGTAGCCGCAAGCAGCGCGCGCGATCCTCGTCACACAGGGCCGCCCCCTCCCGGGGGCGGCCCTTTACGTATGCCCGACTTGCCCCTACTCGCGGGTAACTCTGATCGATCATCGCTCATCCGCGCAGGTCAATCGCCAAATGAGAGAAAGTTTTGGCACGCGGTGCCTTGCCGGGTGACACGGGGTGCCATACGTTGAATCTCGTCCGGATGTCCCCGCGACCCACGCCCACTCGGCACGGAACGCGCCCCGGATGCCTGCGTCACCAGGCCCCGCGCGCCCCACCACAGGCGCCGCCAGCACCACCGCACCAGCCGGACCGACGGCACACCCGCTCCCGCTCCACGCACCCCGTTCACCTCAGCGCACCCTCATCAGCGCTAGCCGGAGGCTCTACCGTGAAGGACATCCTGGACGCGATCCAGTCGCAGGCCGCTACGGCCGCCGACTTCGCGGCCCTGCCGCTCCCCGACTCGTACCGCGCGATCACCGTGCACAAGGACGAGACGGAGATGTTCGCGGGGCTCACCACCCGTGAGAAGGACCCGCGCAAGTCCCTGCACCTGGACCAGGTCCCGGTGCCGGAACTCGGCCCGGGCGAGGCCCTGGTGGCCGTCATGGCCTCGTCGGTCAACTACAACTCCGTGTGGACCTCGATCTTCGAGCCGGTGTCCACCTTCAGCTTCCTGGAGCGCTACGGGCGCCTGTCGGAGCTCACCAAGCGCCACGACCTCCCGTACCACATCATCGGCTCCGACCTCGCGGGCGTCGTCCTGCGCACCGGCCCCGGCGTGAACGCCTGGAAGCCGGGCGACGAGGTCGTCGCCCACTGCCTGTCGGTCGAGCTGGAGTCCTCGGACGGCCACAACGACACGATGCTCGACCCCGAGCAGCGCATCTGGGGCTTCGAGACCAACTTCGGCGGCCTGGCGGAGATCGCACTGGTCAAGTCGAACCAGCTGATGCCCAAGCCCGACCACCTCAGCTGGGAGGAGGCCGCCTCCCCCGGCCTGGTCAACTCCACCGCCTACCGCCAGCTGGTCTCCCGCAACGGCGCCGGCATGAAGCAGGGCGACAACGTCCTGATCTGGGGCGCGAGCGGCGGGCTCGGCTCGTACGCCACCCAGTTCGCCCTGGCCGGCGGCGCCAACCCGATCTGCGTGGTCTCCAGCCCCGAGAAGGCGGACATCTGCCGCGCGATGGGCGCGGAGGCGGTCATCGACCGCAACGCCGAGGGCTACACGTTCTGGAAGGACGAGCACACCCAGGACCCGAAGGAGTGGAAGCGCTTCGGCAAGCGCATCCGCGAGCTGACCGGCGGCGAGGACATCGACATCGTCTTCGAGCACCCGGGCCGCGAGACCTTCGGCGCCAGCGTCTACGTCACCCGCAAGGGCGGCACCATCACGACCTGCGCCTCGACCTCCGGCTACATGCACGAGTACGACAACCGCTACCTGTGGATGTCGCTGAAGCGGATCATCGGCTCGCACTTCGCGAACTACCGCGAGGCGTGGGAGGCCAACCGCCTGGTCGCCAAGGGCAAGATCCACCCGACGCTGTCGAAGGTGTACTCCCTGGAGGACACCGGCCAGGCCGCGTACGACGTCCACCGCAACCTGCACCAGGGCAAGGTCGGCGTCCTGGCGCTGGCCCCCGAGGAGGGTCTGGGCATCCGCGACCACGAGCTGCGCGCCCAGCACATCGACGCCATCAACCGGTTCCGCAACATCTGAAGTCCGCAGAGGATCGCCTGAGATGACAGAGCGCCAGAAGGACAGGCCGTGGCTCATGCGGACGTACGCCGGCCACTCCACGGCCGAGGCGTCCAACGAGCTGTACCGCCGCAACCTCGCCAAGGGCCAGACCGGCCTGTCGGTCGCCTTCGACCTGCCGACGCAGACCGGCTACGACCCGGACCACGTCCTCGCCCGCGGCGAGGTGGGAAGGGTCGGGGTCCCCGTCTCCCATCTGGGCGACATGCGGCGGCTGTTCCAGGACATCCCCCTGGAGCAGATGAACACCTCGATGACGATCAACGCCACCGCCATGTGGCTGCTGGCGCTCTACCAGGTGGCCGCCGAGGAGCAGGGCGCGGACATATCCCTGCTCCAGGGCACCACACAGAACGACATCGTCAAGGAGTACCTCTCGCGCGGGACGCACGTCTTCCCGCCGGGACCCTCGCTCCGCCTGACGACGGACATGATCGCGTACACGGTCAACCACATCCCGAAGTGGAACCCGATCAACATCTGCAGCTACCACCTGCAGGAGGCCGGAGCCACCCCGGTCCAGGAGATCTCGTACGCCATGTCCACCGCGATCGCGGTGCTGGACTCGGTGCGCGATTCGGGCCAGGTGCCCGAGGAGCGCTTCGGCGAGGTGGTCGCCCGCATCTCCTTCTTCGTGAACGCGGGCGTCCGCTTCATCGAGGAGATGTGCAAGATGCGCGCCTTCGGCCGCATCTGGGACCAGGTCACCCGTGAGCGCTACGGCATCGAGAACGAGAAGCAGCGCCGCTTCCGCTACGGGGTCCAGGTCAACTCCCTGGGCCTGACGGAGGCGCAGCCGGAGAACAACGTCCAGCGCATCGTGCTCGAGATGCTGGCCGTCACCCTCTCCAAGGACGCCCGCGCCCGCGCGGTGCAGCTGCCCGCCTGGAACGAGGCGCTGGGCCTGCCCCGGCCCTGGGACCAGCAGTGGTCACTGCGCATCCAGCAGGTCCTCGCGCACGAGAGCGACCTGCTGGAGTACGAGGACATCTTCGCCGGATCCCACGTCATCGAGGCCAAAGTCGACTCCCTGGTCGCCGACTGCCTGGCCGAGATCGACCGGATCCAGGAGATGGGCGGGGCGATGGCCGCCGTCGAGTCCGGATACCTGAAGTCCCAGCTGGTCTCCTCGCACGCCGAGCGGCGGGCCCGGATCGAGGCCGGCGAGGACAAGATCGTCGGCGTGAACTGCTTCCAGCAGACCGAGGAGAACCCGCTCACGGCCGACCTGGACGGCGCCATCATGACGGTCGACCCGGCGGTGGAGGCGCTCACCGTCGAGCGCATCGCCCGCTGGCGGGCCGAGCGGCAGGAGTCCTCGGACCGGCAGGGGAACGGCGACCCGTTCGTCTTCCCCACCACCGGGCAGGCCCTGGAGCGCCTCAAGGAGGCCGCGGCGGGCACCGAGAACCTGATGGAGGCCACCCTGGAGTGCGCCCGCGCGGGTGTCACGACCGGCGAGTGGGCGAGCGCCCTGCGCGAGGTCTTCGGCGAGTTCCGCGCTCCGACGGGGGTCTCCTCCGCCCCGGTGGCGGTCACCGCCGAGCCCGGTACGCCGATGCACGAGGTCCGCGAGAAGGTCGCTCGAACGGCCGACGAGCTCGGCTCGGGCCGGCTGCGCCTGCTGGTCGGCAAGCCCGGCCTGGACGGGCACTCCAACGGCGCCGAGCAGATCGCCGTACGGGCCCGCGACGCCGGCTTCGAGGTGGTCTACCAGGGCATCCGGCTGACCCCGGAGGAGATCTCCTCCGCGGCGCTGGCCGAGGACGTGCACTGCGTGGGACTGTCCATCCTGTCCGGCTCCCACAGCGCGCTCGTCCCGGACGTCCTGGAGCGGCTGCGCACGGCGGGGGCGGGTGACATTCCCGTCATCGTCGGAGGCATCATTCCGAACGCGGATGCCATCACACTCAAGGCAGCCGGTGTGGCCGCCGTCTTCACGCCGAAGGACTTCGGCATCACGGAGATCATCGGTCGTATCGTCGACGAGATCCGCAAAGCCAACAAGCTCGCCCCTCTCGAAATCGTTGCAAGCACGGAGGTCCCCGCATGACCACGCCTGTCCACCCGGTGAACCGTCTTCGCCCGCGTCGCTCCTGCCTCGCGGTGCCGGGTTCGAACCCGCGCTTCCTGGAGAAGGCCCAGGGCCTGCCGGCCGACCAGGTCTTCCTGGACCTGGAGGACGCCTGCGCGCCGCTCGCCAAGGAAGGCGCCCGCCACACGATCGTGGACGCGCTGAACAACGGTGACTGGACGGGCAAGACCCGCGTCGTGCGCGTCAACGACTGGACCACTCACTGGACGTACCGCGATGTCATCACGGTCGTCGAGGGCGCCGGGCAGAACCTCGACTGCATCATGCTGCCGAAGGTGCAGGACGCCCAGCAGGTCGTGGCCCTCGACCTGCTGCTGACGCAGATCGAGAAGACCATGGGCTTCGAGGTCGGCAAGATCGGCATCGAGGCGCAGATCGAGAACGCCAAGGGCCTGGTGAACGTCGACGAGATCGCCGCCGCCTCCCCGCGCCTGGAGACCATCATCTTCGGCCCGGCCGACTTCATGGCCTCCATCAACATGAAGTCGCTGGTCGTGGGCATGCAGCCGCCCGGCTACGGCGCGGACGCCTACCACTACATCCTGATGCGGATCCTGATGGCGGCCCGCATGCACAACCTCCAGGCGATCGACGGCCCCTTCCTCCAGATCCGCGACGTGGACGCGTACCGCGAGGTGGCCGGCCGGGCGGCGGCGCTGGGCTTCGACGGCAAGTGGGTGCTCCACCCGGGCCAGGTCGACGCGGCCAACGAGGTCTTCTCCCCCTCCCAGGAGGACTACGACCACGCCGAGCTGATCCTCGACGCGTACGACTGGTGCACCTCGGAGGCCGGCGGCAAGAAGGGCTCGGCGATGCTCGGCGACGAGATGATCGACGAGGCCAGCCGCAAGATGGCCCTGGTCATCGCGGGCAAGGGCCGGGCCGCCGGCATGCAGCGCACCAGCAAGTTCGAGATCCCGGAGGCCTGACCCCATGCAGTTCGGACGCACGTACGAGGAGTTCGAGGTCGGGGCGGTCTACAAGCACTGGCCCGGGAAGACGGTCACGGAGTACGACGACCACCTCTTCTGTCTGCTGACCATGAACCACCACCCGCTCCACATGGACAGCAACTACGCCGAGAACACGACCGACTTCGGCAAGAACGTGGTCGTGGGCAACTACATCTACTCGCTGCTGCTCGGCATGTCCGTGCCGGACGTCTCCGGGAAGGCCATCGCCAACCTGGAGATCGAGTCCCTGCGGCACGTGGCGCCGACCTTCCACGGCGACACCATCTACGGCGAGACCACGGTCCTCGACAAGACCCCGTCGAAGTCGAAGAACGACCGCGGCATCGTCTACGTGGAGACCAAGGGCTACAAGCAGGACGGCACCCTCGTCTGCGTCTTCCGGCGCAAGGTGATGGTCCCGACCGAGACGTACATCAAGGAGCGCGGCGGCGAGCAGCCCGGCCGCCCGCAGCTGAAGGAACAGGGGAAGTAGCCATGGCCCGACTCGCCCAGACCGCCGGGCTCACGGACGTCCAGCGGGAGATCCTCAAGACCGTCCGGGAGTTCGTCGACAAGGAGATCATCCCGGTCGCGACCGAGCTCGAGCACCGCGACGAGTACCCGCAGCAGATCGTCGACGGCCTCAAGGAGCTCGGCCTCTTCGGCCTGATGATCCCGGAGGAGTACGGCGGTCTGGGTGAGTCGCTCCTCACCTACGCGCTCTGCGTCGAGGAGATAGCGCGGGGCTGGATGTCCGTCTCGGGCATCATCAACACGCACTTCATCGTGGCGTACATGCTCAAGCAGCACGGCACGCAGGAGCAGAAGGACCACTTCCTCCCGCGCATGGCGCTGGGCGAGGTGCGCGGCGCGTTCTCGATGTCCGAGCCGGCGCTGGGCTCCGATGTGTCGGCCATCACGTCCAAGGCGGTGAAGGACGGCGACGAGTACGTCCTGAACGGCCAGAAGATGTGGCTGACGAACGGCGGCAGCTCCACCCTGGTGGCCGTTCTCGTGCGAAGTGACGAAGGACACCCCGAGGGCACCGCGCCCCACAAGTCGATGACGACCTTCCTCGTCGAGAAGGAGCCGGGCTTCGGTGAGGTCCGTCCGGGCCTGACCATCCCCGGCAAGATCGACAAGATGGGCTACAAGGGCGTCGACACGACCGAGCTCATCATGGACGGACTGCGCATTCCGGCCAATCGGGTCCTCGGAGGCCAGACGGGCCGAGGGTTTTACCAAATGATGGACGGGGTCGAGGTCGGCCGCGTCAACGTGGCGGCCCGTGGCTGCGGCGTCGCTCAGCGTGCTTTCGAGCTCGGTGTCTCGTATGCCCAGCAACGTCACACTTTCGGCAAGGCGATCGCCGAGCACCAGGCCATCCAGTTCAAGCTGGCCGAGATGGCTACCAAGGTCGAAGCCGCCCATGCGATGATGGTGAACGCAGCACGCAAAAAGGACTCCGGGGAACGAAACGACCTCGAAGCAGGGATGGCGAAGTACCTCGCCTCCGAGTACTGCAAGGAGGTGGTGGAGGACGCCTTCCGCATCCATGGCGGCTACGGGTTCTCGAAGGAATACGAGATCGAGCGCCTCTACCGCGAGGCTCCGATGCTGCTGATCGGTGAAGGTACCGCCGAGATCCAGAAAATGATCATCGGGCGACGCCTGCTCGAGGAGTACCGACTCCAGGGCTGAAAGTCCCTTTTGCGGCGAATCATCCACCGATTCGCCGCAAAAGAGTCACTAGCAGTCACTGGCTGACGGACATCGACTCGGCTTCTGGCTTGCCCAGTTGTTGCGCGCAACCGATAGCATTCCAGTAAAGCCGCCGTCCCGTCCCCCCGTTTGCGGCGCGGCAATCACCCGCTACGAAGGTCATCCATGCCCCACAGCCAAACCTCTGCACCTCGCGACAGCCTCCTTGGCGTACGCCTCGCGCGCGGAGCATCGCCGTGGCTTCTGCCGACCCTCGCCACCGCGGCGCTCAGCCTCACCCGGGCTCGCAAGTCCGGGCGCTGGGCCGCGGCGGCCGTGCCCACCACCGCGCTCGCGGCGGGCATGCTGTGGTTCTTCCGCGACCCCGAGCGCGAGATCGCCCAGGGCCGTGTCATCTCGCCCGCCGACGGTGTGGTGCAGAGCATCATGCCGTGGAAGGACGGGCGGACCCGCGTCGCGATCTTCATGAGCCCGCTGAACGTCCACGTCAACCGCGCGCCCCTCGCGGGCACGGTGACGTCCGTGGAGCACATCCCCGGCGGATTCGTCCCGGCGTTCAACAAGGAGAGCGAGAACAACGAGCGCGTTGTCTGGCACTTCGACACCGAGCTCGGTGACATCGAGATGGTGCAGATCGCCGGCGCAGTCGCCCGGCGCATCGTTCCGTACCTGCCGGCCGGCACCAAGGTCGAGCAGGGCGAACGCATCGGTCTGATCCGCTTCGGCTCCCGCGTCGACATCTACCTCCCCGAGGGTGTCGAGGTCGCGGTCGAGGTCGGTCAGGCCACCACCGCGGGGGTGACACGAATTGACCGTGACTGACCCTGAGACTCCGGCAGCCGGCTGGGTGCCCGAGCCCGCCGAGGAGGAGTCCGCCGAGGACGACATGCCGCTCTCGCTGCGGCTGTCGATAGCGGACACCCTCACCCTCGGCAACGCGACGTGCGGATTCATGGCGGTGTACTTCACCACCACCGGAATCCTCATCCCGCACCTCACCGGCAGCGGCGAGTCGGGCATGGCCCGCAACAGCGCCGCGACGGCGGTGATACTGATGCTGCTCGCCGCGGTCTTCGACCTCTTCGACGGCATCGTGGCCCGCAAGCTGCGCAGCTCGCCGATGGGCGCCGAGCTGGACAACCTGTCGGACCTGATCAGCTTCGGCCTGGCTCCCGCGTACTTCGTGCTCGTCTACGGCATGGTCGCCGACGACGCGGTGCAGAAGATGTCGGCGCTGGCCGCGATCGTGGTGCTGCTGGCCGTGGTGCTCAGACTCGCGAGATTCAGCTGCGTGACGATGAAGGACGGCATGTTCCAGGGCATGCCGAGCCCCTTCGGCGCGCTGACCGTCGTCTCGATCGTGCTGCTGGAGCTGCCCTTCATCCCGACGCTGCTCGCGATCATCGGGGTGGCCTGGCTGATGGTGAGCCGGGTCGAGTACCCCAAGCCGCGGGGTGTCCTCGCGGTGGCGATGCTCTGCTGGATCATCGGTGCGATGGGGCTGCTGGCGGCCTGGGCGTTCGACGCCCCGGGCGGTCAGCTGCTGCTCCAGACCGGCTGCGCCCTGCAGATCGCGATGGCGGCGACCATTCCGCTGTTCGCGACGACCCGGCGGGCCAATACGTTCCGGCACAACCGCCGTGAGGCTCGCGCCACGACGCTGCGCTGAGCTCGACGTGGGAGAGGGCCCCGGATGCCACTGGCATCCGGGGCCCTCTTTCGTCGTGTGCGGTGGTGCCGCGCCGGCGGCCCCGGGCTGTGCCTCAGCCGGCGGGGGTGTACGTCTGCGCCGCAGGCACCACGGCGGGCTCCTTGATCACCTTGAGGCCGCCCGGGGTCTGCTCGTCCGGCTTCATGATCACGCTTTGGCGGGTGGAGGGGGACTTGGGGTCGGAGAAGTCGTGGGTGATGCCGAAGCCGCTGTCGTAGGCCTTCAGGCCCAGCAGGGCCCTGCCGACGCCCTCGCGGGTGAGGTCCTTGTCGGCGCAGGCCTTCTTCAGGGCCTCCCCGTAGACCGCCGCGGCCGTGTAGCCGGCCACCACGCCGTTGTCGAGGCCCGCTCCCGGGTAGGCCTCCTTGTAGGCCGTCGCCAGGGCCGCCGGGCCGGGGGCCGGGGAGCCGATCGGCAGGCTGGAGGCCGCGACGTAGTAGTCCTTCTGCAGGGCCGCGCCCGCCGGGGTGGCGAGCAGCTGGGGGGCGAAGGCCGAGTTGTTGCCGACGACCGGGACGTTCCAGCCGCCGGCGGCGGCCACCCCGACCAGCGAGGCCGCCTGCCGTGGCCCGGCGCTGATCACCACGGCCTTGACCCCGGCCTGCTTGAGGGCCGCGACCTGGGCGGACATGTCGTTGTCGGTGGGCTTGATCTTCTGCTCGACGACGGTGAGGCCGGCCTCCTTGGCCGCGTGCTTGGCCCCGGCCAGGGCGTTCTCGCCGTAGTCCCCCTCGAAGTACACGTGCCCGATCTTGTCGCCGGAGGCGATCCGCTTCTGTTCGAGGAGGTAGCCGATGGCGTTGACCGTCTCGATGTCGTACGTGGCCCCCACCGTACGGATGGACGGGCTGCCCAGCAGCGAGGCCGACCAGGCCTGCGGGATGACCAGGCCCTTGTCCTGGCCGTCGATGCGGTCCTTGGCGGCGGCGACGAACGGGGAGCCGATGAACTGGGCGAAGCCGAGCACGTCGGGCTCCAGCTCGGTGTAGCCGGCGAGGGCCTTCTGCGGGTCGTATCCGTGGTCGCGGACCGTCAGCTCCAGCTGCCGGCCGCAGATGCCGCCCGCGGCGTTGGCCTGCTTGATCCAGAGCTGCTGGGCCTGGGTGACGCTCTTGCCGAGCGAGGCGTAGACACCGGTCATGTCGGTGAGGGCGCCGAGCTTGATGGCGGTGGCGGTGACCCCCTTGCCCGTCTTGACGCCTCCCTCGCCCTGCTCGTCGCCGCCCGAGGTGTTCGCCTTTCCGCTGCACCCGGCGGCGCCGGTGAGCAGGAGCGCGGCCGCGAGGGCCGCCGTACCGAGTCGCGCTCGCTTGTCCGTGCCGGGTCTGATCACGCTGGCTCCTTCGGGGGTCGGATCCGGGCGAGGCCGCCCGGGAGGAACAGGACGACGGCGACGACGGCCGCGCCGTACAGGTAGCGCGACGCCTCTCCCGGGGAGACACCGCCGGCGCCGGGGGCGGCGACGAGCGGGAGGGCGTCGCTGTATCGGGTGAGCAGCTGGGGCAGCAGGGAGACGAACGCGGCGCCGATGACGGCGCCCGCGACCGTGCCGAGCCCGCCGATCACGATCATGGCGAGATACTCGAGGGACAGGACCATGCCGAAGTAGTCGGGCACGGTGCGCTGGAAGACGAGGGCGAGCAGGACCCCCGCCAGGCCCGCGTACATGGAGGACAGGACGAAGACGGCGGCGCGGTAGCGGGCGACGGGGACGCCCATGACACCGGCGGCGATGGTGTGGTCGCGCAGGGCGTTCATGGCTCGGCCCGGACGCCCGCGCAGGATCCCGCGGGCGAACAGGGCGCAGGCCAGGAGCGCGGCGAGCGCGACGTACCAGAGCTTCTCGGCGGACTGGAAGGGGACCGCGGCGATCACGGTCTCGGTGTCGTCGAAGGTGATCCCGAGGAGGGAGAGCGGCTCGACGGCGCGGCCGTTGAAGCCGCCGGTGAGCGGGGTCGCGTTGAACAGGACGTGCTGGCCGATGAAGATCAGCGCGAGGGTGGCGATGCCGAGGTAGGCGCCGCGCAGCCGGCCGGCGATGGGGCTGAACAGCCCGCCCGCGGCTCCGGCGAGGGCGACGGCGAGCACGGCCGCCAGCCAGCTGGGCAGGCCGAGGCCGACGAGTTCGTGGCCGCCGGAGCGCCCGCCGTCCCCGGCCAGCGCGCAGTATCCGTACGCGCCGACGGCGAGGAAGAAGGCGTGCCCCATGGACAGCTGGCCGGTGGCTCCGGTGAGCAGGTTGAGGCCGATGGCCCCGATGGCCGCGGCGATGGCGAACAGCCCGGCCTGGAGCCAGAACCGTTCCAGGTAGAAGGGCAGCGCGAGGAGCACGACGGCCCCCGCCGTCCACAGGAGCGGGCGCAGGGGGAACGGGCGCCGCGAGGCCCGGCTTTCCGAGGTGGGGTGCGGGCTGTCAGACACGGGCGGGCTCCTTCGTGCCGAAGAGGCCGGCCGGGCGCAGCAGCAGCACCACGACCATGACCAGGTACGGGGCGAGGTCGCCGATGCCGCGGCCGAGGAAGGCGAGCTGGCCCTGGTAGCCGGTGGCCATGGCCTCGGTGACGCCGACGATCAGGCCGCCGGCGAGGGCTCCGGTGGTGGAGTCGAGGCCGCCGAGAATGGCCGCCGGGAAGGCCTTGAGAGCGGCCAGCGAGGTGGCCCGTTCCAGGCCGGGGGTGGGGAAGACGGTGAGGAAGAGCGCCGCCACGGCGGCCAGTGCCCCGGCGACCGCCCACGCCGCCAGGGAGACCCGGCCCAGCCGCACGCCCATCAGCGCGGCGGTCTCCGGTTTCTCGGCGGCGGCCCGCATGGCCACGCCCCAGGCGGTGTACCGGAACAGCAGCAGGAACGCGCCGATCAGGAGGGTGGCGGAGACGAAGGCCGCGATCCGGGTCTGCGGGAGGGTGACCGGGCCGAGGTGGACCACGGCGTCGCCCCAGGGGTCGCCGAGGGCGAGGACGTCCGTACCGATGCGGCGGGTGAGATCGGTGGTGATCAGGATGTCCACGCCGATGGTGACGATGGCGAGGACGCTCTGGTCCTGGCCGCGGTAGCGGCGCATGACGAGGAACTCCACCGCGGCACCGACCGCGGCGGCGGCGCCGACTCCGACGGCCAGGGCGGGCCAGAATCCGATGTCGTCGTGCAGGACGGCGGTCACCCAGCCGCCCGCCAGCAGGAGCGAGGCGTGGGCGAAGTTGACGACCTCCGTGGCCTTGAAGATGACCACGAAGCCGAGGGCGATCAAGGCGTACACGGAGCCCATGGACAGGCCGCCGAGCAGCAGTTCGAGGAAGGTGGTCACGCGGCCGGGTCCTCCTCTCCGAGGTAGGCGCGGACGACCGCCGGGTCGTTCTGCACCTGGGCGGGCGTCCCGCCGCCGATCCGTCTGCCGAAGTCGAGTACGGTCACCGCGTCCGCGAGCCGCATCACCACCCCCATGTCGTGTTCGACCAGCACGATCGAGATGCCGAGGCCGTCCCGGACGCCCGCGATGACGGCGGCCGTGCGCCGGCGTTCGTCGGCGGTCATTCCGGCGACGGGTTCGTCCAGGAGGAGCAGCCGGGGCTCCATGCACAGGGCCCGGGCCAGCTCGACGAGTTTCTGCTTCCCGTACGGGAGGGAGCCCGCGGGCGCGGCCAGGTCGGCGTCCAGGCCGACGAAGGCGGCGATCTCGCGGACCCGTTCGCGGTGCCGGCGGTCCTCGCGGACGGCGGCGGGGAGCCGGAGCCCGGCCGCGAGGAACCCGGAGCGCATCAGCCGGTGGCGGCCGAGGAGCAGGCTGTCGGCGACCGTGGTGCGCGGCGGCAGGGCCAGGTTCTGGAAGGTCCGGGCGATGCCGAGGGCCGCGACGGCGTGCGGGGCGAGGCCGGTGAGCTCGTCGGCGCCGAAGCGGACGCTGCCCGCCGTTGCGCGGTAGACCCCGGAGAGCACGTTGAAGCAGGTGGACTTGCCGGCGCCGTTGGGGCCGATGACGGCGTGCAGACTGCCGGGCTCGACGGTGAAGGAGACCCGGTCGAGGGCGGTGAGCCCGGCGAAGCGGACGGTGACGTCGGTGACCGTGAGCGGCGCTGTGCCGGGGCCGCCGGGGCCGGGGAGCCCCGTCATGCCGACCACCTGCGCAGGGTGCGGGTCCGCTCCGGGGCCGGGGCGGCCTCGTCGGTGATGCCGAGGTAGCGGCGGCGCACCTCGTCGGAGGCGGCCAGTTCGGCGGCCGGGCCGGACAGGGTGACCTCGCCGACCTCCAGGACGTGGGCGTGGGAGGCCAGCCGGAGCGCGAGCGCGGCGTTCTGCTCCACCAGCAGCACCGAGGTGCCCGAGGCGTTGATCTCGGTGATGGTCGCGGCGATCGTCGCGGCCATCTTCGGCGCCAGGCCCAGTGAGGGCTCGTCCAGGAGCAGCAGCCGGGGGCGGGCCATCAGGGCGCGGCCGAGGGCCAGCATCTGCTGCTCGCCCCCGGAGAGCAGCCCCGCCCGCTGGCGGGACCGTGCGGCGAGGACGGGGAAGAGTCCGTGGACGCGGGCCAGCGAGCGGGCGGTGTCGGCGCGGGAGCCGGCCCGGGCCCCGAGGGCGCCGGCCCGCAGGTTGTCCGCGACGCTCATCCGGGCGAACACCTGCCGTCCTTCGGGGACTTGCACCACTCCGGCGGCGACCGCGCGGGCCGGGGCCAGTCCGTCCAGGGGCATGCCGTCGAAGGTCACGCCTCCCCCGGTGACGGCGCCGCGGTGGAACGCGAGCGTGCGTGACACCGCCCGCAGCAGCGTCGTCTTTCCCGCGCCGTTCCCGCCGAGTACGACGACCACGGCGCCTTCCGGTACGTCGAGCGACACGGCGCGCAGCGCCCGGACCGGCCCGTAGCCGACGGACAGTTCGCGCACTTGGAGCGAGGCCACATCCCCTCCCACTGCCAGGCCCTGTTCGGGCGTTGTGCTGGCGCACAGACCAGCACCGGGCGGGGCGGCCGTCCACGGCCCGAAGCGGAATCGCTGCCGATGACCAGCCGGGGGTGGGGTCCGGTTGTGCAGCGGCACAGACCTGCGTACGGGGCCCCTTACGCAGGGGGGCCGCGGGTGACATCCTCAGCGGCCATGGGCGGACGCAGGGCGCGGACGGAAGCGGAGTGGTCGGTGCTGGTGACGGCGGCCGAGGTGCTGCTGGAGCGCGTCCCGGAGCTGACCGAGCGGCTGATCGGCGATCTTGCGCAGCACTCGCCGCTGTACGACCTGGTGGTGCCGCGGGACGAGCACTGGCAGCAGATCAGCGAGGCCATGCGGTACGGCATCGAGGCGTTCGCCGCGCGCCGCTCGGACCCGCGCCAGGACCTGGTGTACGCGGAGGAGCTGGGGCGGCGGCGGGCCGAACAGGGGCTGCCGCTGGACCTGTTGCTGTACGCGTACCGGCGCGCGGGCCGGCTGACCTGGGACGCGCTGCTGGACATCGTGACCGAGGAGGACCCGGACGCGCTGCCGGTGCTGGCGCGGACGGCCGGGGCGATGTGGGCCGGGATCGAACAGCAGGCCGCGACGACGGCGGAGGCCTACCGGGCGGGCGAGCGGGAGATGCGCCGGCGCAGCGACGAGCGGGTGCAGGCCCTGCTGGACGCGCTGCTCCACGGGGACGCGGCGCCGGGCCTGGCGGCGCGGGCTGCGGCGGGCCTGGACCTGCCGGAGCAGGGGCGGTACGCGGTGGTCGTGCTCCCCGTGGACCGGCGAGACTCCGTGCACCGGGTCGCGGCGGTGGGCGGGATGCGGCTGTTCTGGCGGATGCGGGCGGAGCAGGAGCTGGCGGTGGTGGCCCTGGGGTCGTGCTCCCCGGAGGAACTGGCGGCGGAGCTGGCGGACCGCTGCCACGGGCCCGGCGGGATCAGCCCGGTGGTGGACGGCCTGGCGGAGCTGGGCCGGGCGCGGCGGCTGGCGGAGACGGCGCTGGCCACCTGCGGTGCGGAGGAGCGGGGCCTGGTCCGGCTGTCGCAGCGGCTGCCCGCGGCGCTGGTGGTCGGTCAGCCCGAGCTGGCCGGTGAGCTGGTCCAGGCGGTGCTGGGGCCGCTGCTGGGGCTGGACCCGGCGGACCGGGCGGTGCTGCTGGAGACGCTGGACGCGTGGCTCGCGGCGGAGGGCTCCGCGGGGCGGGCGGCGAGCCGCCTCTACTGCCACCGCAACACGGTGTTCAACCGGCTGCGCCGCCTGGAACACCTGACCTCCCGCTCCCTGTCCCGCCCGCACGACCTGGTGGCCCTCACCCTGGCCCGAGACGCCCACCGCCTGTCGTCGACCGCGGGCCCGGTGACCTGACCGCCGGCCCGGGCGGGTACGCCGGAGTCGTAGGCTTGATGTCGGGAAACCGCCAGCCTTGGTGGGTCTCGCCCCGGATCCTGGAGCCATGCACACCGACACCGAGCGCTGCGTAAGGGCCGTGCAGTCGAAGGACGCCCGCTTCGACGGCTGGTTCTTCACCGCGGTCCTGACCACGCGGATCTACTGCCGGCCCAGCTGCCCCGCCGTACCGCCGAAGGTCGAGAACATGACCTTCCTGCCCAGCGCCGCCGCCTGCCAGCAGGCCGGGTTCCGGGCCTGCAAGCGGTGCCGGCCGGACACCAGCCCGGGCTCCCCCGAGTGGAACGCCCGCGCCGATGCCGTCGCCCGCGCGATGCGGCTCATCCGGGACGGGGTGGTGGACCGCGAGGGGGTGCCGGGGCTCGCCGCCCGGCTGGGGTACTCCACCCGCCAGGTGGAGCGGCAGCTCAGCGCCGAGCTCGGTGCCGGACCGCTGGCCCTGGCCCGGGCCCAGCGCGCCCAGACCGCCCGGCTGCTCATCGAGACGTCCGAGCTGCCGATGGGCGATGTCGCGTTCGCCGCCGGCTTCTCCTCCATCCGCACCTTCAACGACACCGTCCGCGAGGTCTTCGCCCTCTCCCCGAGCGAGCTGCGGCTGCGCGCCGACAAGGCCGGCCGCCATCAGCCCCGGATCCCCGGGACGATCAGCCTGCGGCTGCCGTTCCGGGCGCCGCTGACCCCGGACAACCTCTTCGGGCACCTGGCCGCGACCGCCGTCCCCGGCGTGGAGGAGTGGCGCGACGGCGCCTACCGCCGGACCCTGCGCCTGCCCTACGGCACCGGGGTCGTCGCCCTGACCCCGCAGCCCGACCACATCGGCTGCCGTCTCGCCCTGACCGACCTGCGCGACCTGACCATCGCGATCAGCCGCTGCCGCTGGATGCTCGACCTCGACGCCGATCCCGAGGCGGTGGACGAGCAGTTGCGCTCCGACCCGCTGCTGGCCCCGCTCGTCGACAAGTCCCCCGGGCGCCGGGTTCCCCGTACGGTCGACGCGGCGGAGTTCGCGGTACGGGCGGTCCTCGGCCAGCAGGTGTCCACCGCGGCGGCGCGCACGCACGCGGCCCGGCTGGTCACCGCGCACGGCGAGCCCGTGGAGGACCCGCTGGGCGGGCTGAGCCACCTCTTCCCGTCCCCGCAGGCCCTCGCCGCGGTGGACCCGGAGTCGCTGGCCATGCCGCGCACCCGGCGCACCACCTTCACCACTCTGGTCGCGGCGCTCGCCGACGGCTCGCTGCCGCTCGGCATCGACAGCGACTGGGAGGCGGCGCGCGTTCAGCTGTCCGCGCTGCCCGGTTTCGGCCCCTGGACCACCGAGGTCATCGCGATGCGGGCGCTGGGCGACCCGGACGCGTTCCTGCCGTCCGACTTGGGCGTCCGGCGGGCGGCGCGGGGGCTCGGGCTGCCGTCCACGCCCTCGGCGCTGACGGCCCGGGCGGCCGGCTGGCGGCCCTGGCGCGCGTACGCCGTCCAGTACTTGTGGGCCACCGACGACCACGCCATCAACCACCTGCCCGCCTGAGGAGCACACCGTGAACAGCACCGCCAAGCAGCACACCGTGGTCGAGAGCCCGTACGGCCCGCTCACCCTGGTCGCCACGGACGGGGTCCTCAGCGGCCTGTACATGACGGGACAGCGCCACCGCCCGGCCGAGGAGTCCTTCGGGGAGCGGGTGAGCGCCGAGGAGGAGCCGTTCCCCGAAGTGGTGCGGCAGTTGACCGCGTACTTCGGCGGGGAGCTCACCGCCTTCGACCTGCCGCTGCGGCTGGAGGGTACCGACTTCCAGCGCAGCGTGTGGGACCAGCTGGTACGGATCCCCTACGGCGAGACCTGGTCGTACGGGAAGCTCGCGGCCGAGCTGGGCAAGCCGAACGCCTCGCGCGCCGTGGGCCTGGCCAACGGGAAGAACCCGATCGGCATCATCGTGCCGTGCCACCGCGTGATCGGCGCCTCGGGCAGCATGACCGGCTACGGCGGCGGCCTCGAACGCAAGGTCCGCCTCCTCGACTTCGAGGCCGCGGCCCGGCAGCTCTGACCGATCGTTTCGCGATGATTCGCACTGAGGTGCGTCTGGGTGACCTGATGCGTGGCTCCGCCCGCCCCGCGCAGGTCGTTCAGCGTTCCTCGTCCGGGTAGCCCCAGTCGATGACGCCCTTCGCCGCCGGGGCGGCCTCGGACACGGCGAACGCGAAGGAGCTCTCGAACGCCGGCTGCCACTGGCCGAAGCGGGTGATGCTGAGCGGGAAGTGCGTCTCGCCCGACACGTAGTGGACACCGTCGTCGCAGGCCGTGCCGTAGCTGATCTGGTTCTCGATGCCCTCGTCGCGCAGCAGCTCGCCGATCGATTCGGCGACCGCCTCGGCCTGTGCCGCGTCCGTGAGCTGCGAGACGGTGAAGTGGAGATTGATGTTGACCGACATGCCCGCAGGCTACCGCCCGCCGGCGACAGGGCGAGCCCCGGCCGCCGCGGCGTCGCCTCCGTCGTCAGACCACGAGCAGCGGCACCAGCAGGGCGAAGGCCGCGCCCGCCTCGACCGCGTAGCCGTACAGCGAGGGGTGCTGGACGGGGGCGGCGAGCAGGACCACGCTCTGCCGGGCGGCGGCGGCCGCCACCCAGTCGGCGTCGGCGCCGAGGTTGCCCTGGTACCAGCCTTCGCAGGAGCCGGGGCCGCTGACCGCGAGCAGGTCGTCCTCGCGGCGGTACAGGGCCTGCCATTGGGCGGCCGGAACGGACCAGCCGTCGAAGTCGGTGAACGGGAACCAGCCGCCGTCGCGGATCGCGGTGTCGAACAGCCAGACCGGCATCCCCTCCGGGGTCACCTCGCCGGCGGACTGCTCGTCGGTGGTGAAGTGGACCATGGGGAGGGCGTCGGGCCCGTCGGCGGTGCTGGGCCAGGCGTACATCGTGATCATCAGCTGATTCTGTCCTGCTCGCAGTAAGCCCGGTGTTACGAGACGCCCTTTTCTACGAGGAGGTGGGGCGGCGGCCGTTCTCGAGTTCGGCGGCGCCCTCGCCCGACCGCAGGACCCGGTAGGCCTCTTGGGTGCGCAGGCCGAGCGATCCGGGGAGGTAGGCGGTGAGTTCGGCGGGATCGACCAGCCGCCAGGAGATCAGCTCCTCTTCCTGGAGCGTGATGGAGGCGAGCTGCCCGGCGTCGAGCACCCCGCCGTCGTAGAGGTAGGCGACCAGCGGCGGGCGGTCCGGCCCGAGGGTCCAGTCCACGGCGAGGAGCCGGCCGAGCGGCACGTCGATGCCGATCTCCTCGGCGCTCTCGCGGCGGGCGGCGGTGCGCGGCGACTCGCCCAGGTCCGACTCGATGGTGCCGCCCGGCAGGGCCCAGCCCTCCCGGTAGTTGGGCTCGACGAGCAGGACCTTGCCGCCGGCGTCCCGGTAGAGGGCGGCCGCGCCGGCCAGTACCCGGGGCAGGCTCGCGATGTAGGTGGCGTAGTCATCGGTGGTGGTCACCTCGCCACCCTATCCAGACGCGCTACACGGGATCCGGTCCGTCTTCCCGGTCGCGGCCGCGGGACTCGGCGACGCGCCGCAGCCCCGGGTGGCGGGCCGGGCCCTGTTCGGTGGTGGCGTCGCCGACCATGGCCCGTACCGCGTCCCCCAGTCCGTGCAGCGCGTGGTGGCGGGCGGGTCCGGCGCCGGGGTCCTCGCGCAGATCCGTCAGCAGGGCCCAGCAGAGCAGCAGCATGACGATGACGAAGGGCAGTGCCACGAGGATGGTGGCGGTCTGCAGGGATGTAAGTCCTCCGGCGACGAGGAGCACGGCGGCGACGGCCGCCATGAGCACGCCCCAGGTGACGACGAGCCAGGTCGGCGGGTGGAGCGCGCCGCGGCTGGTGAGGGAGCCCATGACCAGGGAGGCCGAGTCGGCGCTGGTGACGAAGTAGGTCATGACCAGGGCCATGGCCACCCAGGAGGTGACCGCGGACAGCGGCAGGGCGTCCAGCATCGCGAACAGCGAGGCCTCCGTACCGTCCTTGATCTTGGCGGCGAAGTCCACGGCTCCGGCGGAGTCGAGGCGGATGGCGGTGCCGCCCATCACGCAGAACCAGATGACGGTGGCCCCGCTGGGCACGAGCAGGACGCCGATCAGGAACTCCCGGATGGTGCGGCCGCGCGAGATGCGGGCGATGAAGGTGCCGACGAAGGGCGCCCAGGAGAGCCACCACGCCCAGTAGAAGATGGTCCAGGAGCCGAGCCATCTGGCGTCGGTGAAGGCGCCGGTCCGGCTGGCCATGGGCAGCAGCCGGTGGAGGTAGCCGCCGATGCTGGAGGGGATCACGTCCAGGACGTAGACGGTGGGGCCGAGCAGGAAGACGAAGAGCATGAGGGTGGCCGCGAGCACGATGTTGATGGTGCTGAGCCACTTCACGCCCTTGTGCAGGCCGGAGAAGGCGGAGAGCACGAAAGCGGCCGAGAGCGAGCCGATGATGATCAGCTCGACGGTGGTGGAGTCCTCGACGCCGGTGGTGAGGGAGAGCCCTTTGGACACCTGGAGCGCGCCGAGTCCGAGGCTGGTCGCGGTGCCGAAGACGGTGGCGAAGACGGCGAGGAGGTCGATGGACTTGCCGGCCCACCCGTTGGCCCGTTCTTCACCCATGAGGGGGACGAAGGCGGAGCTCAGCCGGTTGCCGCGGCCCTTGCGGAAGGTCGCGTAGGCCAGGGCGAGGCCGGCGATGCCGTAGATCGCCCAGGGGGTGAGGGTCCAGTGGAAGAAGGAGTACTCCATGGCCGCGAGGGCGGAGGCGCCGGTGGCCGGGGCCGCGCCGGAGGCGGGGGGCGGGTTCAGGTAGTGGGTGAGCGGCTCCCCCACCCCGTAGAACATCAGGCCGATGCCCATGCCGGCGCTGAACATCATCGCGATCCACGCGAGGTTCGTGAACTCCGGCTCGGAGTCGTCGGCGCCGAGGCGGATCCGGCCGAAGCGGCTGACGGCGAGCACCACGCACATCACGAGGAAGGCGTCGGCGGCGATCACGAACAGCCAGGCGAAGTTGTCCAGGACCCAGGCGAGCGCGGTGCTCGACGCGGTGTCGAAGGAGTCCTTGGCGAGGGCCGCCCACGCGACGACGGCCAGCACGGCGATCACGCCCACGGTGACGACGGTGTGGTCCGGGGTGCCGTCCGCCGGACCTCCGGGGCCGTCACCTGGGTGGTCCGGAGGTGGCTGTTCCCGTGAATCCGCGCTCATGCGGCCACACTATGCAGGCGTTTGTCCCCCTTTAGGTGCATGGCGCGCCGGGTGTGGCCCAGGCCACTCATGGGCATAGGAGGATCCTCCGGATAAGCTCATGGCGGCGCGACTGCACTGTTCGATAGCAAGGGAATAGCAAGGTGACGGACGGAGCAGTAACTGAGGCCGCGCGCGTGCTCATCGCCGCGGACAAATTCAAGGGCTCGCTCACGGCCGTTCAGGTCGCGGAGCGGGTGACGGCGGGCCTCCGCAAGGTCGTACCGGGCGTGGAGATCGAGACCCTCCCGGTCGCGGACGGCGGCGACGGCACGGTGGCGGCCGCGGTGGCGGCCGGTTTCGAACGCCGGGAGGTACGGGTGACCGGGCCCCTCGGCGACCAGGTCACGGCCGCTTTCGCGCTGCGCGGGGGCACCGCGGTGGTCGAGATGGCGGAGGCCTCCGGGCTGCAGCTGCTGCCTGCGGGCACCTTCGCCCCGCTGACGGCCACCACGTACGGCTCGGGCGAGCTGCTGAAGGCCGCGCTGGACGCGGGCGCCCGCTCCATCGTCTTCGGCGTGGGCGGCAGCGCCACCACCGACGGCGGCGCCGGCATGCTGGCGGCGCTGGGCGCGGTGTTCCTGGATGCGAACGGCGAACCGGTCGGTCCGGGCGGCGGCGCGCTGGCCGGGCTGGCCTCGGCCGACCTGTCGGGCGTCGACCCCCGCTTCGCGGAGGTCGACTTCGTCCTGGCCAGCGACGTGGACAACCCGCTGACCGGCCCGAAGGGCTGCGCGGCGGTGTACGGCCCGCAGAAGGGGGCCTCGCCGCAGGACGTGGCGGCGCTCGACGCGGCGCTGGCGCACTTCGCCAAGGTCCTCGAGAAGGCGATCGGTGCGACGGCCGCCGAGTGCGCGGTGCTCCCGGGTGCGGGCGGCGCGGGCGGCATCGGCTACGGGGCGCTGCTGCTCGGGGCCACCTTCCGGCCCGGCATCGAGCTGATGCTGGAGGTACTGGGCTTCGCGCCGGCGCTGGAGCGCGCCACGCTGGTCATCACCGGTGAGGGCTCGCTGGACGAGCAGACCCTGCACGGGAAGGCCCCGGCGGGTGTCGCGGCGGCGGCCCGGGCCGCGGGCAAGCCGGTCGTGGCGGTGTGCGGGCGGCTGCTGCTGACCCAGGAGGCCCTCGAGGCCGCCGGGATCCGCAAGGCCTACCCGCTGACGGACCTGGAGCCGGACCCGGCGAAGTCCATCCCGAACGCCGGTCCCCTGCTGGAGCAGGTGGCGGCCGCCATCGCCGCGGACGTCCTCTGACCCGGCGCACGCTCCAACCGAGGCCCGGCCCCGCTGTGGGGGTGCCGGGCCTCGGCCGTTCCCGGGGGAAGCACCGACCCCAAACGGACTGGACAGTGTTAAAAAGGGCTCATGACCGGACGTTTTGGTCGCTGGCCGACCGGGTGGGGCTCGCGCTTGTTCGCGCGCCTGTCCCGGTGGGGGCGGAGCGTCGCCGGTCAGGTCTTCGCCCTCCAGGCGGTGATCGTGCTGCTGCTGGCCACCGCGGCCGCGGTGGCCCTGGTGCTGCAGTCCCGGTACGACAGCCAGCGCGACGCCCGCAACCGTTCGCTGGCGGCTGCCGAGGCCTTCGCGCACGCGCCCGGACTGCCGGCGGCGCTGAAGGCACCGGATCCGACCGCCGTCCTCCAGCCGCTGGCCGACTCCGCCCGCCGGGCCTCCGGCGTCGACTTCATCGCCGTGATGCGCACGGACGGGCTCCGGTACACCGACTCGCGGCCCGAGCTGATCGGCCGCCGGGCCACGGGCGACCTCTCCCGGGCCGTCGCCGGGCAGTCCTTCACCGAGACGTTCACCGGAGAGCCCAGCGACGCGGTCCGGGCCGTCGTACCGGTCCGGGACGCCCAGGGCGCCGTGGTGGGCCTGGTCGGCACCGGCATCGAGGTGGAGAACGTGTCCGAGGTGGTCGAGGACCAGGTGCCGCTGCTCGTCGGCGCCGCGGCGGCCGCCCTGCTGCTCGGCACGGGCGGCTCCTTCCTGGTGAGCCGCCGGCTGCGGCGCCAGACCCACGGGCTGCGGGCGGACGAGATGGCCCGGATGAACGAGCACCACGAGGCCGTCCTGCACGCCGTCCGCGAGGGCGTGCTCATCATCGGGACCGACCACCGGCTGGTCCTCGCCAACGACGAGGCCCGCCGGCTCCTCGGCCTGGCGCCCGATGCCGAAGGGCGGCACGTTTCCGACCTCGGTCTCGACACCCGGACCACCGAGCTGCTCGCCTCGGGCCGGATCGCGACGGACGAGGTGCACCTGGCGGGCGACCGGCTGCTCGCGGTCAACGTGCGGCCCGCCAAACCGTACGGGGGCCAGTCCTCCGGCACCGTCATGACCCTGCGCGACTCCACCGAGCTCGCGGCGCTGTCCGGCCGGGCCGAGGTGGCCCGCGGGCGGCTCCAGCTGCTCTACGACGCCGGTGTGCGGATCGGTACCACCCTGGACGTGGTGCGGACCGCGGAGGAGCTGTCGGAGGTCGCCGTCCCCCGTTTCGCGGACTTCGTCACCGTGGAGCTGCTGGAGCCGGTGCTGCGCGGTGAGGAGCCCTCGTCGGCCGCCGGCGTGTACACCGAGATGCGGCGGGCGGCGATGAGCGGTGTCCGCGCCGACCAGCCGCTCCAGCCGGTCGGCGACATCATCCGGTTCGAGGTGCCGACGGCTCCGATGGCGGCCGCCCTGGACGCCGGGCAGGCCGTGCTCGCGCCGGACCTGCACGCCGCCATGGGCTGGCGGGCCCAGGACGCGCAAGGAACCAGGGAAGCCCTGGGCTACGGGCTGCACTCGCTGATCAGCGTGCCCCTCCAGGCGCGCGGCGTGGTCCTCGGCATGGCCAACTTCTGGCGGGCCCAGGACACCCCGGAGGCCTTCGACGAGGAGGACCGGTCCTTCGCGATGGAGCTCGCGGCGCGCGCGGCCGTCTCGATCGACAACGCCCGCCGTTTCACCCGTGAGCACGCGACGGCCGTGGCGCTCCAGCGCAGTCTGCTTCCCCGGGTGCTGCCGGACCTGACCGCCGTGGACGTCGCCTTCCGCTACCTGCCGGCGAAGGCGGGGGTCGGCGGGGACTGGTTCGACGTGATCCCGCTGCCCGGCGCCCGGGTGGCGCTGGTGGTCGGCGACGTCGTCGGCCACGGCGTGCACGCCGCGGCCACGATGGGCCGGCTGCGCACCGCCGTGCACAACTTCTCCACTCTGGACCTGCCGCCCGACGAGCTGCTCGGGCACCTGGACGAGCTGATCGACCGGATCGACCAGAGCGACACCGGCGGCGGTGAGGCCGAGGCGGACGAAGCCCTCGCGGAGACCGGGGAGGAGCCCGCCGGCATTACGGGTGCCACGTGCCTGTACGCGGTCTACGACCCGGTCTCGGGGCGGTGCGCGATGGCCAGCGCCGGGCACCCCGGGCCGGCGCTGATCCGCCCCGAGGGGGGCGTGGAGTTCCCGGAGCTGCCCACCGGGCTGCCGCTGGGGGTCGGCGGCATGCCCTTCGAGGCGACCGAGTTCCGGCTGCCCGTGGGGAGCCGGCTCGTACTGTTCACCGACGGTCTGGTGGAGGACCGCCGCCGCGACTTCGACAGCGGTCTGGCGCTGCTGCGGGAGTCGCTGTCCCGCTCCGGCCGCAGCCCCGACCAGGCCTGCTCGGACGTGCTGGCCGCGCTGCTCTCCCCGGTGCCGGACGACGACATCGCCCTGCTGATCGCCGACACCCGGCGGCTGGACGCGGACCGCATCGCGGAGTGGGACGTGCCGGTCGACGCCTCGGCCGTCTCCCGCGTGCGCAATGCCGGGGCGGCGCAGCTCGCCGCCTGGGGCCTGGAGGACGTCTCCTTCACCACGGAGCTGATCCTCAGCGAGCTGGTCACCAATGCCATCCGCTACGGGTCCGCGCCCATCCGGGTCCGCCTGCTGCGCGACCGCACGCTGATCTGCGAGGTCTCCGACGGCAGCAGTACCTCCCCGCACCTGCGGTACGCGGCCACGACCGACGAGGGCGGCCGCGGGCTGTTCCTCGTCGCGCAGTACGCCGACCGGTGGGGCGTGCGGTACACGGACCGGGGCAAGGTCATCTGGGCCGAGCTGCCGCTGACGGCGGGCACGGAGCCGCCGGCTCCCGCGCCGCTGGACCTGGACGCGCTGGAGGACCTGGCCTGGTGAGGGCGCGCCGTCGGACCGGGCGGCGTCACACGGGCCGGGTCGCCACCGCGCGGGTCCGGGCCAGGAGAACCGCGACGTCGTCCTGCGGGTCGCACGGCAGCAGCTGCTCCAGGATCGCGTCGCACAGCTCGCCGAGCGGCTGCCGCGCCTCCGTGAGGGCCCGTGCCAGCTGGTCCATGCCCTCGTCGAGGTCCCGGTCGCGGGCCTCGATCAGGCCGTCGGTGTAGAGCACGAGCAGGGTCCCCGGGGGCAGGCTCACCTCTTCGGTGCGGAAGTCCTGGCCGCCGGTGCCGAGGGGGGTTCCGGGCGGGCCGTGCAGGAAGGTGATGGCGCCGTCGGCTCCGACGACGGCCGGCGGCGGGTGGCCGGCGCGGGCGATCACACAGCCGCCGGACGCCGGGTCGTGGACGGCGTACACACAGGTGGCCATCTCGTCCTCGCCGAGGTCGGCCACCACGGCGTCGAGCGAGCGGAGCATCTGCTCCGGGGGCACGTCGAGGCGCGCGAGGGTCCGTACCGCCGTGCGCAGCTGCCCCATGACGGCCGCGGCGTGGATCCCGTGGCCCATGACGTCGCCGATCACCAGACCGGTCCGGCCGCCGGGCAGCTGGATGACGTCGAACCAGTCCCCGCCCACGTCGTGGTCGCTGGCGGGCAGGTAGCGCCCGGTCAGTTCGAGACCGGCGACCCGGGGGAGCTCGCTGTTGGTGAGGCTGCGCTGGAGGGTGAGGGCGGCCTGCCGCTGGCGGGTGTACATCCGGGCGTTGTCGATGTTGAGGGCGGCGCGGGCGACCAGCTCGTCGACGAGTACGCGGTCCTCGTCGTCGAAGGGCTCGCGCTCGCGCAGCCGGGTCACCGCGACCGCGCCGAGCACCTGCCCGCGGGCGACCAGCGGGATCATCCGGGCGGAGCCCAGGGTGGCGAGGTAGGTGCGCAGGGCGTCGGCGCGCGGGTCGGTGATCAGGGCCGGGACGTCGGCTGCGTACAGGTTCATCGGCCGGCCTTCGGCGATGACCCGCTCGTAGACGCTGTCCGGGGGGATCTGGAAGGTCTGGCCGGCCTGGAGCTTCGCGGTGGGCGCGGTCGGGTCGGGGAAGGCGGCCGCCAGCCGGCGCATCACGCCGCGGGTGGAGGCCGCGGCGGCCGGGGCCTCGTCCGGGCCCAGGACCGATTCGAGGAGCTGTACGTCGGCCGAGTCCGCGAGCTGCGGTACCAGCAGGTCCACGATCTCCTGGGCGGTCTGGTGGAGGTCCAGGGTGGTGCCGATGCGGGTGCCGGCCTCCGCCAGGAGGGCGAACCGGTGCCGGGCCCGTTCGGCTTCGGCCTGGGCCCGCTGTCCGTCGGTGATGTCGATGAGGGAGGCGATCAGGCCCAGCGGCCGCCCCGAGCCGTCGAGCAGCGGGGCGTAGGAGCAGGACCAGGTCCGGTCGTGGTCGGGGTCGGCGGCGGTGCGTCCGGTGCGGCGGACGTCGACGACGGCCGTGCCCCGTTCGAGGACCTGGCGCATGGTGGCCTCGAGGACGGTGGCGTTGACCCCCGGGACCACCTCGGTGAGCCGTTTGCCGAGGTGTGCGGCGGCGGGGACGCCGTTCATCCGGGCCAGGGCGTCGTTCACGCGCAGGAAGCGCAGGTCGGTGCCCAGGGTGGCGAGGCCGATCGGCGACTGGGTGAACAGGCTCTGCAGGGCGGCGAGCGAGTCCCGCATGTGGAGGACCTCGGAGGTCTCCACGGCGATGAGCATGGCCCCCGTACGCCCCTGCGGGTCGGCGGCGGGCACGATCCACATCTCCATCACGACGCGGTGGCCGTCGCGGTGGCGCACGGGGAGGGTGCCGACGACGGTCTCGCCCGCCTGGACCCGGCGGGTCAGGTCGTCGGCGAGTCCGCGGTTGGCCTCGGGGACGAGGACGGAGCTGCCGGGGCGGCCGAGGATGTCCTCGGGGCGGTGTCCGAGCAGGTCCTGGGCGGCGAGCGACCATTCGACGATGCGGCCGTCCGCGTCCTCGCGCCACAGGGCGATCGGCAGGAGCTCGCGGAGCACGCCCGCGTACCCGACGGCTGCGACCGGCGGGTCCGGCACTTCGCTCGTCGACTGGTAAGTGTCCACCGCACCGACCTCACCCCGGGGGGCCTGATTCCTACCGGTTCACCCTATCCGAGGGCTTGCCGGGTGGCTCTGTGTCCGGCAGGAAGAGCCGGACAGCCGGGGGCGGTCGGCGGGAAGCAGGGTCTTGACTGGGTGGAAATAGGGAGGAAACTCGTGATTACACCGGAACACCGGAAAGAGCCGCACCTCCCTCAGGAGACGTCCAGAGGCCCGCGTGACCCTTGTCCAGGCTCTGGCCAGGCCCCCGGCAGATCTCCGCGGTCCACGGGAGCCATCGGCGACGGCGGATGGCTCATGGAATCGGCGGGACTGCCGGGGACTGCCCTGTTCGGACGGGGTTGCCCCGGGGAATCCGGCGGGCTCGTCCTAGCGGGCGAGGCCTTCGAGGGGCCGCGGCGCGTGCGCGGTGTCCAGGACCGCGGCGACGGCCTGGGCGAGCCGTGGGATCCGGTGCCCGGGTATCCCGGCGATGTTGATCCGGCCCGAGGTGGTGCCGTAGACGGCGTGCCCGTGGCGCAGTTCGAGCATCTGCTCCGCGGTGAGCGGCAGCATCGAGAACATGCCCTTCTGGCGGTCGAGCGACCGGGCCTGCGCGTCATGGCCCAGGGCGCTCAGATGGGTCGTCAGGTCGGTCCGGTTGGCGGTGATCCGGCCCCGCATGACCTCCAGTTCCGCCCGCCACAGCGACCGCAGCCCGTCGTCCTCCAGGATCGTCGCCACGACGGCCGCGCCGTGCTCGGGCGGCATCGAGTACAGCGTCCGGGCGGCGTTCTGCAGGGCCGTCTCGGCGTGCCCCAGGGCCCGGGCGGACGTGCCGAGGACGATGGCGCAGCCGGTGCGGTCGCTGTAGAGCCCGAAGTTCTTCGAACAGCTGACGGCGATCAGCATCTCGGGCACCCGTGCGGCCAGGATGCGCGTGGGCAGCAGGTCGGCCTCCAGGCCGTCGCCGAGCCCGTGGTAGGCGAGGTCGACGAACGGAACCCAGCCGTCGCGCACGGCGCGTTCGGCCAGCGCCTCCCAGGCGTCCAGCGTGGGGTCGGCTCCGGTCGGGTTGTGGCAGCAGCCCTGGAGCAGGACCACGTCGTCGCGCCGCGCCGCGCTCAGTTCCCGCAGGACGCCCTCGGTGTCGAAGCCGCCCTCGGCGTCGCGCCAGCCGAACGTACGGACCTCGAGCCCGGCGGCCTCCAGGATGGGCCGGTGGTTGACGTAGGCCGGATCGCTGATCCACACCGTGGTGCCCGGGCGGGTGCGGCGGATCAGGTCGGCCAGCAGCCGCAGCGCGCCGGAGCCGGCGACGGTCTGCACGGTCACGGCCCGGCCGGCCGGCGCCTCGGGCCCCAGGACCATCGCCTGCATGGCGCGGTTGAAGGCGGTGCTGCCGGAGAGCCCCCGGTACTCCTTGGACTCGGCCCGTTCCGCCAGGCGGATCTCCGCCTCGCGGACGGCCGCCATCACGGGGGTGCGGCCCGTGTGGTCCCGGTAGACGCCGAGGACGAGGTTGAGGCGTTCGGGCCGCTCGTCGGCGGAGAACTCGGCGGTCAGGTCCCACAGCGGGTCGGTGGGCGGCGGCGGGAGGAGCTCAAGCATGGGCGGGAACCTTGGGTCGGGGGCGTCGGTTGGCGAGGACGACGCCGGCGGTGATGAGGGGGACGCCGACGAGTACGGCGATGCCGGGGGTCTCCCCGAGCAGGGGGATGGCCAGCAGGACGACGGCCACGGGGCTGAGGCTGCCGCCGATGGAGCTGCGCTCCGCGCCGAGCCTGCGGATGGCGACCGCGTACAGCAGACCGGCGCAGAGGCCGACTCCGAGCCCCTGCACGACGAGGAACAGGGCGATGTCGGCGCCCGCGGCGTGCGCGAGGCCGGTCGGGAGCACACCGGTCAGGACCAGGACCCCGATGATCGCGAAGGAGGGCAGGCACAGCAGGCCGATCGACCCGACGGGGTCGAGGGCGACGTCGCGCAGGCCCACCGTGTACAGGGCCCACAGGCCGCTGGCCACCAGGAGCGTGCCGGCCCCCTCCAGGACGTCGGCGTCCACCGGGACGACGTAGCGCCAGACCAGGGCGGCCACGCCGACCGCGATCAGCGCGAGCCCGGCCGCCTGCGTTCCCTTCGGGGCGCCGTGCCCGCGGGCGGCCATCAGCGCGGAGACGAACAGCGGGACCATCCCGGGGACGATCGAGCCCACGAACGCCGCCGAGGTCAGGGAGCCTCCGTGCATGGCCGCCAGGAAGAACGGCACCCCGGCCCCGCAGACGATCTTCAGGGCGGGGCCCGGCCGGACCGCCGCGATGCTGTGGCGGCGCCGCCACAGCGCGGGGAGCAGGACGACGAGCGGGACGCCGAAGCGCAGCAGTGCGGCGTCGGCCGGCAGCAGGGTCGAGGTGCTCAGGGCCCGGGCGCTGAGCGCGAAGGCGGCCCAGATGGACACGGTCACCAGCAGGGCCAGGACGCCCTCGGTCTGCGGGGAGAGCCCGCGCCGGCTGGGGGTCCCCCCGGCGGTGGCCGGGGGCAGGGGTCCGGCCGGCGGGCCCTCCGTGTGGGGAGGCGCGGTCGCCCCGGTGATGTGCGTTGCGACCACGTCGTTGCTCCAGCCGTACGAGACCGGACCGGTCTGGTCCGTTCCCGGGCAACGGTAGGGCTTAGGCCGGGGCAGCCGATTGCCAGTTCTGCCCGTCGGACATACGTTTGGGGCAGGATCTGCCAAGAACCGCCGAGGATCCGCCGAGGAGTGACCGTGGACGCAGTCGATCTGCAGATCATCCGGGAATTGCAGGCCGACGGGCGGCTGTCCAACCAGGACCTGGCCGACCGCGTCCGGCTCTCCCCCTCGCCCTGTCTGCGCCGGGTGCGGCGCCTGGAGGAGGCGGGCCTGATCCGCGGCTACACGGCCATGGTCGACCAGGTCGCCTTCGGGCTCCCGGTGACCGTCTTCGTCCGGATCCGGCTGGAGCGGCACACGGCGGAGGCGGTCCGGCTCTTCGAGGAGCACGTGGCGGTCATCGAGCACATCCAGGACTGCTACCTGATGGCGGGCAGCAGCGACTACCTGCTGCGGGTGGTCATCGAGGACCTGGAGGCGTACGAGGCCCTGGTGCGCCACCGGATCCACGCCATCCCCGGCATCGCCTCGATCGAGTCGAGCTTCGCGTACGGCAGCGTGAAGCAGTCCCGTACGTACCCCCGCCCCTCCCCCCGGTCCTCACCGCGGCCCTCAGCCCAGCGATGAACCGGACGGGACGACGACCCCGTACAGATCGGCGATCGTCGCGAGCGCGGCCTGGTGGATCTGTACGGCGGGCAGGTCGGCGACCGCCGTGCACAGGGGCCGGGTCGCGCAGGCGTCGGCGACCACGGTGGGCCGGTTGCCGCGCAGGAACGCGCCTTCCGCGGTGAAGGTCACGCACATGTGGGTCATGAAGCCGATGACGATGACGTCCTTGTTGCCGGCGGCGTCGACGTGTTCGCCCAGGTCGGTGTCGACGAAGGCGTTGGGAACCGTCTTGACCACGACGGTCTCCCCCTCGACGGGAGCCACGCTCGGGTGGATCCGGCCGATCTCGGCCCGGATGTCGTACGGGGTCCCCGGGCCGCCGTCGTTCACGACGTGGATGACCTTCGTGCCGGCCTCCCGGGCCCTGGCCAGCAGCGCGGCTGCGGAGTCGAGGGCGGCCCGCCAGCCCGTCAGCTCCATCACGCCGCGGGTGTAGGTGTTCTGGTAGTCGACCAGGATCAGCGTCGCACCGGCCAGCGGGGCCGGAGTCGGGTCGAAGCCGTTGAGCTCGCGCAGGGTGGTCGAAGGCATGGGAATACCGTCCTCGGAAGTTGTGCGGAAGGGTCCGGGCCACTTGCTCGGTGGCCGCGTATGGAACGCTATGACCCACCCAGCGTGTCGGCAATGTCATCCGACTTGCAGATACCGACATCCCGCAGGGCCGCCGAAGGGACACCAGTTGAGCCCCGTCACCCGATTCGTCGTCATCGTCCTCTTCGACGGCGTCGACCTGCTGGACGTCACCGGACCGCCGGAGGTGTTCGCCCTGCTGCGACGCGAGGCCGGCGGGACCGCGGGCTACGAGGTCGTCCTGGCCGCCGAGACCATGGACCCCGTCACCACCTCCGCCGGGGTCCGCATCCTTCCCGACACGACCTTCCAGGAGGTCGGGGGGAGGAGCATCGACACCCTCCTGGTGCCGGGCGCGGTCGAGACCGACGGCGGGGGCCGCGTGCGCGCCGTGACCGATCCCGCCGTCGTCAGCCGGGTGAAGGCCCTCGCCGGGCGGGCCCGGCGCGTGGCCTCGGTGTGTGTGGGAGCCCACATCCTCGCGGACGCCGGGCTCCTGGACGGCAAGCGCGCCACCACCCACTGGTCCACCGCGCGGCAACTCGCCGCCGAGCACCCCGCGGTCGAGGTCGACGCCGATCCGATCTTCATCCGCGATCAGGACGTGTGGACGGGCGCGGGCATCAGCGCCTGCCTCGACCTGTCGCTGGCCCTGGTGGCCGACGACTTCGGGGAGGCCCTCGCGCTCCGCATCGCCCGCCAGCTGGTGATGTACCTGAAGCGGCCGGGCGGGCAGAGCCAGTTCAGCGTCCCGCTCGAGCCCGTCTCGACGACGCGCCGCGTCGAGGACCTGCGCCACCACATCACGCGCCACATCGCCGACCCGCTCACGGTCACCGACCTCGCCGCGCACGCCCATGTGAGCGAACGCCAGTTGACCCGGATCTTCAAGGCGGAACTGGGCATGACCCCGGCGGCCTACATCGAATCGGCCCGTGTCGAAGTCGCGCGCAACCAACTGGAATCGACGGACGCCACCCTCGAACGCATCGCGTCCGCCTCCGGCTTCAACACCACCGACACCCTCATCCGCGCGTTCCGCCGACAGCTCGACACGACCCCGACGGAATACCGCAACCGCTTCCGGTCGCCCTAAGCCGTCTCTAACGCGCGGCTTCGACGGCCGCCGCGAAGGCGGCGTAGGCCTGGTCGTCGAAGAGGACGAAGCGGACCTCGTCCACCTCGGTCCGGGTGGTCCGTACGGTCTCCACGGCGATCCGCGCGCCGTCGTCCATGGGCCACCCGTAGATCCCGGTGGAGATGGCCGGGAAGGCGACCGTACGGGCCCCCAGCTCGTCGGCGACGCGCAGGGATTCCCGGTAGCAGGAGGCCAGCAGCTCCGACCGGTCGTCCTCCCGCGACCAGACCGGGCCGACGGTGTGGATGACGTGCTGCGCGGGGAGCCGGCCGGCGGTGGTGGCGACGGCCTTGCCCGTCGGCAGGCCCTTGCCGTAGTGCGAGCGGCGCAGGTCCTCGCAGGCGGCGAGGATCTCCGGGCCGCCGCGCCGGTGGATGGCGCCGTCGACCCCGCCGCCGCCGAGGAGGGAGGAGTTGGCGGCGTTGACGATCGCGTCGGCCTTCTCGGCGGTGATGTCGCCGCGGACCAGGGTGATGCGGACCATCAGGCGTCCTTTCGCAGGTGGCGCCACACGGCCTTGGCGGCGTTGTGGCCGGACATCCCGTGCACGCCGGGGCCGGGCGGGGTGGCCGAGGAGCACAGGAAGACCGCGGGGTGGGCCGTCGTGTACGGGAACAGCGTGATCTTGGGGCGCAGCAGGAGCTGGAGTCCCGAGGCGGCGCCGCAGGCGATGTCCCCGCCGACGTAGTTGGGGTTGCGGGCGGCGAGCTCGGGCGGGCCGGCCGTGGCGCGGGCCAGGACCAGGTCGCGGAAGCCCGGTGCGAAGCGCTCCAGTTGGCGCTCGACGGCGTCGGTGAGGTCGCCGTGCCAGCCCTTGGGGACGTGGCCGTACGCCCAGAACACGTGCTTGCCCTCGGGTGCGCGGCCGGGGTCGACGAGGCTGGGCTGGGAGGTGATGAGGAAGGGGGTACGGGGGGCCCGGCCGCCGGAGGCCAGTTGCAGGGCGGCGTCGATGTCGCGGGTGCGCGGGCCGATCTGGACGGTCCCGGCCCGGCGCGGTTCCTCGGCGGTCCACGGGACGGGGCCGTCGAGGGCGTAGTCGATCTTGTAGACGGCGGCGCCGTACCGGTAGCCGTCGTAGGCGCGGCCCAGGCGGGCGATGCGGGCCAGCGCGGTCGGCGAGGTGTCGAAGACGTAGGCGCGGGCGGGCGGGAGGTCGTCGAGCCGTTTGACCTCGAAGCCGGTGTGGACGGCGGCGCCGAGGTCGCGGAGGTACGCCGCGAGGGCGTCGGAGATCGACTGCGAGCCGCCGCGCGGCATGGGCCAGCCGTTCGCGTGCGCGGCCAGCGCGAAGACGAGGCCGATGGCGCTGGTGGCGATCCCGTCGAGCGGGGCGATGACGTGCGCCACCAGCCCGGCGAACAGCGCGCGGGCCCGCTCGTCGTGGAAGCGGCGCAGGAGCCAGGTCGAGGGCGGCATCCCGGCGAGCCCGAAACGGGCCAGGGTGAGGGGGTCGCGGGGCAGCGCGGTGCTGGGCAGTGACATGAAGTCCCGGGCCAGGGTGTCCCACTTGCCGAGGAACGGCTCGACGAGGCGCCGGTACGCGCCGGCGTCGCGGGGCCCGAAGGACGCCGCCGTCTCGGCGACCGAGCGGGACAGGACCGCTGCCGTGCCGTCGTCGAAGGGGTGCGCCATGGGCAGCGGCGGGTGCAGCCACTCCAGCCCGTACTGCTTCAGCGGCATCGTCGCGAAGACCGGCGAGCCCACGCCGAGCGGGTGCACCGCCGAGCAGGGGTCGTGTCGGAAGCCGGGGAGGGTGAGCTCCTCGGTCCGGGCCCCGCCGCCGACCGTGTCCGCGGCTTCGAAGAGGGCCACCGAAAAGCCCCGCCGGGCGAGTTCCACGGCGGCCGTGAGCCCGTTGGGCCCCGCCCCCACCACGACCGCATCGAGAATCGACGGCACTTGCGACTCCTTCGTCCGGCGGCGCCACCGCCCCCAGGATATTCCGGCTCGCCGCGGGCCCGGCCGGTCTCTTCCCGATCGTGCCCGACCCGCGTCGGAAGAGACGCCTAGGGGGTGTCTGACGGAGGTCCGAGGCGTCGCGATGCCCGGCACGCACTCTCGCCGCACCGGCCGAAAGCCCACGTACGTCCAGTACGCGGGCATCCGGCCGGCACGCCGAGAGCACGCACCGGACACCGCTCCTTCACCACGGACCTCCGTCAGACACCCCCTAGCCCCGCAGCAGGTCGCGGATGCGGACCGCGGTGGCCTCGTCCCGTCCGACGGCGAACGGCAGCGCGTTGTCCCGGTCCACCCGGAAGGGGATCCCTTCGACGGTGCTCTGCGCCCCGCCGGCCTCCGCGACCAGCAGCAGCCCGGCCGCGTGGTCCCAGGCCGAGGGCCAGGTGAACGCGAGGCCGTCCATCTCGCCGCGGGCCACCTTCAGGTACTCCAGGCCGGCCGATCCGCAGGGCCTGGCCGCCACGCCGGGCACGTCCAGCCGGCCGAGGGTCCGCTTGTCCTCTTCGGAGGTGTACAGCGGGTGCGCCATGGCGACCCGCAGGTCGGCGCCCGGCTCGGGCGAGCCGCTGCGGATCCGCTCTCCGTTGACGTACGCGCCCTGCCCGCGCACGGCGGTCGCCAGCTCCTCCAGGGCCGGGGCGAAGGTCCAGGAGGCGAGGATCTCCCCGCGGTGGGCCAGCGCCACGAGGGTGCAGAAGCCCGGCTCGCCGGAGACGAACTGGCGGGTGCCGTCGACCGGGTCCACGATCCACACCGGGGCGTCGGCGCGCAGCGCCCCGTACACGTTCGGGTCGGCGTGCACGGCCTCCTCGCCCACCACGGCCGAGCCGGGGAGCAGCCGCTGGAGGGAGGCGGTGAGGTGTTCCTCGGCCTTGCGGTCGGCGACCGTCACCAGGTCGTGCGGGCCGCTCTTCTCGTCGACCTCGTGCTCGGCGAGCTGCCGGAATCGCGGCATGATCTCGATCGCCGCCGCCTTGCGGACGGCCTCTTCCACGTCGGACAGGCCATGGGTAAGGAACTCATCGATCATGCACCCATCACATCACGTCCGACCGGCAAACCCCACCGACAATCTCCGACGGACGGCCGGACTCCCGATGTACCGGGGGTGAACCGGGCCGCGGCTCAAAGGCGCGGCAGCAGGGCGGTGAGCGGGAGCGCGGTCGCGTCTTCAGGGGGGCGCGACAGGTGCAGCGTCGTGTGGAAGTAGCCGTCGGTCTCCTTCCCGTGCGGGTCATCGCCGGCCGCGGTGACCGCTTGGACGGCGTATCGCTGTTCGTCCGCGTCCGTGAAGCGTCGTTGCCGGAACGTGTGCGTGGTGGTCCTCTCGGTGACCAGGCCCTTCGCAGCCAGGCATGCGGCAATCGACTCGTACGAGGTGGTCCGCAGGACGAAGGCCGCGACCCATACCGGGCCCTGGGTACAGGCCAGGATCGGTTGGAAGGTGCGGGGGGACAGGAAGGTGGCCCCTCCGGTGATCGTGATCAGCCGGGTCTGCCGAGCGGCGCGAAGCAGGGACGGAGAAGGAGGCGCGGTTTCGAGGTTCTCGGCGAAACCTTGTTCCAGGAGACCGACCTCGCACGCGTAGGAGATGGCGTTCTTGGACATGTCCAATCCGATCACCCGGGCCGGCTCACGGCGCCGACGGGCCGCGTAGTAGCTGCGGTCCCATGCGATCAGTTCGGCTGTGGTGAGCGCGGCCGCCTGCGGCGACGTGTAGTGGGCATAGAGGTCGTCCAGTGTCACCTCATGGTTGAGGAGGGCGGCGTTGATGCCGTAGGAGCAGCAGATGTCCAGCACGGTCACCGGTCGTTCCGCCGCGCGGGCCGTCTGCGTGCGGGCGGCAACCGCCCGCCGGAAGACGCTCTGTCCGTGATGGGGTGCCCGGTATTCCAGTGGACCCAATGACCGGAAATAGGCCCGAGGATCCGGCTGATCGTAGATGTCGTCGAACGCGGTCATACCCTCCGGGACGGGGATCCCCGACGTCTGCGGGCCGCCGGCAGCGTCGTTCCCCTGTCCCCTGTTCCCCATCCCGCTCATTCCGGTCCTCCTCGTACAGCTCAGGTCCGCTGTCGATCAGAGTCGGTGACCCCGGGCGGTACGGGAAGAAGGCAGGCAGGAATCCAGCCACACGCTGCAACAGACTCTCTTCCGTGACGACCACGCCTGAGCGAGTACCGGCACGGGCCGACCGATCGATGACGCCTGTGCGCACGGATATCGGCTCGCGGGAGGTCGCCGACTGGCACGCTGCATGCATGAAGCACGCGGAAGTACTGCTCATCGGGGGACGGGCCGGTGTCGGCAAGACGACGGTGGGGTGGGAGGTTTCGGCGCAGCTGCGCGCCGCGGTGGTCTCCCATGCGGTCATCGAGGGTGACTTCATGGGGCAGGTGCATCCGGCACCAGAGGGGGACCCCCACCGTTCGGAGATCACCGAGAGGAACCTGACGGCCGTGTGGGAAAACTTCGCCCGGCTCGGCTACCGCCGTCTGATCTACACGAACACGGCAAGCGTGCTGCCCGAGGCGACCGGCATGTTCGAGCGTGCCATGGGCGAGGACGTGCGCATCACGCGGGTCTTGCTCACTGCTTCCGACGCCACCGCCCGCGAGCGGCTGGTCGGCAGGGAACTCGGCTCGGAGCTGGAGCAGGAGTGGGAAGGCAGTGTCCGTAAGGCACTGCTTCTGGACCAGAGGGCCTCCGAGGGGACCGTGCGGGTGGTGACAGACGGACGGCCTGTCGTGGACATCGCGCGCGAGGTGGTGGCCGCCACCGGCTGGGCCGAGCAGCATGCCGCCCGCTGCTGACGATCGCACCCCCGGGCTCAGGAGACGTTCGAGGTCCTGACGAGTGACGCACCCAGTCCGACGGCCCAACCGTAGTCGGCGAGCGGTTTGAGGAAGGCGATGAGGCCGTCCGCCGGGAAGGGCCCTCGCCCGAGGCCGAATGCGAGCCGCCGACGGCGAAGGCCAGGACCGCGGCCGGGTTCCAACCGCCCTTGTACCAGTAAGGGCCGCCGGGCCGGTGCAGCCCGGCCAGGCCGAGTACGGTGCGGCGGATGATCCAGTAGTCGGCGATGAGGAGGCCGGCCACCGTGCCGAGGAGGCCGCCCACCAGGCCGGGGATCAGCGCGCCGGTACGGAAGTTGATCAGTCGGGGAGCGGCGATCACCTCCCAGGTGCGGGTCTCCCGGGTTGGTCACCATCGGTCCGATGTGCATCTTCTGCGTGGAGGACAGGATCTGGCTGTAGATGACGAACGGCTCCTGCCACAGGACAGCCGAGTCGAAGGTCCAGCCGTACCGGAAGCCGTTGCGTTCGGCGTGCTTCATCAGCTGACGACCTGGGAGGCGGGCGGGTCGGTTTGGAGTAACGAAACGAACCGGGCTGCGCTCACCGGCTGCGACCAGAAGCCGAACCTGAACCCTGAAGGAGCAGGCCGGTGAACTGGTGGGCCGCATCCCGTAACGTCCCCACCCTCGCCGCCGTCACCGCTGTCACGGCCGGCGCAGGCCTGGCATTCGGACAGAGCCGCATCCCCGTACCCGCGATGGTCGGCGGGGCCGGACACTTCCTTCTCGCCGCGCTGATCACCGTCATCCCCGCCGTCACATGGCTCGCCTTCACCGGCCGCGCCCGGGACGCCACGGAAACAGTCGCCGTGCGGGCCGTCCACCGCTTCGATACCTCCCTCGCCGCCGTCTGCGCAACCCTCGCCCTGAGCATGGCCGTCCTCGGACACTTCGCGGGCGCCCACTCCGTGGCCCTGGCCATCGGCCGGAACACCGCCTTCTACCTCGGCCTTGCGCTCACCCTCAACCCCCTCACCGGCGCCCGGATCGCGGCCCCGGTCCTCACCGCTGTCCCCCTGGTCCTCGCCGTCGGAGGATGGAAGAGCGGCGGCCGCGGAGCGCAGCCGTGGGCTGTCGTCCTGCACCCCGCAACCAGCATGCCCGCCCTCCTGGCGGGCGTCGCGGTCCTGGTTGCCGGGGCGACGTTCAGCAGCCTCAAGCCGCCGCGCGACGCCCTTTAAGAGGCCGACCTCAACTGACCTCACAACCGACAGGACGGGCCGCCCCACTCAACCTGGGGCGGCCCGTCCGCACTCTACGGACCTCGCAGGCGGTTGGTGATAGCACCCATGTGCTTCCCCCACTCCCAGTTGACCTCGGTGATGCGCTCCCGGCCGCGCAGCAGGCTCCTGCTCCGCGGGAACAGAGCAAAAGACGTCCGTCGACTGTGGGCCGTTGTCGATCGCCTCGGCCAGTTGTTCGGAGTGGACGTCCGTAGGGGCTTGAGAACTCGGTACCAGGGGTGGTCGTCTGGTTGCCTGAGCCACTGGCAGCCGTTGTGCCGCTGACGGCTCCAGACGGCACGAGGTCGGATACGAACTCGGGTCCGGCGTGCCCGGTCAGCAACATCGGCAGCAGCACGATGATTTGACGAACCGTCCGCCCGCGGGGACCGCGCCGGGCGCGCGCTCAACGCGGCCGCGCGGTCGGATATCTGGCCGGGCGGGCCGATGGGGACGGTGGCGGTCAGGGAGGTGGAACCCTTCTTCGGGGACGGAACGAGGCGCTCGGGGCACCAGCGGGTCGTGAGGCGCGGGGCGTGGTGCGAGGGGGAAAGGGCTCAGGCGTTGATCACGGGGATGATCTCGGAACCGTAGGCGTCGATGGCGGCCTCCCTGGCGTCGTGCATCGCGTACACGGCGAACTGGTCGACGCCGAGGTCGCGTAGGGCCCGGAGCTTGGTGATGTGGGCCTCGGGTGGACCCAGCAGGCAGAAGCGGTCGACGATCTCGTCGGGGACGAAGTCCGTGGACGGGTTCCCGGCGCGGCCGTGGTGGCTGTAGTCGTAGCCGTGGCGGGCCTTGATGTAGTCGGTCAGGGCGTCCGGGACCAGCCCGGAGTGCTCCCCGTAGCGGGAGACCAGGTCGGCCACGTGGTTGCCGACCATGCCGCCGAACCACCGGCACTGGTCGCGGGCGTGGGCGAGGTCGTCGCCCACGTACGCGGGGGCCGCCACGCAGATGGTGATCGAGGCCGGGTCCCGGCCGGCCTCCGAGGCGGCCTCCCGGACGGCCTTGACCATCCACTCGGTGAGGAAGGGGTCGGCGAGCTGGAGGATGAACCCGTCGGCCTTCTGCCCGGCCAGGGCCAGGGCCTTCGGCCCGTACGCGGCCATCCAGACGGGCAGCTTCCCCTCCCGGATCCAGGGGATCCGGATCGGGCTGCCGTCGACGACCGCCTCACGGCCCTCCGCGAGGTCGCGGATCACGTCGATGGCCTCGCCGAGCCGGGCCAGGGTGTTCGGCGCGCGCCCCGCGACCCGCATCGCCGAGTCCCCGCGGCCGATCCCGCACACGGTGCGGTTGCCGAACATGTCGTTGAGGGTGGCGAAGGTGGAGGCGGTGACCTCCCAGGTGCGCGTGCCCGGGTTGGTGACCATGGGGCCGACGTGCATCTCCTGCGTGTGCTCGAGGATCTGGCTGTAGATGACGAACGGCTCCTGCCACAGCACGGCGGAGTCGAAGGTCCAGCCGTAGCGGAAGCCGTTGCGCTCGGCACGGCGCATGAGGCTGACGACCTGCGAGGCGGGCGGGTCGGTTTGCAGGACGAGGCCGAAGTCCATACGTGCGGCTCCTTACGGGGCTTACAGGTACTGGCAGGTGGAGCGCGGGATGAACACGCCGTGGCCGGGCCGGCCTGCGTACTCGCGCCGGTCGATGACGAGTTCGCCGCGCGAGAGCACGGTGTCGACGCGTCCGGTGATCCGCTTGCCCTCGTACGCCGAGTAGTCCACGTTCATGTGGTGCGTCTCGGCGGAGATGACCTGCTCGGCGTGCGGATCGTAGAGGACGATGTCGGCGTCGGAGCCCGGTGCGATGGTGCCCTTCTGCGGGTAGAGGCCGAACATCCGGGCCGGGGTCGCGCAGGCGATCTCGATCCAGCGGCGGCGGGTGATGTGCCCGTCCAGGACCGCCTGGTGGAGCAGGTCCATGCGGTTCTCCACCCCCGGCAGCCCGTTGGGGATCTTGGAGAAGTCGCCGCGGCCCAGCTCCTTCTGTCCCCGGAAGCAGAACGGGCAGTGGTCGGTGGAGACCACCTGGAGGTCGTTGGTCCGCAGCCCCCGCCAGAGCGCCGCCTGGTGCTCCTTCGGCCTCAGCGGGGTGGAGCAGACGTACTTGGCGCCCTGGAAGTCGGGCTCCGCGAGGTTGTCGGTGGACAGGAAGAGGTACTGCGGGCAGGTCTCCCCGAAGACGGGCAGCCCCTTGTCGCGGGCGGCGGCCAGCTCCGCGACCGCTTCCTCCGCCGAGACGTGGACCACGTACAGGGGGGAGCCGGCGACCCGGGCGAGCTGGATGGCGCGGTGGGTGGCCTCGGCTTCCAGGAGCACCTTGCGAACCTCGCCGTGGTGGCGGGGGTCGGTCTCGCCGCGCGCCAGGGCCTGTTCGACGAGGACGTCGATGGCGATGCCGTTCTCGGCGTGCATCATGATCAGCCCGCCGTTGCCGGAGGCCCGCTGCATGGCGCGCAGGATCTGCCCGTCGTCGCTGTAGAAGACGCCCGGGTAGGCCATGAACAGCTTGAAGGAGGTGATCCCCTCCCCGACCAGGAGGTCCATCTCCTTGAGGGTGCCCTCGTTGACGTCCGAGAGGATCATGTGGAAGGCGTAGTCGATGGCGCAGTTGCCGTCGGCCTTGTCGTACCAGGTGTCGAGGCCCTCGCGCAGGGCGTGGCCCACGCTCTGCACGGCGAAGTCGACGATGGTGGTGGTGCCGCCCCAGGCGGCGGCCCGGGTTCCGGTCTCGAAGGTGTCCGAGGCGGAGGTGCCGCCGAAGGGGAGCTCCATGTGGGTGTGCGCGTCGACCCCGCCCGGGATGACGTACTTCCCGCTCGCGTCGATCGTACGGTCGGCCGTCCAGGCCGCGGCGGCCGCCGAGCCGTGCGCGGCGAGGGCCGCCACGCGGCCGTCCTCGATCAGGACGTCCGCGTGCAGTTCGTCGGCGGCCGTGACGACGAGGCCGCCGCTGATCAGGGTGCGGATGCTCATCGGACTCCCCCTACTGGACGCTGCGCAGTGCCTGTTCGAGGATCTCGGCGCCCTCTTCCGCCTCGGCGACGGTGAGGGAGAGCGGCGGCGCGATGCGCAGCACGCTGGTGTTGTGCCCGCCGCCCTTGCCGATCAGCAGGCCGCCCGCGCGGGCGGCCTCCAGTACGGCGGTGGCCGCCTCCGGATCGGCCTGGTCGGTGCCGGGCCTGGTCAGTTCCAGTCCGGCCATCAGGCCGCGGCCGCGTACCTCCCGTACGGCGGGCGAGTGGGCGGCGACGGCGCGGAGCCGCTCCAGGAGGAGGCCGCCGACGCGGCGGGCGTTGCCCTGGAGGTCGTGCTCCAGCAGGTACGCGAGGTTGGCCAGGCCGGCCGCCATGGTGACCGGGGAACCGCCGAAGGTGGAGATGGAGTTGGAGTCGAGGCAGTTCATCACCTCGGCGCGGGCCACGACCCCGCCGATGGACATGCCGTTGCCGATGCCCTTGGCGAAGGTGAGGATGTCCGGCGGGCCGTTCTGGGCGTGGGCCTGCCAGCCCCAGAAGTGTTCGCCGGTGCGGCCCCAGCCGGTCTGCACCTCGTCGCTGATCCACAGGATGCCGTGCCGGTCCAGGACCTCGCGGAAGGCCCCGTACAGGCCGTCGGGCGGGGAGGTGAAACCGCCGACGCCCTGGATCGGCTCGGCGATCAGCGCGGCCACTCCCCCGCGGGCCTGCCCGAGCACGTCCTCGAGGTCGGCGACGGCCGCGGCGGTGAAGTCCGTGTCGTCGAGGTGCGCGAGGGGGCCGCGGGTGCGGACGGCGCCGTGGACGTAGTACGTCTGGAGCGGCGAGAGGCTGGTCGGGGACCAGCCCCGGTTGCCCGTGATGGAGACGGTGGAGAAGGACCGGCCGTGGTAGCTGTTGCGCATCGCCAGGATCTGGTTGGAGCGGCGGTACGTCGTCGCGAGCAGCAGCGCCGTGTCGTTGGCCTCGGTGCCGGAGGTGGTGAAGAAGACCCGGGCGTCGGGGATCCCGGAGAGCGTGGCGACCCGTTCGGCCAGCTCGATCATCGGGCGGTTCAGGTAGAGGGTCGAGGAGTGGATGATCCGCCCGGCCTGTTCGGAGACGGCCTTGGTGACCTCGGGCAGTGCGTGGGCGGTCATCGTGGTGAGGATGCCGCCGAAGAAGTCGAGGTAGCGGTTGCCGTCCGCGTCCCAGACGTGGCGGCCCTCGCCGTGGGTGAGCTCGATGGGGCGGTCGTAGTACAGGGCGAGCCAGTCGGGCAGGACGGTGCGGTGGCGGCTGTGCAGGGGCGTCGGGTTGGTCACGGCTGTACGAGCCCTCCGTAGGCGTCGGGGCGGCGGTCGCGGTAGAAGGCCCATTGGGTGCGGACCTCGTCGATGAGGCCGAAGTCGAGGTCGCGGACGAGGAGTTCCTCTTCCTTGTCGCTGGCGACTTCGCCGACGAACTGGCCGCGGGGGTCGACGAAGTAGCTGGTGCCGTAGAAGTCGTTGTCTCCGTACTCCTCTTGGCCGACCCGGTTGATGGCGGCGATGAAGTACTCGTTGGCGACGGCGGAGGCCGGCTGTTCCAGCTGCCACAGGTGCGAGGACAGGCCGCGGTGGGTGGCGGAGGGGTTGTAGACCAGCTGGGCGCCCGCCAGGCCCAGTTGGCGCCAGCCCTCGGGGAAGTGGCGGTCGTAGCAGATGTAGACCCCGACCTTGCCGACGGCGGTGTCGAAGACGGGCCAGCCGAGGTTCCCCGGCCGGAAGTAGTACTTCTCCCAGAAGCCCTTGACCTGGGGGATGTGGTGCTTGCGGTACTTCCCGAGGTAGCTGCCGTCGGCGTCGATGACGGCGGCGGTGTTGTAGTAGAAGCCGGCGCTCTCCAGCTCGAAGACCGGTACGACGATGACCATGCCGGTCTCGCGCGCCAGGTCCTGCATGCGGCGGACCGTCGGGCCGTCGGGGACGGCTTCGGCCCAGCGGTAGTGCTCGGGTTCCTGGACCTGGCAGAAGTAGGGGGCGTTGAACACCTCCTGGAAGCCGATGATCCGCGCGCCCTGGGCGGCGGCCCGCCGGGCGTGCTCCTCGTGTTTGGCGATCATCGATTCGGTGTCTCCGGTCCAGGTGGCCTGGACCAGTGCGGCGCGGACGACTTGGGCCATGAGCTGCTCCTCGCGACGGGAACGCCGGTTCTACGCACGTAGACGGTTGTCCGTAGGGAGTAGAACGTAGGCCTCGTCACAGCGTGGGGCAAGACCGCGTTGCGCGGTTGGAGTAGTCGATCAAGTTACGTCGCCCCACGGTCGATTGCGGTCAGGCGGCGGGCGCTTTACGCCGTGGCCATGCCCGCCACCCGGAGCGCGTGGACCAGGTTCCGCCGGTGGGTCGCGGAGGCCTCTCCGGCGGCCTGGAGCAGCCTCGGCACGAACCACTGCGGGGCCCGGCGGGCGAGGGCGGCGGCCTCCTCCGCGGTGCGGACCCGGACGAAGGCACCGAGGAGGGTGTCGGCCTCCCGGACGCGGCCGGCCGCCTCGAGCGCGAGCGCGGCCTCGGCGATCTCGGCGGCGGGGCGGGCCATGCCCTGGCGCAGCAGGCGGTCGCCGTCGGCCTCGCGGCCGGCCTCTCCGAGGGCGGCCGCGGCCGCGGCGAGCCGCTCGGGCGGCAGCGAGGCCGCCTCCCACAGCAGGGTGGCCCAGTCGGCTGCCAGTCCGGCGCGGACCAGCTGGTCGGCGAGGCCGGGGAGCCGGTCCGCGGGCCAGGCGGCGATCTCGCAGAGCAGTGCGTGGGCCTCGCCGCCGCGGCCCCGCGCGCGCAGCGCGATCAGTTCGGCGACGGCCGCCCGTGCGTTCCCGGCGCGGGGCGCGGCCGCCTCGCCGGCCGCGGATGCCGGCTCCTGCGGTACGGGGCCAGGGCCGGTGGTGTCCGGGGGGAGTTGGGCCGACTGCCGTTGTGCCGATTGCCGTTGGGCCGCTTGCCGTTGGGCCGGGGCGTCCTCCGCCGGCCCGGCCGTCGGGCGGCCGAAGCGGGCTCCGCGCGGGGCGGGGATCCCGGGCTCGGGGTGGCCGGAGCGCGCTCCGTGCGGAGCGGATCCGAAGTGCGGCCCGCCGGGGAGGCGGTCGCCGTCCGGGTGGCCCGGCGGCGGGGTGAAGGCCAGCGGTTCGGGCGCCGCCGAGCCCGCGTACCGGGCGCCCCCGGCCCGCCGCCCACGGCGGAGCCACCGCCCCTCGGCCCGCCCGACCGGCGCCTGGTCCTGCGCCTCGGCCCCGGCCTCCGCGTGCTGCGACACCGCGGCGCCGGCCTCCGTCCACACCGAAGCCGCGGCGTGCGCCCCCACCGGGTCTTCGGCGTGCGCCGCCCCCGGCTCCTCGGCGGGCGGTAACACCGCGGCGCCGGACTCGGGCCACACCGGGCCCTGGGCGTACGCCCACACCGGCTCCTCCGCCGGCGGCGCCATCGGGATCCGGGCGTGCGCCTGCGGCCAGGGCGGGCCCTGGGCGTCGGTCTGCGGCGGGGCCGGCCGCTGCCGGGGTACGCCGGGGAGCGGCTCCGCGGCTTCCGGCCCGCCGGGCGGCGCCGCCTCGCCCGGGGCGCCGGGCCGCAGGGCCGACAGGCGGGTCGCGAGGTCCTCGTGGCGGGCCGTGGCACGGGCCGCGTCGTCGTGGGTCCAGGAGAGCTCCCGGGCGAGGGCGTCCCGTTCGGCGGGGTCGGCGGCGCCGCCGAGCCGGGCCGTCAGGCTCCGCACGGCCGCCTGGGTGGCGGCCTGCTGCGCGACCGCCGCCGTGTACTGGGTCCGGAGCTGCTCCGCGCCGCCCGGCAGCCCGTCCCAGGCGGTGACCGCCGCGGCCCGCAGCCGGGCGGCGTACGCGGTCTCCCGCGCCGCGAGCTCCTCGCCGCGCGCCGCCGCCAGATCCCGCAGCAGCGACTCGACCACGTCCCACGGGGGCAGCGCGGCCCCGTCGAGACAGGCCCGCACGCCCTCCGGATCCCGGCGCAGGAACTCCCCGTACCAGCCCGCCCCGGGGTCGAGCCGTTCGGCCAACGCCCTGAGGTATGCGGCGAATTGACCGATCGCCGGCGCAGTCGCGGTCTCCATGACCGCATTGGACCCCACCCGTGTTACGGGCGGGCTACGGGCACCTCAAAGCTTGACGGCGATCGCGGTGTGCGGACGCCGGCCCCGCCGCGCCAGCATCGCGGGCACGTCCACCGCCCAGAACTGCCAGGTGTACTTGCGCAGCATGAGCCCGCGCACCCGCTTCAGACCCTCCGCGTCGAGCAGCCGGGCCTCGCCCTCGCGTACGGGCGCGCCGTCCGGCACGCGTCCGCGCACGTCGCAGGCGGTGACGGTGACCCGCCCGTTGTTGCGGATCCGCTTGACCTTCCACGCATCGCTGCGCGTCCACACGTACAGCTCCGCGCCGTCGGCGACCGCCCACACCGGCGTCGCCACGGGTGTGCCGTCCTTGCGGAAGGTGGTGAGACTGACGTACCGCGCCCTGCCCAGCTCTTCGAGATCCATGCCGGAACCCTAAGCGGCGGCCCACCCCGCCGGCAGCGCGGTCATCTGGTGCGCGCGCTCGAGCCGGGGGTGGCCGACGGCGATGCCCGGCCGTCGGGCACGGCGCAGGCCGCGAGGAGCAGGCCTCCCGCGAGGAGCGCGCCGAGGAGTCCGAAACCGAGTCTCTGGGGTGCGTTGGTGGCTGACACGCCCTCACGCTTGCCCCGCGCCCCGGCCGCGCCACCGCCGATTGGGCCGTTCGGCCGCCGGAACTCCCCTGCGGGCGGGTGTTCTCAGGCCGGTACCGCCACCGGCGCCGGTTCCGGCGCGCAGCGGCGCAGCACCTCGTCGAGGGAGAGCCCGAGGACGCCGGCGAGGGCCGCCACGGTGAAGAAGGCGGGGGTGGGCGCCCGGCCGGTCTCGATCTTGCGGAGGGTTTCGGCCGAGAGCCCGGCTCCGGCCGCGATCTCGACCATGCTGCGCGGACCGCGCGCCTCGCGCAGCAGCGCGCCCAGCCGCTCGCCGCGCTCGCGCTCTTCGGGGGTCAGGGGGGTTCGGACCATGCCCTCATCCTACCTCGCGGCCCAATAAGTATCCCGTTACAGTTATACCGGTATAGTTATTGGCATGGTGGAACTCAAGACGGACCAGTCGATCGAAGAGATGCGCGCCGCCGGCCGCGTCGTCGCCCACGCCCTCGCGGCCGTACGGGAGGCCGCGCGGGTCGGGGTCTGCCTGCTGGACCTGGACCGGGTGGCCCGCGGCGTACTCCGTGAGGCGGGCGCGGCCTCCCCCTTCCTCGGCTACCGGCCGAAGTTCGCGCCGGTGCCCTTCCCCGCCGCCGTCTGCATCTCGGTCAACGACGCCATCGTGCACGGGATCCCCGGCGCGTACCGGCTGCGCGACGGCGACCTGGTCAGCGTCGACTGCGGGGCCCGGCTCGGCGGCTGGGTCGGGGACGCGGCGGTCAGCTTCACCGTCGGCCGGGCCCGGCCGGCCGACCTGCGACTGATCGGGACCGCCGAGGCGGCCCTCGCCGCCGGCATCGCCGCGGCCGTGCCCGGCAACCGGATCGGCGACATCGCCCACGCGGTGGGCACGGTCTGCCGCGCCGCCGGATACGGCATCCCCGACGGCTTCGGTGGCCACGGCGTGGGCCGCCGCATGCACGAGGACCCGGGCGTGCCCAACGAGGGCCCGCCGGGACGCGGCATGACACTGCGCCCCGGCATGGTCCTGGCGATCGAGCCGATGCTGACCGGGGGCGGCACCGACGACTACACCTGCGACGGGGACGGCTGGACCCTGCGCACCGCCGACGGCAGCCGCGCCGCGCACGCGGAGCACACGGTCGCGATCACCGCCGGCGGTCCGAGGATCCTCACCGCGCCGTGAGCCCGTGCGAGGCGCGGCGGCTCACGGCCTGCCGTGCGGGTGGACCACCATCGCCGAGCCGCCGCCCCGGCGGCTCGTCTCGGCCGCCGCCAGCCAGCGCCCGTCCGGCAGGCGCTGCACACCGGTCGCGGCGCCGATCTCCGGGTTCTGCCGGAATCCCTGGCCGAGCGCCTCCAGCTCCGCCCGCAGCGGGCTGTTCCACAGGCCCGGCTCCAGCTCGGTGGTGGTCTGGTTGCGCTGGCTGGCCCGCGGCGCGGCGATCGCGTCGACCAGCGGCAGGCCCCGGTCCAGATGGCCGGTCAGGGTCTGCAGGACGGTCGTGATGATGGTGGCCCCGCCCGGGGAGCCCAGCGCGAGCACCGGACGCCCGTGTTCGAGGACGATCGTCGGCGACATGGAGGACCGCGGCCGCTTCCCGGGACCGGGCAGGTTCGGGTCGTGGACGCCGGGCGCGGCCGGGGCGAAGGAGAAGTCGGTCAGCTCGTTGTTGAGCAGGAAGCCGCGGCCCGGGACGGTGATCGCGCTGCCGCCGGTGGACTCGATGGTCAGGGTGTAGGACACCACGTTGCCCCAGCGGTCGGCGACCGTCAGGTGGGTGGTGTTCTCCCCCTCGTACGTGGTCGGCGCCGCCTGCCCGGTGGTGGCGCAGGGCGCCGGGTTCCGCGGGTCCCCGGGGGCCAGCGGACTGGTCAGCGCCCGGTCGGGCTTGATCAGGCAGGCGCGCGAGTCGGCGAACCGCTGGGAGAGCAGTTCCCTCGTCGGCACGTCCTCGGCGGCCGGGTCGCCGACCCAGCGGCCCCGGTCGGCGAAGGAGATCCGCGAGGCCTCGATGAAGCGGTGCAGGTACTGCGCCTCGGACAGCCCCGAGAGGTCGCTGCGCTCCAGGATGTTCAGTGCCTCGCCGACGGTGGTGCCGCCGGAGGACGAGGGGGCCATGCTGTACACGTCCAGGCCCCGGTAGCTCACCTGGGTCGGGGCCTGCCGCTTGGTGGCGTACGCGCGCAGGTCCTCGGTGGTGAGGTCGCCGGGCCGGACCTTGCGGGCGGCCGCGGGGTCCACCGGCGGCGTGCGGACGGTACGCACGATGTCCTCGGCGATCGGGCCCCGGTACAGCGCGCCGGTCCCCTTGCGGGCGAGTTCCGCGTACGTGGCGGCCAGGTCCGGGTTCTTGAAGGTGGAGCCGACCACCGGCAGGGCGCCGCCGGGCAGGAACAGCTCCCGGGTGGCCGGGAAGTCCCGGAACCGGGCCTCGTTGGCCTCGGTCTGGGCGCGGAAGGTGGCGTCGACGGTGAAGCCGTCCCGGGCCAGTTTCTCGGCGGGCTTCAGCAGGTGGCGCAAGGGGCGGGTGCCCCACGCGTCGAGGGCGCTCTTCCAGGTGGCGGGGGTACCGGGTACGCCGACCCCGAGGCCGCTGGTCTGGCCCTCGGCGAAGGGGATGGGCAGGCCGTTCTCCTGGAACAGCGCCGCGGTGGCCGTCGCGGGGGCCGTTTCGCGTCCGTCGACGGTGTGCACGCGCCGGGAGGCGGCGTCGTAGTAGACGAAGTAGCCGCCTCCGCCGATGCCCGCCGAGTAGGGCTCGGTGACCCCGAGCGCGGCGGCCGTGGCGATGGCGGCGTCCACCGCGTTGCCGCCGGAGCGCAGCACGGCGATCCCGGCCGCGGAGGCGTCGGCGTCGACACTGGCGACGGCCCCGCCGTACCCCGCGGCCACGGGCACCTTGGGCGGGGTGGCGGCGTCCGACGGCGGAGCGGCGGCCCCGGTGGACACGAGCGCCCCGGCGAGGGCGACGAGCGCTAACTGACGTGCGGCGGGACCACGCATCCGGTTCCTCCAGTCGACTGCCTGTCAGACCTAGGTGGAGCAGCGTAACTTCACCGCACCCCGCGCGTCAGGAATGTCGTGCTGCGGCTACCATCCGCCGCATGAACGACGACGTGCGCAACATCGTGCTCGGGGTGATAGCCACCGCCCTCAGCGGTGGCTTCGGCTGGTTCACCCGGACCTACCAGTGGCGCCGCGCGCTCCGCCGCAAGCAGGCCTTCTTCGGGCTGCCGACCGGGTCCGACTGCCTGTTCGTCGTCAACCGGCAGATGGGCGGCACCCCTTCGTCACTGCACCGCAACGACGCCTTCGCGCTGCTGGAGATCTCCGCCCTGATCAAGGACTGCGGGGCGAACGTGCAGATCATCACCCACGACGAGGCTCGCCAGGGATTCGGGGACCGGGCCGAGTTCTGCATCGGCGGCCCGGTCTCCAACAACCGCACCACCGCGCACCTGACGTCCATGCTGCCCGGCGTACGGGTCGACAACAGCACGGAGAGCGGACCCGACCGGGGGGCGATCTCCGTCGGCGGGGAGCTGTACCGCTGGGAGAAGGGCATGGTCGAGCACGTACTGCTGGCGCGGCTGACGACGGGGCGGGGTGCGCGACCGGTGTTCCTGCTGTCCGGGCAGACCGCCAACAGCAACCAAGCGGCCGCCCGTTACCTGGCCAGGAACCACGAGCGGCTCGCCCGCAAGTACCGCGGTGAGTCCTTCTGCATCGTGCTGAAGGTGATCAACTCCGATGCGTACGGGCCCGATGTGACGGAGCTGGTCGCGGACGTCACCGCGGCGGCCCGGACACCCGCAGCGGCAGCCGTGTGATCCCGTTGATGAAGTTGGAGACCAGCCGCCGGGGCGGGCCCGCGAGTTCGGGCACGGGCATGGCCGCGCACCACTCCTCGTAGAAGGTGCGCAGCTGGAGCCGGGCGAAGTGGGCGCCCAGGCACACGTGCGGGCCGTCCCCGAAGGAGACGTGCGGGTTGCGCTCCCGGTTCAGGTCCAGCTTCCCGGGGTCGGTGAAGACGCGCTCGTCGTGGTTGGCGGAGGCGTGGAAGACCACCACCTTGTCCCCGGCCCGGATCCGCTGCCCGGCCAGTTCGGTGTCGGCGGCGGCGGTCCGGCGGAAGCTGAGCACCGGCGGGTGGACGCGCAGCAGTTCGTCGACGGCACGGTCCTGCGGGACGCGGCCCTCGGCGAGCATCAGGTAGGCGTCCGGGTCGCGGGCGAGCGCGAGCAGGCCGCCGGGGGCCGCGCTGCGCACCGTGTCGTTGCCCGCGACGGTGAGCAGGAAGAAGAACATCTCCAGCTCGGCCGGGTCCAGACCGGCCTGGGCGAGGGCCGTCATCACGTCGTCGCCGGGGTGCGCGCGCTTGTGGGCGGCCAGTTCGCGGGCGTACGCGAACATCTCGCCGAGCAGCGCCGGGGAGCGCGGGTTGAGCGGCTTGCCGTCGGGGCCGAGTAGCGGCTCCGGGGCGTCCTCCGGGTCCTGGTAGCCGATGATGCGTACGGTCCACTCCAGCAGCAGGGCGCGGTCGGAGGCCGGCACGCCCAGCAGGTCGGTGAGGTTCAGCAGGGCGTACTCGTCCGTGACGGTGCGCACCAGGTCGGCGGCCGCGTCCTCGGCTCCCTCCCGCGCCGCGGCGAGCAGGGTCCGGGCGCGTTCCCGTACCCGCCCGGCGAAGGCGTCGACGCGGGCCGGGGTGAAGGCGCGGGAGACGATCCGGCGCAGCGTTCCGTGGGCCGGCGGGTCCTGGTTGAGCATGGTGCGGCGCAGGAACGGCAGGTCGGCCGGGTCTGGGTCGCGGATCTGGGTGGCACCGGTCCAGGAGGAGTACGTGCGGTGGTCGCGCAGGACGCTCACGACATCGGCGTGCCGGGTGACCGCCCAGAAGCCGGGGCCCGCGGGCCATCCGAGGATCTCGGGCTCGGCCTGCCAGGCCACCGGGTGGCGTTCGCGCAGCAGCCGGTAGCGGTCGTGGGGGATGCCCTCGGCGTAGATCCGGGGGTCGAAGACGTCGGGGACGTCCGCGGCGGGGTCCATGGGGCCACCGTGACGGGTGCGCGCCCCCGCCCGCAAGGGGCCGGGCGGCGTGCCCGCGCCCGCGGGCCGTCAGCCGGCGAGCTCGCAGTCGGCGGGGCTGAGCGCGGTGTCGGTGCCCCGGAGCGTGACCCGGTTGAGGGTGCCGGGGGCGGCGGCGAAGGCGAGGGTGCACACGAGCTGGCCGCGGGCCAGGTCCGACAGGTCGCCCACCGTGAACGGCAGCTGGGCCGTCACCGCTTCGTTCCCCTCGGACCCGGTGACCACCACGCTGCCCAGGCGCGGGTCGCCGTGCGGGGGCAGCGCCGTCGTGAGGCCGGCCTCCCGGGCGCGGCCGGCCGGGCCTGCCAGCAGCACCTGCAGGAGCGGGGTGGGTTGCATGCGGTAGCCGTCCGCGAAGACGGGGGTCGGGACGAGCCGGTCGCCCTCGCGCGAGACGAAGTAGAGGACGGGCCCGTCCGTGCCCGGTACCTCGACCATGGCGGCGTGCCCGCTCTCGATCACCCCGGTGGGTTTGATCCCGCATCCGGCGAGCAGCACGGCGCAGCCCGCCAGGGCCGCGGCCGTCGCGCCGCCCCGGATCCGCACCCTCTTCCGAGTCTTCCGGGACTTCGGGGTCTTCGGGGTCTTCGGGGTCTTGCGCTGCGTCATGCGCGGGCCTCCAGCGGCATGTCGAGGGTGAACACCGCTCCCCCGGCGGGCCCGTTGTGCGCCAGCAGGGTGCCGCCGTGCAGGCGCACGTTCTCCAGGGTGATGGCGAGCCCGAGCCCGCTGCCCGCGGAGCGGGTGCGGGCGGCGTCGGCCTTGAAGAACCGGTCGAAGATGTGCGGCAGCACCTCGGGGGCGATGCCGGGCCCGCTGTCCGCGACCTCGATCAGCAGCCTCTCGCGGTCCTCAGGGCCGGGCGCGGTCCGTACGGTGACGCGCACGGGGGCGCCGCCGTGGCGCAGGGCGTTGCCGACGAGGTTGGCGAGGATCACGTCGAAGCGGCGCGGGTCGAGCCGGGCGCGGGTGCCGGCCGGCAGCTCGGTGAGCACGGTGAAGACGCTGCCGTCGTCCCAGCGCCGGCGTTCCAGGGACTTGGCCACGGCCTCGGCGAGGTCCACGTCGTCGAGGTGGAGCTCGGCGGCGCGGGCGTCGAAGCGGGAGATCTCCATCAGGTCCTCGACGAGGACGGCGAGTTTGCCGGTCTCGGCGCTGACCAGGCGCAGGGCCTTGGCGGTGTCGGGGTCGAGCCGCTCGGCGTCCTCGTCGAGGACCTCGGTGACGGCGAGCATCCCGGCGAGCGGCGTGCGCAGCTCGTGGGAGACGTCGGAGGCGAAGCGGCGGGCCCTGGCCTCCGCCTCCTGGAGCTCGTGCACCGACCGCTCCAGGGCGCGGGCCGTTTCGTTGAAGGTGCGGGCGAGCCCGGCGAGTTCGTCGGCTCCCCGCACGTCGATACGGGTGTCGAGGCGGCCGCGGCCCAGGCGCTGCGCGGCCCGCCGCATGTCGCGGACCGGCCGCAGCACGCTGCGGGCGGCCAGCAGCGCGGGGACCACGGCGATGGCAAGGCCCGGTACGGCGCCCTTCTGGGCGGCCTCGACCATGGCCTGGACGGTCTGCTTCTCGTCGGACAGCGGCATGCTGGCGAAGAAGACGGCTCCGGTGGGCTCGTCGTACCCGCTGTGGTGGAAGCGGGCGGCGACCCCGAAGGTGAGGTACGTGTTGCCGCCCTTGAGCTCCACCCGCTGGAAGGCGCCGTACTGGTTGTCGCGCACCTTCTGGCGCAGGGTGTCGGTGATCGCGCCGGCGGCGGTCCAGCCGCTGTTGGCGGAGGCGCGGAGGCTGCCGTACTCGCCGAAGACGCTCCACGGGTGCGGTTTGGCCCGTTTCCCGAGGTCGATGACGATCTTCTGGAGGTCGTCCTGGGTCAGCGGGAGCCGCAGCGGTTGCTGCTCCAGCTGGTCCCGCAGGGTGTTGAGGGCGGTGTCCTGGCTCTGCTTGAGGATGGCGTTGCGCGCCTGCTGGTAGGTGAAGCCGGCCGTGGTCGCCGCGGTGACCGCGGCGACCAGCAGGAAGGCCGCGATCAGCCGGGTGCGCAGCCCGAGCGGCGCCATGCGTCTCACGGCCGCCTACAGGGGGCCGAAGCGGTAGCCGAAGCCCCGCACGGTCTGGATGTAGCGGGGGCTGCCGTCGGGGTCCTCGACCTTGGTCCGCAGGCGGCGTACGCAGGCGTCCACCAGCCGGGCGTCGGCGTGGTAGCTGTGGTCCCAGACGTACTCGAGGAGCTGCTGGCGGGAGAAGACCTGTTCCGGAGAGGACGACAGGTGCAGCAGGAGCTTGAGCTCGCTGGGGGCGAGGGGGACGCGCTCGCCGTTCTTCGCGACGGTCAGCCCGGAGCGGTCGATGGCCAGCTCGCCGTGGTGCTCGACCTCGGGGCGGCTGCCCGCCGGGGTGCTGAGGCGGCGCAGCACGGCTTTCACGCGGGCCTCTATGACCTCGGTGCGGGCGGGTTTGACGATGTAGTCGTCGGCGCCGGCCTCGAGGCCGATGACTATGTCGAAGTCGTCGCCGCGTGCCGTGAGCATGATGATCGGCACCTCGCTGGTCTCGCGGATCCTGCGGCAGACCTGCACCCCGTTGATCCCCGGCAGCATCAGGTCGAGCAGCACCAGTTCGGGGCGGAAGCCGGCCATCAGCTCGAGTCCCGCCTCTCCGGTCTCCGCGGCGCTCACCTCGTGGCCGCGGCGGCGCAGGCCGAGGCCCACGCCCTCCCGTATGGAAGGGTCGTCCTCGATCAGCAGTACGCGTGGCATCCGGTCAGTATCCCAAGGTGGTTCATGGCTCGCCTCCGGCTAACGGCCGATCTTGCGGCGCAGGGAGTCGAGCTGGTCGGTGATCTCCGTCAGGCGCAGCGGCCCGGCGAGGAGGACGACGACGAGCAGCAGTACGGCGGTTCCCGCCGCGACCGCGGCGAAGTCGCCGAAGCGGTCGGCGGCGCCGGCCGCGGCGTACCCGGCGGCGGCGGCCGGTACGCAGGCGGCGAGCAGCCGCAGGTGGGTGCGTACGGCTGTGGCGCGCCGTTCCGTCCGCGTGCCCGCGCGCGGGCCGAGCCGCCGGGCGAGGGCGTACGCGGTGACGGCGGCGCCCGCCGTGAAGGCGACCGAGGAGGCGCCCGCCATGCCGGCCACGGCCCAGCGCGGGGGCAGCAGGAGGTAGGCGGCGTACGACAGCCCGGCGTTCAGCGCGACGATCACCAGGTTCAGGAAGAACGGGGTGCGGGTGTCGGACAGGGCGTAGAAGCCGCGGGAGAGCACGTACTGCGCGGAGTAGGCGATCAGGCCGGGGGCGAAGGCGATCAGCATGCCGGCCATGGCCTCGACGTCGGCGGCGCCGGTGCGGCCGTACCCGTAGACGGCGCCGATCACCCAGGGGGCGAGGGCGGCGAAGAGCGCGGCGGCGGGGACGACGAGCGCGGCGCTGGAGCGCAGCGCGTACGAGACGTCCTTGCGCAGGCCCGCGAGGTCGCCTTCGCTGGCGGCCGAGCTCATCCGGGGCATCAGGGCGGTGACCAGGGAGACGGTGATGATGCCCTGGGGGACGACCCACAGCTGGTAGGCGTTGCTGTAGGCGGCGTAGCCCGCGCCGGCTTCGAGGTCTCCGACGGTGGTGGAGAGCCGGGTCACCACCCAGTAGGCGATCTGGTTGGTGAACACGAGCAGGACCAGCCAGCCCGCGTTGCGCAGCGGGCGGGTGAGGCCGCTGCCGCGCCAGTCGAAGCGGGGGCGCCAGCGGAAGCGGGCGGCGCGCAGCGAGGGGACCAGGGCGAGTGCCTGGATGACGATGCCGGCGGTGGTGCCGAGCCCCAGCAGCCGGGTCTCGGCGGCGGTGAGGCCGCCGCCGGCCGCGTCGTGGGAGAGGGCGAGGAACAGCCCGAAGACGCCTGTGACCACGAGGTTGTTGAGGACCGGGGTCCACATCATCGCGCCGAACCGGCCGCGGGCGTTCAGCACCTGACCGAGCAGGGTGAAGAGCCCGTAGAAGAGGATCTGCGGGAGGCAGAAGCGGGCCAGGGCGACGGTGGTGCTCTGCTGGGCCCCCGTGTACGAGGGGGTGTACGCGCCGACGATCAGCGGCGTGGCCAGGACGGCGGCGGCGGTGAGCACGACGAGCGCCGCGGTGCAGGCGGTCAGCAGCCGGTCGGTGTAGGCGGCTCCGCCGTCCCGGTGTTCCTTGGCGGCGCGGACCAGCTCGGGTACGAAGACGGCGTTGAGGGCGCCGCCGATGAGCAGCATGTACAGGATGTTCGGGACGGTGTTGGCGACGGCGTAGCCGTCGCCGAGCAGTCCGGTGCCCAGCGCGGCGACGACGACGGCGGAGCGGACGAAGCCGGTGGCGCGGGAGACGATCGAGCCGGCCGCCATGAGCGCGCCGCTGCGCAGCACCGAGGTCTTCCCCGGTGCCGCGCTGCCGCCGGTGCCCTCGGCGGCCGGTCTGGTGTCGGTGGCGGACGTCACCGGCGGGCCATGTAGGCCTGGAAGGCCCTGTAGAGCGCCGTGTTGGCGTATCCGTCCATCGGGGTCTCCCACTCTCCGAGCGTCTCGACGACCTCTCCGCCGGTGCCGAGCTTCCAGCGCAGCAGTCCGAACGGGCGTTCACCCGGGTCGAGGGTGGAGGGTACCCCGCGCATGTCGTATTCGTCCGCTCCGAGGGCGTGTGCGTCGCGCATCATGCGCCACTGCAGGGCGTTGCTGGGCCGCACGTCGCGCCGGTGGTCGGCGGAGGCGCCGGTCTGGTACCAGACGCGGTTCCCGGCGACGATCATCGTGTGCGCGGCGAGTATCTCGCCCTGGTGTATGCCCAGGTAGAGGCGCATGCGGCCGGGTTCCTCGGCGTTGAGGACCTCGTACTGCTGCTGGTAGTACGCCAGGGAGCGGCCGAGCCGGAAGCCGTCGCGCTCCTCGGTGATCCGCAGCAGCCGGTAGAACTCGGGGAGGTCGGCGGCGGTGCCGACGACCGTCTCGACTCCGGCCTTGGCGGCCTTGCGCACGTTGCGGCGCCACTCCTGGTTGAGGCTGGACCACAGCTCTTCGAGGGTGCGGTCGGCGAGCGGGACCCGGAAGACGTGGCGGGGCTGGGCGTCTCCGTCGTCCTCGCCGCCGCAGCGCTTCCAGCCGCGGGTGCGCAGCCGGTCGGCGAGGGCGGCGCCGACCGGGTCCACTTCGGTGGCGAGGACGTCGGATATCTGCCGGCCGGGCCCGGTGGCGGACTTGACGCCGGCGGCGTCCCAGCGCCGGTAGGCGGGGGTGGGGCCGATGCGGACGGCGAAGGCTCCGGCCGCTCTGAGGTGGCGCAGGAGCGGGTTCAGCCAGCGGTCGAGGTGCGGGTCGGCCCAGTCGGCGACGGGGCCTTCCGGAAGGTAGGCGAAGTATTTGCGGGTGCCGGGGAATTGGCGATAGAGAACGAGTCCGGCACCGGCAAGCCCACCGCCGGGGTAGTGCCATCCGACCCTTTCCGAGCGCCAAAGGTCCTTCACCCGGGCCCACGAGGGGTACTGGAGGAAGCTCGCCTGTCGGTGCCGGGAAAGGAACTCCTGGTATTCGGCGACGGACAGGGTGCGCACCGGGAGTTCCTCCTCCTGGTCCTGCCGGGTGGTCACGAGCAGTGCACACATGGCTGATCGGCCTTCCTGTGCGTCCGGGAACTGGCGTTGCACAGGACTCTCACAGCCGTCCATGACCGAAGTGCGCGGCGATGGTGACCGGACGATGACCGTTTCGCTGCGGTCCACGTCACAACCGGACGTGCGAACTTTTCCGCGGATTGCGCAACCTAGAGTCGCCCCGTTCGCATCTACGTTTGCGAACGATCACCGCTTCCCGCTACTCGAAGGGACCCTTCGTTGAGCCGCATACGCCGTACCGCCATGGCGAGCACCGCACTTCTGGCCGCCGCGCTGACCGCTTGCTCGGGCGGGAGCGGGAGCGGGGGCGGAGCGGCCGGTGAGGCCGAGCTGAAGCCGAAGGCGGACATGGCGGTCTCGGTCAACCTCACGGGCGACCAGGTGAAGGCGGGCGAGCCCGTCACGGTGACGATCGCCGAGGGCAAGCTGGCCCAGGTGAAGGTGACCGACGCCAAGGGGGCGGAGCTCCCCGGGAAGATATCCGACGACGGGAAGACCTGGACCTCGCAGCGCAATGCCGCGCCCGGCGCGGAGTACAAGGTCGAGGCGCAGAACACCGAGAGCCAGAGCGCCTCGGCGCAGTTCAAGACCTCCGCCGCGGACAAGGTGAACAAGGTCTCGATCAACATACCCAAGGGCAGCACGGTGGGCGTGGCCATGCCGGTGTCGCTCGTCTTCGACAACCCGGTGGCGAACAAGGCCGAGGTGGAGAAGCAGCTCAAGGTCACCACCTCGGACAACACCGAGGGCTCCTGGGGCTGGATCAAGGACTACTCCGGCAACGACCGCGTCGACTGGCGGCCCAAGGAGTACTGGAAGTCCGGCACGGACGTGAAGGTCGAGATGAACCTGAACGGCGTGGACTCCGGGAAGGGCGGCGGCCTGTTCGCCCGTGACTACAACACCGAGTTCAAGATCGGCAAGGATCGCCGGATCGAGGTCAGCCTCGACACGAAGAAGATGTCGGTGACCCAGGACGGCCAGGCGCTCAAGACGATCCCGGTATCGGCCGGCACCCCGGGCGGCAAGAAGGCCTCATGGTCCGGGAAGATGGTGATCATGACCAAGGAGGGCACCATCCGGATGGACTCCCAGACGGTGGGCCTGGACGACGCGTACGACAAGATGGTCGACTACTCGATGCGGCTCACCTGGTCCGGCATGTACGCGCACGCCGCACCGTGGAACGCCGGCAACTTCGGCCGCGCCAACACCAGTTCGGGCTGTGTGGGGATGAGCGACGCCGACGCCAAGGACTTCTTCGCCCAGTCCCAGATCGGCGACCCCTTCGAGGTCGTCGGCAGCGGCTCCAAGGGCAACGCGGACATCGGCAACGGCTACGGCGAGTGGAACCTGTCCTGGGACCAGTGGAAGGCCAAGAGCGCCCTGTCCGGCGCTCCGCAGAACGGCTGACCCCCACGCCTTGCCGCACGGCTGACACGTATCAATCGTTACCAGCGCGTAACTTACCCACGGGTTACCTCCGGTAACCCGCTCACGTTACCGTCGGGTCACTTTGACAACCCCGGCGCACGCGAGGAGAGCGATTGATGCAGCGCACCACCACCGCCGCAGCCGTGGCAGCCCTGCTGGCGGCAGCCGCCCTGGGCCTGGCCCCCCACCAGGCCCAGGCGGCTCCCGCCCCCACCGTGGCGGTCCCCGCCGACGCCTCTTCGGAACTGAGCTTCCACGACATCCCCGGCTCCGGCGGCATCACCCTCAAGGGCAATGTCTTCGCCCCCTCGGGCGCCGCGGCGGGCGAGAAGTACCCGTTGATCGTGCTGCCCACGAGCTGGGGCATGCCGCAGATCGAATACATCGCCCAGGCCAGGAAGCTCGCCGACTCCGGCTACGTCGTGGTCAGTTACACCTCCCGCGGCTTCTGGCTCTCCGGCGGGCAGATCGAGGTGGCCGGCCCCCCGGACATCGCGGACGTCTCCGCCGTCATCGACTGGGCCCTGGCCCACACCGCCGCCGACGCGGACCACATCGGCCTCGGCGGGGTCTCGTACGGCGCGGGCATCAGCCTGCTGGCCTCCGCACACGACCCGCGGATCAAGGCCGTGGTCGCGATGAGCGGCTGGGCCGACCTCATCGACTCCATCTACTCCGGCCGCACCCAGCACCTCCAGGCCGCCGGCATGCTCGGCGCCGCCGGTTACCTCACCGGCCGCCCCGGCCCCGAACTCCAGTCGATCCTCGGCGACTTCCTCGGCTCCCGGCTGGACCGCGAGCAGCAGATGATCGAGTGGGGCAAGAAGCGTTCCGCCTCCGAGCAGGTGGACCGGATCAACGCCAACGGCGCCGCGATCATGCTCGGCAACGCCTGGGGCGACACCATCTTCCCCCCGAACCAGTACGCGAGGTTCTTCGAGCGGCTGACCGGTCCCAAGCGCCTGGAGTTCCGTCCCGGCGACCACGCCACCGCCGAGGCCACCGGCCTGCTCGGCCTGCCCAACGACACCTGGACCAACGCCCACCGCTGGTTCGACCGCTACCTCAAGGGCGAGCGCAACGGGGTGGACACCGAGGCCCCGGTGCAGCTCAAGTCCCGCAGCCAGAACGGCTACGAGGGCTACGCGGACTGGAAGTCGGTCGGCGCGGCCGGCACCGAGAAGCTCGCGCTCTCCGACAGCGAGCACCTCTTCGCCAACGTGGACTCCGGCGCCAACGGCGGCATCCTCTTCCTCTCCAGCATCCTCGACCAGCTCGCCCAGGCGCCCCCGGCCGCCTCGATCCCCCTCCTCCCCCGCGCCTTCGCCGCCGTCTGGCAGTCCGGGCGCCACGACGAGCCGCGCCGCATCCGCGGCACCGTGAAACTGCACACCACCGTCACGCCCACCAAGGGCGACGGCACCTTCGTCGCCTACCTCTACGACGTCGGCCCGCTCGGCATCGGCAAGCTCGTCAGCAACGCCCCGTACACGTTCCACGGAAAGGTCCCCGGGCAGGCCTTCGGGGTGGACCTGGAGCTCCTCTCCACCGCCTACGACGTACCCGAGGGCCATCGGCTCGCCCTTGTCATCGACACGGTCGACCCGCTCTACATCGAGCACAACCCCACCGGCGCACAGCTGACCTTCTCCTCGCCGGCCTCCGATCCCAGTTACGTATCGGTGCCGCTGCGCGAGCAGTGATCCACGGCTGCTGCCGGGCAGGGCCGGCCCATCGGAGCTACGGGCGACCCGGCGGCCCCTCGACCGGGGGGCCGCCGGACCTGCCGAAGCCGGCGGCGGCCACGGCGAGCGGGGGCACGGTGAGAGCCGGGATCGTGACCATCGGCCGGGCCCCCCTCAATGCTTCAGGATCTTGGAGAGGAAGTCCTTCGCCCGGGCGCTCTCGGGAGCCGTGAAGAACTCCTCCGGGCTCCGGTTCTCGACGATCCTGCCGTCGGCCATGAACACGACGCTGTGGGCGGCGGAGCGGGCGAAGCCCATCTCGTGGGTGACCACGACCATGGTCATGCCCTCGGAGGCGAGCTGCTGCATCACCTCCAGCACCTCGTTGATCATCTCCGGGTCGAGGGCGGAGGTGGGCTCGTCGAAGAGCAGGGCCTTGGGGTTCATGGCGAGGGCGCGGGCGATGGCCACGCGCTGCTGCTGCCCGCCGGAGAGCTGGGCGGGGAACTTGGCGGCCTGGTCTGCGAGGCCGACGCGCTCCAGCAGCTCCCGGGAGCGTTGGTCCGCCTCTTCCTTCTTGCGGCCGCGGACCTTCATCTGGGCGAGGGAGACGTTGGCGAGGACGGTCTTGTGGGCGAACAGGTTGAAGGACTGGAACACCATTCCGACCTCGGCCCGCAGCCGTGCCAGTTCCTTGCCCTCCGCCGGCAGCGGCTCCCCGTCGATGAGGATGGTGCCCGATTCGATGGTCTCCAGCCGGTTGATCGCCCGGCACAGGGTCGATTTGCCGGAGCCGGAGGGGCCGATGATCACCACCACCTCCCCGCGGCCGACGGTGAGGTTGATGTCCCGCAGGACGTGAAGAGCCCCGAAATGCTTGTTGACGTCCCGCAGCTCGATCAACGGATCGACGGCCATGCGCTGCCCTGCCCACTTGTCGGTGTGTCGAGGTCTGCGCAAACTATCCAGCCCAGGACGGCACTTCGCCCCGACACGCCTGAACGGACATAAACGTCACATAAACCTCTGCGCGTGTCAGCCTTCGGAGGCCTCCGCGTACGCCTGGCTGAGCTCGGGTGATCCGGTCATCGCCCAGGACACCCCGGACTCGATCACGTTCAGCTCGCGGCCCGAGGACAGCCGGATCACCGGCTGGCCGTTCGGCCACACCTGCCAGCCCGTCCCCGGAACGGTGCGGATGATCACGGTCCCGAGGTAGAAGCCCGCGTCGTTGCCGAGCCACGGCACGATCTCGGGATCCCGCCGCCAGCGGGGCATCAGCTGGTCGAGCGCCTCCAACGAGGCCGGGGTCTCATCCAGTTCGAGTCCGACCGCCCTCGCCTGGACCCGCAGCATCTCGCACTCCGAGAACAACTCGGCGACGCCCTCGGGATCATCGGCCAGGGCGTCGGCAAGACCCGCGGCCCGATGCGTTTCGTGCCGGTTCAGCCAGTTGTCCAGGAAAGGGATGTTCATACCGCACAGCGTCGCACCAGGACCCGCCGCTGGCCACAGGGCGCGCCTGGACGGGTCCCGTGCGGTCGGGCCGGTGGTCGGGCCGGTGGTCGGGCTAGCGGTCCAGGTCCAGGTCGATGACGACCGGCGCGTGGTCCGACGCTCCCTTGCCCTTGCGCTCCTCGCGGTCGACGTAGGCATCGGTGACGGCCTTGGTGAAGGGCTTGTTCCCGTACACCAGGTCGATGCGCATGCCCCGGTTCTTGGGGAAGGCGAGCTGGCGGTAGTCCCAGTACGTGTACGGCCGGTCGTACTTGAGGGGCCGCGGCAGCACGTCGGAGAGCCCGGCCGCCCGCAGCGCCTCCAGGGCGGCCCGCTCGGCGGGGGTGACGTGGGTGAGGCCCGCGAAGACCGCCGGGTCGTACACGTCCTCGTCGGTCGGGGCCACGTTGAAGTCGCCGAGCACCGCGAAGGGGCGGGGGCCGGCCGCGTCCTCGGCGACCGCGGCGGTCAGCGAGCGGAACCAGTCCAGCTTGTAGCCGTAGTGGTCGTGCTCGACCTCGCGGCCGTTGGGCACGTACACCGACCACAGGCGCACTCCGCCACAGGTGGCGGAGATCGCGCGGGGCTCCTGGACGCCCTCGTAGTCGGGCCCGCCGGGCAGGCCCATGACCACGTCCTCCAGGCCGGCCTTGGAGATGAGGGCGACGCCGTTCCACCGGCCGGTGGCGTTGACGGCCGACTCGTAGCCGAGCTCACGCAGCTCCGCGTGCGGGAACTGCTCCGCGGAGCACTTGGTCTCCTGGACGCACAGGACGTCCGTGCCGGAGGCCTCCAGCCAGGCCAGCAGGCGGGGCAGCCGGGCGGTGATGGAGTTGACGTTGAAGGTGGCGATACGCATGCGTCCCAACCTACCGCCCGGCACCGACAGTCACAGGTCGGCGGTGTCGCCCGCGGAGAGCCGGCCGTGGTCGGTGCCGCCGAAGGTGTCCAGGACCATGTCGTAGACCGGCCTCGCGATGTCGGCGAGGTAGGCGTCGTGGATGTCGATGGCCCGCCGCGGCTTGACCTCGCGGAGGTAGTCGATCACCTCGGCGACCTTGTTCCAGGGGGCGTGCACCGGGACCATCAGCGTGTCCACCGGCGCCCCGGGCACGGTCAGCGCGTCCCCGGGGTGGAAGAGCGAACCGTCGACGAGGTACCCGACATTGGTGACCCGCGGCATGTCCGGGTGGATCACGGCGTGCAGCTCGCCGTGCACCTGGACCTCGAATCCGGCGGCGCTGAAGGCGTCTCCGTGGCCCACGGTGTGCACCCGGCCCGGGTAGGCGGGGGCGATCCGCTCGGCGACGCTGCGCAGGGTCCACAGCTCGGCGGCCGGACGGGCGTCGAGCGCGGCGCGCAGCCGGCCCTCGTCGAAGTGGTCGGGATGCTCGTGCGTGACCAGCAGGGCGTCGGCCCCGAGGCCCGCGTCGGGTTCGCTGAACGCGCCCGGGTCGATGACGAGCGTGCGCCCGTCCTTCTCCAGCTGGACACAGGAATGCAGCCGCTTGGTGAGCTTCATGATCCCAGGCTATTGCCTGCCGCGGCACTGGCGCCGCGGTTGCTCGGGGCGGGCGCTCAGGGCGTGGTGGAGGAGACCACGTAGACCTTGGAGACCTTGGGGTCCGTGAGGTCGACGGTGATGTCCCTGGTGGGCCTCGGGTCGTCCTGTTCGATCGTGGTCCCGAGCCACTCGGTCCCGGGCTTCCAGTCCCATCCCGCGACGGAGGTGTCGTGCTCGGAGATCGACACCCCGGGAGTCAGCTCCTCCCGGCTGGTGCCGACGTCGGCCAGGAAGGAGTCCAGGTCCGCCGGGGTCACGGCGAACTGGGTGAACAGCCGGCTCGTGCGCCAGTTGTTGGTCTCGAGGAACCCGACCCGCCAGGCCTTCGGCGGGATGGGGACCTCGTAGATGCTGCGCTGCACCCGGGAGGGCCAGCCCGGACGCACCGTGGACGCGCCCACCCTGGCGGCCTTGTCGCGGCCGCTCTCGCGGCTCTGCTGGGTGGAGATGGCCAGGTAGCCCGCGGGTACGCCGACCAGCAGCAGGATGATGATCGCGGTGATCCAGCGGCGCTTGACGACGTGCCTGCGGTCCTCGGCGGTGGGCGGCGGGCCGCCCCCGTCGGGGGCGGCGGCAGCCTGGCGGGGCAGGTAGGGCGGGGTCACAGCTGTTCCGTGTCCTTGGGGTCCGTGGCGTCCGCGGGGGCGGCGGGGGTGCGCCGGCCCAGCTGCTGCGCGTAGCGCTCGTACCGTTCGTAGCGCTCGACGCGGCGGCGGGTGGCGCGCCGGAAGCGGCGGGCGACGAGCCGCGCCAGGTCGGCGGCACCGACCATACCGGCCTCGGGGCCGAGCTCGGCCTTGGCGATCCGGGCCTCGGGCCGGTAGCCGCGGCCGGTGAGGTGGCGGCGGAAGGCGTCGCGAGCCGGGCCGATGAGCAGGTCGTCGGCCGCGCTGACGCCCCCGCCGATGACGAAGCAGGCGGGGTCGAGAGCGGCGGCCAGGTTGGCGATGCCCACGCCGAGCCACTGGCCGATGTCCTGGAGCAGCTCGACGCACATGGCGTCGCCCTCGCGGGCCAGCTCGGTGATGAGCGGCCCGGTGATCTCGGAGACGTTCCCGCCGACCCTGGCGATGATGTTGTGCGCGACCGGGGAGTCGGCGGCGGCCAGCTCGCGGGCCTCGCGGACCAGGGCGTTGCCGGAGCTGTACTGCTCCCAGCAGCCGCGGTTGCCGCAGGGGCAGCGGTGCCCGCCGGGGACGACCTGCATGTGGCCGAACTCGCCGGCCACCCCGTACCGGCCGCGCTTGACCTGGCCGCCCTCGAGGATGGCCCCGCCGATGCCGGTGCCGAGGGTGATCATGACAAGGTGGTCCTCGCCGCGGCCCGCTCCGAAGCGCCATTCCGCCCACGCGGCGGTGTTGGCATCGTTGTCGACCATGACCGGGACCACGAGCCGGGACTGGAGCGCGTCGCGCAGCGGCTCGTCGCGCCAGGCCAGGTGGGGTGCGAACAGGACGCGGGAGCGGTCTGCGTCGACCCAGCCGGCCGCGCCGATGCCCACGGCGTGCACGTCGTGCCGGTCGGAGAGGTCCAGCACCAGCTCGACGATGGTGTCCTCGACGACCTTGGGGCTCTTGGACTTGTCCGGGGTCTCGGTGCGGATCTTCTCCAGGATGACGCCGTCGGCGTCGACGACCCCGGCCATCACCTTGGTGCCGCCGATGTCGATGCCGACGGTCGGGACCCGCGGGGCGGTCAGGTGCGACCTGCGCTCACGGCTCCCGATGGTCCGCAGGACGGTGCCTCGCGCCGACCCGCGGTGGGCGAGCGTGAAGTCCCGGTACGTGCTCATCGAGTCGTGTCGTTCCTGTCGGCGTCGGAAAGCGGGGCGGACGCGGTGTCCGGACCTGATTCTGCCACTCGCTCCAGTTCGTGGCTCAGCTCGTCGAGCTCGGAGCCGCCCGCCATCTGGCGGGTGAGCTCGTCCAGGGTGATCGAGTCGCGCGTGTGGCTGCCCGCCATGGTGCCGCGCTTGAGCAGCACGAACCGGTCTCCGACGAGGTGGGCGTGGTGCGGGTTGTGGGTGATCAGCACCACGCCGAGGCCCGCGTCACGGGCGGCGGCGACGTACTTGAGGACCACGCCGGACTGCTTCACGCCGAGGGCGGCGGTGGGCTCGTCGAGGACGAGGACCTTCGCCCCGAAGTAGACGGCGCGGGCGATGGCCACGCACTGCCGCTCGCCGCCGGACAGGGTGCCGATGGGCTGGTCCACGTCGCGCAGGTCGATGCCCATGCGCAGCAGCTCGGCGCGGGTGGTCCCGCGCATGAACTCCACGTCCAGGCGGCGGAAGGGGCCGCGGCCCTTCGTCGGCTCGGAACCGAGGAAGAAGTTGCGCCACACCGGCATCAGGGGGACGACGGCGAGGTCCTGGTGGACGGTGGCGATGCCGCGGTCGAGGGCCGCCCGCGGGTTGGCGAGCACGGTCTCCTCGCCCTCGATCTCGAAGGAGCCGGCGTCGTGCTGGTGCAGGCCGGCGATGATCTTGATGAGGGTGGACTTGCCGGCGCCGTTGTCGCCCAGCACGCAGGTGATCTCACCCGCCGAGACCTCCAGGGAGACCCCCTGGAGGGCACGGATGTTGCCGTAGTACTTGCTGACTCCGGTCAGCTTCACCAGGGATGTCGCGCCGCCCTCATCGGGCACTGTGATGGTCACTTCGCCTCCGCCCGCTTGCGGACCCATGCGTTGAGCAGCGTCGCGAGCAGCAGCATCGCGCCGAGGAAGAACTTGAACCAGTCCGGGTTCCACTGGGCGTAGACGATGCCGTTGCTGGTCATGCCGAAGATGAAGGCGCCCACCGCCGAACCGATGGCGGAGCCGTAGCCCCCGGTCATCAGACAGCCGCCGATGACGGCCGCGATGATGTACAGGAACTCGTTGCCGACCCCCTCGCCCGACTGGACCACGTCGAACGAGAACAGGATGTGCTGCCCGGAGATCCAGGCGCACAGGGCGACGCCCATGTAGAGGCCGATCCGGGTCTTCACGACGGGGACGCCGGTGGCGCGGGCCGCGTCGGCCCCGCCGCCCACCGCGAAGATCCAGTTCCCGGCGCGGGTGCGCAGCAGGATCCAGGTGGCCACGGCGACCAGGGCCAGCCACCACAGGATGGTGACCTTCAGGGTGACCGAGCCGACGTTCCACTGCGAGGCGAAGAGCGCGCGTGCGGAGGAGAAGCCCTCCATGTCGGCGATGGTCTTGGTGGAGACGGAGCCGCTGATGAGCTTGGTGAAGCCGAGGTTCAGGCCGGTCAGCATCAGGAAGGTGCCGAGCGTGATGATGAAGCTGGGCAGTTTGGTACGGGTCAGCATGAACCCGTTGAAGAAGCCGACGGCCAGGGTGACGGCAAGGGACACCAGGACACCGACCCACACGTTGGCGGTCATCTGGTAGCTGAACATGGAGCTCAGCAGCGCCGAGGTGGTGACCATGACGCCGGCCGAGAGGTCGAACTCGCCGCCGATCATGAGCAGGGCCACGGGGACGGCCATGATCCCGATGGTGGAGGCGGAGTACAGGACCGTGCTGAGGCTGGACGCCCGCAGGAAGCTGTCCGCGGCGAAGGAGAAGAAGACGAAGACGGCGGCGGCGCCGACGACGGCGCCCAGCTCGGGGCGGCCCAGCAGCCTGCGGACCACGGAGGCGGGCGCGAGCCGTTCGTCCACGGTGGTGGCGGACGCGCTCATCGGCTGCCCCGCTTGATGAAGTCCTCCAGCCCGGCGGCCTCGGCGCCGGTGACGATCTGCGGTCCGGTGAGCACCGGACGGCCGCCGCCGAGCGTGTCGCCGTTGTAGCGGTAGAGCCACAGCAGGTCGATCGCCTCGTAGCCCTGGAGGTAGGGCTGCTGGTCGACGGCGAAGCCCAGGGCCCCGGACTTCAGGTCGCGGGCGACGGACTCGTTGAGGTCGAAGGTGTCCACCTCGGCCTTGCTGGCCGCCGCCTCCTTGGCCTTGACCGCGGTGGGGGCGAAGGGCGCGCCGAGGGTCAGGATCGAGTCGACCCCGGGGTCCGCCTGGAGCTTCGCCTGGATGGCGGCCTGGACGGACGGCATGTTGGTGCCCTCGACGTAGAGGTTCTCCATGGTGCCGGAGAAGGTCTTCTTCGCACCGGCGCAGCGCTGCTCGTGGCCCACGTTGCCCTGCTCGTGCAGGACGCAGACGGCTCTCTTGCGGCCGCGCTTGCTCAGCTCGGTGCCGACCGCCTCGCCCGCGATCGTCTCGTCCTGGCCGATGTGGGTGAGTGCCCCGTACTCGGCGGACTGGGCGGATCCGGAGTTGACCGTGACCACCGGGATGCCGGCCTTGACGGCCTTGCCGATGACGTCCTTGAGGGCCTCCGGCTTGGCGAGGCTCACGATGATCCCGTCGACCTTCTGGTCGATGGCGTTCTGCACGAACTGCGCCTGCTGCTGCGCCTGGTCGTCGTGGGAGTAGACGAAGTTGATGTTGTCCTTCGCCGCGGCCTCCTTGGCGCCCTTCTGGACGATGTCCCAGAAGGTGTCGCCGTCGCCCGCGTGCGTGACCATCGCGAAGGTCCAGCGCGGGGTGGAGACGGCCGGCCGGCCCGCCTCGGCGGCCTTCGCCCGCTCCTCGGCGCGCTTGCCGCCCGTACTGCTGCAGCCCGCGAGCGAGGCCCCCAGTACCGCCGCGAGCACGGCGCCCACGACGCGTACCCCTGTCCGAACCCTAGCCACGTCGCCGCGCCCTTCCCTCGTCACCAATTCGGTCATTCCGGTTCCAGCCGCTCAGTATCCGCCACAGTGGACCATGCAGGCTCATCGGGGCATGCCCGGGCAGATTGACAGGTCCCCCGTACGGGGTCAGGTTGAGTGCATGCGCATCGGGCTCATCGGGACGGGCCGGATCGGGTCCTTCCACGCGGCGGCACTGGCCCGCCACCCGGACGCGGGCTCGCTCCTGCTCGCCGACGCCGTTCCCGCGCGGGCGGCGCGGCTGGCCGACCGGCTCGGGGCCACCGCCGCGCCCTCCGTGGAGCAGGTCTTCACCTGGGGCGTGGACGCGGTGGTGGTGGCCTGCGCGACGGAGGGGCACGCGGAGCTGGCCGTACGGGCGGTGCGCGGCGGGCTGCCGGTGTTCTGCGAGAAACCGCTGGCCCCGGACCTGGCCCGGACCCTGGGTGTGCTGCGCGAGGTGGAGGCCGCCGACGGCGTGCTCCAGGTGGGTTTCATGCGCCGCTTCGACGCGGGCTACCGCACGGCCCGGGAGCTGGTCCACTCGGGCGCCCTGGGCCGGCTGCACACCGTACGGACGATGACGGCCGATCCGGCTCCGCCGCCCGCCGCGTACCTGGCGACCTCCGGCGGGCTGTACCGGGACTGCCTGGTGCACGACTTCGACATGGTGCGCTGGGTCACCGGGCGCGAGGTGACGGAGGTGTTCGCGGCCGGGTCGGACGCCGGTCCGGCGCGGTTCCGCGAGGCGGACGACATCGACACCGCCGCGGCCGTGCTCACGCTGGACGACGGGACGCTGGTCACGGCGACCGGTACGCGGTGCAACGGCGCCGGGTACGACGTGCGGATGGAGCTGGCCGGGGAGCTGGACCAGGTCTCCGCCGGGCTGGACGACCGTACGCCGATCGCCTCGACCGAGCCGCAGGGCCCGCCCCCGGCGAGCAAGCCGTGGACGGGGTTCCTGGAGCGGTTCGGCCCCGCGTACGAGGCGGAACTGGCGGCCTTCGTACGCCTGGTCCGCGGCGAGGGCCCCAACCCCTGCGACGGCCGGGAGGCGCTCGCCGCGTTCCGGGTCGCGGAGGCGTGCGAGCGCTCGCGCCGCGAGGGGCGCCGGGTCCGGCTGACGGAGCTCCCGGATCTGTGAGCGGGTGGCCATCGGGCCACCTTAGGGCCGCTGTTCACCCTGGATGGGGAGCGGTTTCGGACAATCAGCCGACGGCGCGGCGGCCCCACGCCGTACCGGCGAGCACGAGGGCGGCGCCCGCGAGGGCGAGGGGGCCGAGGTGCTCGCCGCCGATGGCGATGCCGGCGGCGGCCGCCCACAGCGGCTCGGTGCCCAGCAGCAGGCTGACGCGGGAGGGCGAGGTGCGGCGGACGGCCCACATCTGCACGAAGAACGCGAAGAGCGTGCACAGCACGGAGAGGAAGACCAGCCCGGCCCACTCGGCGGCCCCGAATCCGGCGGCCACGGCCCACGGGCCGTCCCCGGTCCCGGGGACGGCGGCCAGGACCGCGAACACGAGTACGGCGCCGCCGAACTGGACGGTGGTGAGGGACAGCGAGTCGGCGTCCTGGACGGCCTTGACCCGGGCCATGAGCAGCACGTGCAGCGTGCGGGCGAGGGCGGCGCAGAGGATGAGCAGGTCGCCCGGGCTGGGCGCGGTGAACCCCCCGCCCTGGGTGAGCAGGACGACGCCGGCGATCGAGACCCCGGCGGCGGTGAGGAACGCGCCCGAGGGCCTGCGCCGCTGCACGGCCGCCTCGGCGAGCGGTGTGAAGATCATGGTCAGGCTGATGATCAGCCCGGCGTTGGTGGCGGAGGTGTGGACGACCCCGTAGGTCTCCAGCAGGAAGATCCCGCCGAGGACCAGCCCCAGCAGCCCGGCGCCGCGCAGCTGGGCGGGGGTCAGCGCGCGCAGCCGGCGCCAGCCGGCGACGGCCAGCACGGGCAGCACGAGCCCGAAGCGCAGGAGGAGTACGCCGATCACGGTCTGGGTGGTGGTGATGCCCTTGGCGGCGAGGTAGCTGCCGCCCCAGACGACGGCGACGGCCAGCACCGGGAGGTCGGCGAGCCAGGCGGCGCGGCGGAGGCCGTTGCCGGGGGCGCTGCCGGGGCTGCTGCCGTGCTGGGCTTCGAGTGCGGACGAGGACGAGGTCACGGTCACCGGGCGGTCTCCAACGGTCCGAGAGGAGTGGAGACTTCGGCGGCTCGCACACGTGCGGGCTCACCGTACCGGAGCCGATCATGCCGGTCGACCCGTTTGCGGTCCTGTCGGACCGGCCCCGTAGCATCGGGGACATGGCTGATCTCTACGCCCTGGACCTGGCCTTCGACCTCGTCGAAACCACCCCGGACGCCGTGGTCGCGGAGCTGCGGCGGCAACTGGCGCCGGACGGACTCCTGGGGACCAGGGGCCCGGCGCGGCGCGTCGGGGGCATGCTCGTCGGCGAGTTCGGGCCGGACGACCGCGGCGGCTGGGCCCTGACCAGCCGCCAGGAGATCCACGCGGAGCAGCTGCCGGACCTCGAGGACCTGCTGCTGCTCCTCGCACCCCACATCCGCCCGCCGGGCCCGGTCGGCCGGATCCGGCACTACGAGCACGAGTCCCCGGACCTGCTCGTCCTGCGCGAGCGCCGCGTGGTCCAGCTGGCCCTGGACCCCCGCTAGCACGGGGACGGGAAGGGTTCAGTCGTCGAGGAACGTGCCGAAGGTGGCGCGTCCCTTGGTCCGGTAGGTGTGGATGGCGATGCCGCTGGGCGTCGTACGGGAGCCGGTCAGCTCGAAGGCCGTCGGCAGCCCGCCCGTCGGGAACAGCCGCCGGCCCGCGCCCAGGAACACCGGGAAGACCTGCAGGTTGATCTCGTCCACGAGGTCCCGGGCCAGCAGCCACTGCGCGAGCTGCCCGCTGCCGTGCACTTGGAGCTCCCCGTCCAGCGCGTCCTTGACGCGGACGATCTCGCTCTGCAGGTGCTCCCCGTCGATGACGGTGGCCGGCCCCCAGGCCGGCTCCTTGAGGGTGGTCGAGGCCACGTACTTCGGCAGCCTGTTGAGCTTGTTCGGGACGGGGTCGGCGGGGTCGTCGTGCTCCGGCCAGTACGCCGCGAAGATCTCGTACGTCCGGCGCCCGAGCAGAAACGCCCCGGCCCGCTCGAAGACCTCGTTGACGAACTCCCCCATCCCCTCGTCGGCGTACGGGACCACCCAGCCGCCGTACCCGAACCCGCCGCTGGTGTCCTCCTCGGGCCCGCCGGGTGCCTGCATGACTCCGTCGAGGGTCAGAAAGGTGGTGAGGGTCAGCTTGCCCATGGCTCTGCGCTCCTGGCTCGATCGTCCTTACGCAGATTCAGACTCCCGCTCCCCCGGATTCTCATCGCTCCGCCACGCGGAGACGCGCGGGCCGCTCCCCCGATCACCCGCCCGCGCCGGTGACCGGCCTCAGGTGGAGCCGCCGGGGCCCAGGAGCTGGTCGCCGAGCGGGGAGCGGCGGTAGAGGACGTGGCGGCCGTCGCGGGCGCGGGTGACCAGGCCCGTGCTGTGGAGGACCGCCAGGTGCTGGGAGACGGCGCTGGGGGTGACCTGGAGGCGGCGGGCGATCTCGACGGTGGGCAGGGGGCCGTCGAGGAGGGCGAGGAGCGTGGCCTTGGGCGGGCCGAGGAGCTTTCCGAGCGCGGTGGCGTCGGGAGGGCGCGGGGCGGACCACAGGGTGGCCACGCCCCTGCTGGGATAGGCCAGGGCGGGTGGCTGGTCGGCGGTGACGGGCGGGGCGGGTTTGTGGGCGAAGACGGAGGGGATCAGGAGCAGCCCGCGGCCGGCGGCCGGGATGTGGAAGTCACCGAGGACGTTGTCGATGTGCAGGGTTCCGTCGTCCCAGTGCAGGTTGGGGTGCATGTCGGCGAAGAGCCGCCGGGCGCCGCCGACGGCGAGCTGCCGGGCCCGGTAGGTCATGTCGGCTTCCAGGACGAGCCGTATCGCCGGCCAGGCCGGCTTGATCGCGAGGGTCCAGTACCGCTCGATCAGCTCGCAGATGGTGTCGCGCAGGGCGAGGAGCGCGCCCTCGTCACCGGCGGTCGCCGCGTGCAGGGGCGCGGGCAGCGGATCGGGGGCGTGCGCGTCCAGCAGGTCGCGGCGGACGATGGCCGCCGGGGTACGGCGCACGACGGCCAGTTCCTCGGCGAAGGTGGCGGAGAACCGCCGGGGGCGGGGGCTCAGGAAGTCCGGCAGCGTGCGGCGCTGCGCGACCAGCGAGGTCAGGAGTTCCGTGTCGAGCACACCGATGCGCGGGAGCACCGAGCGGCGCCAGGGGGTGTGGAGCGCGGACAGGCCCGGCTCGCGCAGGACCCGCAGGCTCAGCACGGTGTCCTGGAGCGGGGACAGGGCGAAGCGGGTGTCCGCGAGGTCGTCGGCATCGAGCCCGAAGCTGATCATTAAGCCCGAGGCTACATCCATTGGCGGGTGCGGGCCGTTGGGCTGGACTGCCGGGCATGACAGAGAGCGCATGCGCCGCGGCCGGCCCGGCCCGGAACGAGCGGAAGCCGGCCACGATCCCGGCGGGCCCGACCCCCACGGCGGCGCCGGCAGTCCTGACCGCACCGGCAGGACCGGCAATGCTGACCGCACCGGCAGGACCGGCAGCACCGACCGCAGTGGCAGGACCGGCAGCACCAGCAGCACCAGCAGCCCCGGCCGCACCAGTAGCCCTGGCAGCCCCGGCAGCACCAGCAGCCCCGGCCGCACCAGTAGCCCCGGCCGCACCGGCAGCCCCGGCGCCCGCTGCGCCGGCCACGCTCGATCGGCGTCTGATCGCGCTCCTCGCGCTGACCTGCGCGATCGCCGTCGGCAACATCTACTTCCCGCAGGCCGTGAGCCCACTGGTCGCCGCCGGCCTGGGCACCTCGCCCGACAAGGCGGCCGTGGTGGTCACCGCCACGCAGATCGGCTACACCGCGGGCATCTTCCTGCTGGTCCCCCTCGGCGACCGGCTTCCCTGCCGACGCCTCCTCGTCACCCTGCTCGCGGCGAGCGGCGCGGCCCTGCTCGCCGCCTCCCTGGCCCGCAGCCTGACCCAGCTGGTCGCCGCCAGCGCCGTCGTCGGTGTGACCACCACGTCCGCCCAGCTCATCGGCCCCATGACGATCGGCCTGGTCGCGGAGGGCCGGCGCGGCGCGGTGATGGGGACCCTGCTCAGCGGCTCCATCGGCGGGATGCTCCTGGCCCGCACCTTCAGCGGCGCGCTCGGTGAGCGGTTCGGGTGGCGGGCCCCCTATCTGGTGGCCGGGCTCGTGGGGCTGTGCCTCGCGGTGGTGCTGGCCCGTGCGCTGCCCGCCACCCCCGCCGCCACGCCCCGCACACCCCTCCGCTCGCTGCCGGTCCGGCCGCTGCGGCTGCTGTGCGCCGAGCCCGAACTGCGGCGCTCCGCCTGGTACCAGGCGGCCCTCTTCGGCGGGTTCTCCGCCTCCTGGACCTGCCTGGCGCTGCTCCTCACCGGCCCCCTCTACGGATTCGGTCCGCAGGCGCTCGGCCTCGTGGCGCTCACCGGGGTGATCACCATGGCCTGCACCCCGGTGGCCGGCCGGATCGTGGACCGGATCGGTCCCGACCGGGTCAACCTGGCCTGCTTCCTGGCCACGCTCGCGGCCGCGGCCGTCCTCGCCGCCGGCGCCCGGGGCGGTACCGCGGGGCTCGTCGCGCTCGTCCTCGGCACGATGCTGCTGGACACCGCCATGCAGTGCGGCATGATCGCCAACCAGGCGCGCTTCTACGCCCTGCGCAGCGACTCCCGCAGTGCCCTGAACACCGCGTACATGACGTGCGCCTACCTGGGCGGCAGCGCCGGATCCTGGCTCGGCCTGCAGCTCTACCGGCACGGCGGCTGGCTCGGGGTCTGCCTGCTGCTGGCGCTCCTGACGGCTCCGGCCGCCGATTCCTTCCGCCGGGTACGGGCCGCGAAACGCCAGGGCGGATTCCTGCCAGCCCCGTAGAGCCTTCGGCGATTTCATTGAAGTCGCAACCAACGAGGGAGAAGAAGCATGAACGAGAACACGGTGGCCCTGGTGACCGGCGCAAGCCGCGGGATCGGAGCGGCGAGTGCGGTGCGGCTCGCCGAGGACGGGGCCGACGTCGTGATCACGTACGTCAACGGCGCGGAGGCGGCGGCCGAGGTCGTCGGGAAGATCGAGGCGCTCGGGCGGCGTGCGGTCGCCGTGCGGGCCGATGCCGCGGATCCCGCGGCCGGCGCCCTGGCGGTGGAGCGGACCGCGCGGGAGTTCGGGCGGCTCGACGTGCTGGTGAACAACGCCGGGGTGGGCGTGCTCGGGCCGCTGGACGCACTGGGCCCCGCCGAGGTGGACCGGGTCCTGGCGGTCAACGTACGCGGGGCGTTCCTCATGGCGCAGGCGGCGGCCGGGCGGATGCGGCAGGGCGGCCGGATCATCACCATCGGCAGCTGCGTCACCCAGCGGGTGCCCGGTCCGGGCGCCACGCTCTACACGATGGGCAAGTCGGCGATGATCGGGCTGACGAAGGCCCTGGCCCGGGAGTTGGGCGGGCGCGGGATCACCGCGAACATCGTCCACCCCGGACCGGTGGACACCGACATGAACCCGGCGGACGGTCCGCATTCCGGCCCGCAGGCGGCGATGACCGCCCTCGGGCGCTTCGGCACCGCGCGGGAGGTCGCGGCCGTGGTGTCCTTCCTCGCGGGCCCGGAGTCCTCGTACGTGACGGGCGCCGAGTTCGCGGTGGACGGCGGCCACGCCGCCTGAGTGCTGCGTCCCGGCGCGCGGGCAGGACCGGTCCATCGGTCCCGGACGCGCTGGAAGGCCCGTTGGGGCGCACCGCCTGGCGGTGCGCCCCAACGGGCCTCACCCCCGGGGGTGTCGGCCCCCGGGGCTGGTCCTCACGGCGCCGGACTACGCGCCGAGTTCCTGGGCGCGGGCGTCGTGCGCGGCGGCGCCGGCCTCCGTCAGGGAGCCGTGCAGACGCAGGCGGGAGAAGCCTCCGTCCGGGAAGATGTCGATCCGGACGTGGGTGCCGACCGCCGGGGTGTCCAGTACGAAGCGGTGGTTGGTGTCGGGCTGCAGGCGGGTGCGCGGCAGGAACTCCGTCCACTCGCCCTCCTCGCCCGTCTTGATGGAGAGCGAGGCCCAGCCGGCCGAGTTGCCCTTGAGGTAGGCGGTGTCGATCTCGACGGCGCGGATCTCGGACTCGGCGACGAGCTGGTAGCGGATCCAGTCGTTGCCGTTGTCGCGGCGGCGGGCGGTCTCCCAGCCGTCGTCCATCTTGCGGGAGCGGCCCGGGTTGATGGTGTTGGTCGGCGGGGAGTAGAAGCGGTTGGACGCGTCCTGGACCGAGCCGCCGTTCTCGAGCGCGACGACGTCGAAGGTGCCGAGCGTGGCGAGCCACTTCGGGTCCGGGACGACCTCGCCGTACACGCGCAGGCGGGCGATGCCGCCGTCCGGGTGCTGGTTGACGCGCAGGTGCGTGAAGCGCTGCTCGGCGGTCACCTCGAAGCCGTTGGCCGCGTGGCCGCCGACGGTGGTGCGCGGGACGAGCACGGTCCACTTCACGTCGTCGGCGAGGAGCTCCTCCGGGGTCGGCGCGAGGTCGCCGGCCCAGTTGGTGCCCTCGATGGAGACGGCCTGCGGCATGTTGCCGCGGAAGTGGGCGGTGTCGACGACGATGCCGCGGATGACGCCGGGGGCGCCCAGGCGTACGAGCGCCCAGTCGTGGTCCTCGGCGGTCGGCCAGGGCTGGGTGGCGGAGACGCCGCGGCGGCGGCGGGTCTCCCAGCCGTCCATGATCTTGCCCTTGTGGCCGAAGTGCTCGGGGTCGAAGTGCGCGGCCTCGGCGATGAGCAGGTTCTCGCGCTGGGCGAAGAACTCGTCGTTGGCGGCGATGACACCGGCGCCCAGCTCACGGGCGGCGAGGTTCGCGTACTGGGTGAACGGGAAGTCCGCGGTGCGGTAGTCCGCGTACGGGTCGCCGCCTCCGTACGGGTTCGCGTTACCGGTGAAGGAAGGAATCGCCACTGTCAGTTCTGCCTTTCGAGGAGGAGGCCCGTGGGCTCGGTCGGGGTGCCGTGGTCGGCGATCTGCGTACCGCGCAGCCAGGTGGACTTCACGACGCCGTGCAGGGTCTTGCCCGCGTACGCCGTGATCCGGTTGCGGTGGTGGAGTTCGGCCGGGTCCACAGTGAACGTTTCTTCAGGGGCGAGGACGGCGAAGTCGGCATCGCGGCCCACCTCGATCGCGCCCTTCTGCGTCAGTCCGGCCAGGGCGGCCGGGGCGGCGGACATCCAGCGCACGACGTCCTCGAGGCTGCGGCCGCGGCGGCGCGCCTCGGTCCAGATGGCGGGCAGGCCCAGCTGGAGGGAGGAGATGCCGCCCCACGCGGAGGCGAAGTCCTGCGTCTTGAGGTCCGCCGTGGAAGGCGAGTGGTCGGAGACGATGCAGTCGATGGTGCCGTCGGCCAGCGCGTCCCACAGGAGGTCCTGGTTGGCGGCCTCACGGATGGGCGGGCAGCACTTGAACTCGCTGGCGCCGTCCGGGACTTCCTCGGCCGTGAGGGTGAGGTAGTGCGGGCAGGACTCGACCGTGATCCGGACGCCCTCGGCCTTGGCGGCGGCGATCAGCGGCAGCGCGTCGGAGGAGGACAGGTGCAGGACGTGGACGCGGGCGTTCAGCCGCCTGGCCTGGGCGATGAGGTTGCCGATGGCGGTGTTCTCGGCGTCGCGCGGGCGCGAGGCGAGGAAGTCCGCGTACTTCGGGCCCGGGACGACGGGGGCCGCGTCCAGGTGGTGCGGGTCCTCCGCGTGCACGATCATCAGGCCGCCGAAGCCGGTGATCTCGGCGAGGGAGGCGGCGAGCTGCTCCTGGTCGAGCTCGGGGAACTCCTCCACGCCCGAGGGCGACAGGAAGCACTTGAAGCCGTAGACGCCGGCGTCGTGCAGCGGGCGCAGGTCCTTGACGTTGTCCGGCAGGGCCCCGCCCCAGAAGCCGACGTCCACGTGCGCCTTGGTACGGGCGACGTCCTGCTTGACGCGCAGGTTGTCGGTCGTGGTGGTCGGCGGCAGGGAGTTCAGGGGCATGTCGAGGATGGTGGTGATGCCACCGGCCGCGGCGGCGCGGGTCGCCGTCCAGAAGCCTTCCCACTCGGTGCGGCCCGGGTCGTTCACGTGGACGTGGGTGTCGACCAGACCGGGGAGCAGGACGTCGTCGCCGAAGTCCTCCAGCCGGGCTCCGGCCGGTACCTCGGCCTCGTACGCCAGCACGGCCGTGATCTTCCCGCCGGCGACGGCCACCGAAGCGGCGCGCGTCCCCTCGGGAGTGATGACGCGCGTCGAGCGCAGTACCAGTTCCACAGCCACGTCGGCCACCGGAACCTCCCCATCTACTTCCACAGAGCGAAATTCAACGTTCTGTTGACGGAGTCTTCACGGCGATCGAGAGCCAGTCAAGAGTGCCCGGACGGACCGCTGACCCGCCCGCGTCGCGATTGGATGTTTCCACAGGATGGAATTAAGATTTCGCTATACAGAATGTAGCTACCACCACCGGGGAAGGGGAGGTAACTTCCCGAGGACGTCCGCCACCCGGACAAACCGCCTCTGACCGGCGGGGACGGCATCGCCCCTGCACTAGGGCCGAAGCCGACCGACCGGTAGGCTGCTTCCTTGCCTGCCAGCACCGAAAGGACCGCGCCGTGCCGACGTCCAGCGCCAGCACCACCGACGCTTCCGCCAAGACCACCGCCGCCAGCGGTGGCGTCCAGTCCCTTGAGCGCGCCTTCGATCTGCTCGAACGCATGGCTGACGCGGGGGGTGAGGTCGGCCTCAGCGAGCTCTCCGCGGCCAGCGGACTGCCGCTGCCCACGATCCACCGTCTCATGCGGACGCTCGTCGCGTGCGGATACGTCCGCCAGCAGCCCAACCGGCGGTACTCCCTCGGGCCCCGGCTGATCCGCCTCGGCGAGTCCGCGTCGCGGCTGCTGGGCACCTGGGCGCGCCCCTACCTCGCCCGCCTGGTCGAGGAGACCGGGGAGACGGCGAACATGGCCCTGCTCGACGGGGACGAGATCGTCTACGTCGCCCAGGTGCCGTCCAAGCACTCCATGCGCATGTTCACCGAGGTCGGCCGGCGGGTGCTCCCGCACTCCACCGGCGTGGGCAAGGCGCTCCTCGCCTACACCCCGGCCGACGAGGTACGGGCGCTGCTCTCGCGCACCGGCATGCCCGCGGCGACCGAGAAGACCATCACCACGCCCGAGGGCTTCCTCGAGGCGCTGGACCAGGTCCGCAAGACCGGCTACGCGGTCGACGACAACGAGCAGGAAATAGGAGTCCGCTGCCTCGCCGTGTCGGTGCCGAACTCGCCGACCGCCGCCGCGATCTCCATCTCGGGCCCGGCCGGCCGGGTGACCGAGGCCGTGGCCGAGTCCTTCGTGCCGATCCTGCAGACCGTCGCGGCCGAGCTGTCGGTGGCCCTGTCCAACCAGAACCCGGCGTAGCGCAGGCCTGCCCGAACGGCCCCGGCCCCCCCTCGACCAGGGGACCGGGGCCGTCCGCGTCCCCGCGCTCAGGACGCCGGGACCGCGACCGGGTCCGCGACCGGATCCGGGCTCCGGGCCAGGCGGCCGTCGGCCATGGTCACCGTCCGGTCCATCCGCCCCAGGTGGGCGTGGTCGTGGGTGACCAGCACCGTGGCCGTGGAGCGCTCACGGGTCAGCGTGACCAGCAGGTCGAGCACGGCGGCGCCGCGCTCGTGGTCCAGCGCGCTGGTCGGCTCGTCGACCAGCAGCACGGAGGGCTCGTTCATCAGGGCCCGCGCTATGTTGATCCGCTGGCGCTGGCCCCCGGAGAGCTGGTGGGGCCGCTTGTCGGCCTTGTCCGCCAGACCCACCGCGTCCAGCAGCTCCAGCGCGCGCCGGCGCAGCGGGCGCGCGGGCCTGCCCGAGAGGTGCGCCATGACCTGGAGCTGTTCGGCGGCGGTCAGCGAGGCCGGCAGGTTCGGCTGCTGGAAGACGATGCCGATCTGCTCCCGGCGCAGGGCCGACTTCGCGGCGGCGCTCATCTCCGCCGTGTCCCGGCCGGCGACGACCACCCGGCCGGAGTCGGGGGTGACCAGGGTGGCGGCGACGGCGAGCAGGCTGGACTTGCCGGAACCGGAGGGTCCGATCACCGCCGTCAGGGTGCCTGCGGGCACCTCCAGGCAGACCCCGTCGAGCGCGGTGAGCCGGGAGTCGCCATCGGGGTAGGTGAGCGTGACGTCGTGGAGGAGCAGGGTCATCGGGCGCTCCCGAGAGCGGTCAGGGGGTCGACGGCGGTGATCCGCCGGATGGACAGGGCCGCGCCCAGCGCGCCGAGCGCGATCAGCACGGCGGCCGGGACGAGCACGGTGGCGGTGTCGAGCACGAAGGGCACGTTCCCGCCGCTGATCAGCGCCCCGAAGCCGGCGGCCAGGGCGGTGCCCAGTCCGGTGCCGGTCACGAGCATCACCACGGCCTGCCCGAGGGCGTCCTTGAGGAGGTACGGGGTGGAGGCACCCAGTGCCTTCAGGACGGCGATGTCCCCGCTGCGCTGGATGGTCCACACGGTGAAGAAGGCGCCCGTCACCAGGGCCGAGATGGCGAAGAGGAAGCCGCGCATCAGCTGGAGCGAACCGTTCTCGGCCTGGTAGGAGCCGATGGCGCCCAGGGCCTCCTCCACGGTCCGGACCGCGGTGCCGGCGGCCTCGTCGGCGGCGGCCAGGTCGATGCCCTCGCCGGAGACGGCGACGACGGTCGCCCAGGTCTGCGCGGTCTGCGCGGTCTGCGGGTTCTCCGCGGTCTCCGGGGACGTGCCGGGGTTTCCGATGCGCTGCCAGTCGTTCAGGTCCATCCAGACCACGGGGGTGTGGCTGTACGCGGCGGTGCCGGAGACCGCGGCGACGGCGAGGTCGAGCGGGCCGATCTTCAGCCTGGCGCCCGCGGTGAGGCCGCCCAGCTCCTTCGCGGCCTTCTCGGTGAGGACCACCTGGCCCGTGGCGAGGCCCGCGCCGTGCGGGGCAAGCCCCCCGGCCGGCTCCACGCCGAAGGCGGACACCGCGGCGGTGCGCCCGCCCGCGGCGGCGTTGGCGGTACGGATGCCCAGCGGCTCGGCGGCGCTCACCCCGCGCCGCCCCCGCCAGGTCTGCCAGGCCCTCTCCGGGACCTGGGAGTGGGTGAAGGACACCTGCTGGTCACCGGCGGGCGCGGCGAACGCCAGATGGGTGGCGGGCAGCCCGGTGACGGCCGAGACGTTCTCCCGGGCCAGACCGGCGGTGAGTCCGGACAACAGGCCGACCAGCAGTGTGATCAGCAGGACGACCGAGCCCATGAGGGCGAACCGGCCCTTCGCGAACCGTAGATCTCTCCATGCGACGAACATGTCCCCCACCGTGGTCTTCCGCCCCGGCCCGAGGCATCGCGCCGCGGTAGCGATCCTCGGATCGAAGGGTGCACCGAGAGATCAACCCTTCGATTGACCGGGGCCGCCCGGGCCCGACTTACGCTGGTCCGGCGATGACTCCTCCCGTTCCCCCGGTTCCCCCCGTTCCCGCCGCCCCCCGCCCCCTCACCCCCGTGTCCGCCGTGCTGCGGCTGTGCCTGCACGCCCTGCTGCTGGGGCTGCTCGCGCTGGCCGCCGGCCGGGCGCTGGCCGACTCCGCGCCCCGGGCCGGCTGGGTGGTGGCCGTCTGCGCGGTACTGGCCGCCGTGTACGCGGGCGGTGTACGCACCCCCGCGGTGCACCGCTCCCGGCGCGCCGGGGCGGTGTGGCTGGCCGCGCTCGGCGCGATCTGGGCGGCCCTGCTGGCGGTCTCCCCCGACGGGCTGTGGATCGCCTTCCCGCTGTACTTCCTGGAGCTGCACCTGCTGCGGCTGCGCTGGGGTGTCGCGGCCGTCGCGCTGACCGCCTGCACGGCCATCGGGGGGTTCCTCGCGCACAGCAGCGCGGTGCCCCCGGGAGCGTTCCTCGGGCCGCTGCTGGGCGCGGCCGTGGCGGTGGCGACCGTACTGGGCTACCAGGCGCTGTACCGCGAGAGCGAACGCCGCCGCGAGCTGATCGAGGAGCTCATCACCACCCGGGCGGAACTGGCCGCCGCCGAGCGGGGCGCCGGGATCCTCGCCGAACGGGAACGCCTCGCCCGGGAGATCCACGACACCCTGGCCCAGGGGCTGTCCTCCATCCAGCTGCTGCTGCGGGCCGCCGAGCGGGCCCTCGGCGAAGGTCCGCCCCAGGAGGCGGCGCTGGCGCACATCGCGCAGGCGCGCGAAGCCGCCCAGGAGAACCTCGCCGAGGCGCGTCGTTTCGTACGGGCCCTGACCCCGCCGGATCTGGAACACGGCTCTCTGCCGGCGGCCCTGCGGCGGCTGTGCTCCGGCGCGCCCTGGCCGCGCGTGCGGTTCTCGCTGAGCGGCACGCCGCGGGTGCTGCCGACCCCGTACGAGGTGGCCCTGCTGCGGATCGCCCAGTCGGCGCTGGCCAACGTGGTGCGCCACGCGCGGGCCAAGCGCGCCGAGATCACGCTGACCTTCATGGACGCCTCGGTGACGCTGGACATCGTGGACGACGGGCAGGGCTTTGACCCTTCTTCGGCCGCCGCGGCGTCGGGGGACGGGGGCTTCGGGCTGCCCGCGATGCGCTCGCGCGCCGAGACCCTGGGCGGGCTGTTCACCGTGGAGTCCGACCCGGGCCAGGGCACCGCCGTGGCCGTCACCCTGCCGCTGCCCCTGGAGGCCTCCTGATGACCATCCGGCTGCTCCTCGCGGACGACCACCCGGTGGTCCGGGCGGGTCTGCGCGCGGTACTGGACACCGAACCGGACTTCGCGGTGGTGGCGGAGGCCGCGACCGCCGAGCGGGCGGTGGAACTGGCCGGCGCCGAGCCCGTGGACGTGGTCCTGATGGATCTCCAGTTCGGGCCGGGGATGCACGGTTCCGAGGCGACGGCCCTGATCACGGCCCGCCGGGACGCGCCCCGGGTCCTGGTGCTGACCACGTACGACACGGACGCGGACATCCTGGCGGCGGTGGAGGCCGGCGCCTCGGGCTACCTGCTGAAGGACGCCCCGCCGGAGGAACTGGCAGCGGCGGTACGGACCGCCGCGGCGGGCCAGTCGGCGCTGGCCCCGGCGGTGGCGCTGCGGCTGATGGACCGGATGCGGACCCCGGCGGAGGCACTGACGAAGCGGGAGCTGGAGGTGCTGCAGCTCGTCGCGGACGGCCTGTCGAACCAGCAGATCTCCAAGCGGCTCTTCCTCAGCCAGGCGACGGTCAAGTCACACCTGGTGCACATCTACGCGAAGCTCGGCGTCGACTCGCGCACCTCGGCGGTGGCGGCGGCCGCCACCCGCCGCCTCATCCGCACCCCGTAAGGCCGGCCCCGGCGCCGTGGCCGTGGCCGGGACGGACGAAAGTCCCGCGCCGGCGGGCCGGACGGCCCCCTTTGGCGTCCCGGGGGCGTGGACGCGGGCACGGCGGGCAGGCGCACCTGGCAGCCCTGCACCGACGGACGGAAGGACGGGACCGTGCCCGGATCCACCACCCCCATCGATCGCACCACCAGCCGCGTGACCTCGCCGGAAGCGACTGCGCCCGCGTCGGCGGGCGGGCCTGCGAGCGGGCCTGCGCACGCGTCGGTGCCGGACCGTGCCGGGGTGCCCCGGATCGCCCTGGCCCACCAGGTGGCCCCCGAGGACGCCCGGGAGCTGACCGGGCTCTTCTTCACCCGTCTGCGGAGCCTGCCGGAGGGCACGGCGGAGCACCGGTACGTGCGCAACACGCTGATCGAGATGAACATGGCCCTCGTACGGTTCGCCGCACGCGGGTTCCGCAGCGGGAGCGCCGGCGGGGCCGGCGCGGAGCTGGAGGACATCGTCCAGGCCGGCACGATCGGACTGATCAAGGCGATCGACCGCTTCGATCCCGACCGGGGGGTGCACTTCTCCACCCTCGCCCTCCCGTACATCACCGGGGAGATCAAACGGCACTTCCGGGACACCACCTGGGCGGTGCGCGTTCCGCGCAGGCTCAAGGAGCGCAGCATCGACCTCACCAGGGCCGGCGACGACCTCTCGGCCGCGCTGGGCCGCGCCCCCACCGTGCGCGAGATCGCCCGCCACCTCGGCTTGGACGAGGAAGAGGTCATCGAGGGGCTCGTCGCGGCCAACGGCTACTCCACCGAGCCCCTCGACGCCCCGGCGGGCGGTGCGGAACAGACCGCGCCGCGCACGTCCCGCACCCCGGCGGACGCCGCCGGGGAGAGCGACCGCGCCATCGAGCTCTTCGAGGACCTGCACGCCCTGGGACCTCTGCTGCACGAGCTGTGCGCACGGGACCGGGAGATCCTGTACTTGAGGTTCGGACGGGAGATGACCCAGTCCGAGATCGGCGCCGAGCTCGGCATCAGCCAGATGCAGGTCTCGCGCCTCCTGACCCGCATCCTGACCAGACTGCGCACGGGCATGCTCGCCGAATGACCCCGGCGGGACGGCCCGTACCAGCTACCCAGCCGGTGATGACCCATGAGTCCCTTGATCCCGCAGGACCCCGACACGCTCAAGCAGTACCTCGCGCGTGAGGTCAGAGCCTTGCGGGAGGCGGCCCGCCACGGGGCCGGCGTCCGGGTCGACGAACGCCCGGCGGGGGAAGGGGCCCCTCCGGCGGACGAGCGCGTGGACGTCTGCTCGTGCGGCAGTCCGGGGCCCGGCCACGGCTGCAGCGACGGCGCGGAGGAACACGACCCGTGGGAGTGCGTCTGCGCGACCCTGCCGGCCATCCCGCTGTCGGCAGCGCTGTTCATCCCGGTGCGCGACGAGACCGGGCGGACGGTCGACTTCACGGTCCAGGCCGGCAACCACGTCCGCGCGGCCGACTGGCTGGAGGCTCCGGACCGCCAGATCGGCCGGCGGCTGCTCGAAGTCCAGCCGGGGGCCGCGGTCGGCGGGCTGGTCGGGGCTCTGGACTCCGTGCTGAGTACCGGCCGTGCCCTGAAGGGGTACGCCCTGGACTACACGGAGCAGCGCAGCGACGGTCTGCACCGCACGAAGCTCCTGTACGACGCCTCGTCCTGCGGCGACAAGGTGCTGGCGACGTGGCGGGCGGCCCACAACCGCATGGAACTGCTCTCCCTGGACGCGCAGTACATCGGGTCCATGGGCTGGGGCACCTGGGACCTGCTGTCCGGCGAGGTCGCCTGGTCGGAAGGGCTCTCGTCGATCTTCCGCAACGATCCGTCCCGGCCTCTGACCCTGGCCGAACTGTGCGACGTCGTCCTGCTGGACGACGTGGCGCGCCTGGGAAAGTTCCTGCTGGCGTTGATCGACGGCGAGGAGCCGTCGGGGACCGAGATCCGCTTCAACGTGCTCGGGGAGGTGCGCACCCTTCACCTCGTGGGGCATCCCGTCATCGCGATCGACGGACTCCCCTGGTCGGTGCACGTCATCGCGCGCGACCTGACGTCCCAGGTGCGCAGCCGGCAGCGGCTTGCCGCGACGCGCAGGCAGTCGGACCGGCTGAGGGAGGAGGCGGCCGCCGAGCGGCGGGTCGCCTCGGCTCTGCGGGAGGCGCTGCTGCCGACGCACTCGGCCGCTCTCGCCCAGGCGGGCCTGTCCGTGGCGGCGGCTTACCTGCCGGCGGAAACGGATGCGGCGGTGGGCGGCGACTGGTACAAATGCCGCCTGCTGCCGGACGGCCGGACCCTGCTCGCCATCGGTGACGCCTGCGGGCACGGACTGAGCGCGGTCGCCCGGATGGCGCAGCAACGGCACGCCCTCGCGGGCCTGGCCCACGCCCCGGGGACGCACGCGGGCCAGCTGACCACCTGGCTCAACGAGCTGCTGTGCGCCGACCCGGTCGCCGAAACGGCGACCGCGATCATCGGGCACATCGACGGGGAGCGGCGGTTCCGCTGGGCGTGTGCCGGCCACCCGCCGCCGCTGCTGCTGCGTGACGGCAGGGCCTCCGTGCTGGACACGGAGCACCGCGGCCCCCTCTTCGGGCTCCTGCCCGGGCACGAGTACGGGACCGCGACCGCGGACCTCCTGCCCGGTGATCTCCTGCTGCTCTACACGGACGGCATGGTCGAGCGCCGGGGTGAGGACATCGCGGACAGCATCGACATCCTGCGCAAGGTACTGACGGGGTGCAGCGGGCTCGACCCCCAGGAGACCCTCGACCGGATCATGGAGGCGTACACGCCCGAGGAGCACGAGGACGACACCTGCCTGGTGGCGCTGGGCGTCGGCTGATACCCCCGCCCTGCGACCGGGGCCCTGCGGGCTGCTGCCCGTACGGCTATGCCACCCAATAGGGCCGGTCCACCGCCGGGGCGAGCGGGACCCCGTCGTGGAAGGCCTGGGCGAGGAGCCGGACGCCCTCGTCGAGGCGGTCGGCGGGCAGGGTGTACGGGATCCGGAGCCGGTGCTCGAAGGTGCCCGGGTCCACGCCGAAGCGGGCGCCGCGGCCGATGTGCACCCCGGCCGCCGCGGCCCGTTCGGACAGGGCGGAGCTGACGGGCTCGCCGAGGTCGACCCAGAGCGAGAGCCCGCCCGGCGGGAGCTGCCAGGACCATTCCGGGGTGTGCCGCTGGAGGGACTGCACCAGGGCCTCGCGCCGGATCCGCAGCTGCGCCAGGCGCGCGGGCAGCGAGCGCTCCATGCTCTCCATCAGCGGGAGCGCGACCAGCTGGTCGAGGACCGAGCCGCTCATGTCGGCGGAGACCCGTACGGACGTCAGCTCGGTGATCATTTTGGCGGTGGCCCGGATCCAGCCCACCCGCAGGCCGCCCCAGTGCGTCTTGCTGAGCGAACCGATGGTGATCACGTGTTCGGCGCCGCCGCGCGGGGCGAGCGAGGCCAGCGGCGGGGGCGCGGGCACGTCCAGTGCGATGTCGGCGATGGTCTCGTCGACGACCAGCCAGGTGCCGGCGGCCCGGGTCGCCGCGAGCAGCCGCAGCCGCTGCTCCGCCGGCATCAGCGCGCCGGTCGGGTTGTGGAAATCGGGGATCACGTACGTCATCCGGGGCACGGTCTGGCGCAGCGTGGACTCGGCGATCTCCATGTCCCAGCCCGCGTCGGAGACGGCTATGGACCCGGTGCGCAGCCGGGCGTGGCGCAGGGCGTCGAGGGCGTTGGCGTAGGTGGGGTTCTCGGTGACGACCCGGTCCCCGGGGCGGCAGAGCAGGCTGACGACCAGGGCGAAGGCCTGCTGGGCGCCGGCCGTGACCAGGATCTGCTCGGGGCGGGTGGGCAGGCCGCGCCGGGTGAACCGTTCGGCGACGGCCCTGCGCAGGTCGGGGAGGCCGAAGGGGTGGTAGCCGGGGCTGCGGGCGAGGCGGGGCAGCCGCGGGGCGGCCCAGGCGAAGGCCTCGGAGAGGCTGTCCTCCGGGGCGCCCATGGCGGCGATGGCGAGGTCGATCCCCGGGTCGCCGTCGGGCCGGCCTCCGGTGCCGCCGCCGATGAGGCCCGGCGAGCCGACCGGGAGGTGGCCGTCGGGGAGTTCGGTCCAGGTGCCGGAACCGCGGCGGCTGCGGAGGTAGCCGCTCTCGCGCAGCAGGTCGTACGCCCCGGTGACGGTGGCCCGGCTGGCGCCGACCGCCTCGGCGAGCTCGCGCTCGGCGGGCAGCCGTACGTGCAGGGCGATGCGCCCGTCGAGGACCAGGGTGCGCAGGGCGTCGGCGAGCGCCCGGTACCCGGGGCGGGCCAGCACCTCCGCGGGGAGCAGCGCCGCGAGCTGACGGCTGCCGATCGTTCTGTCCGCTGTCTGGACCACTCGCCCGTTCGCCATGCCAACCTCCCCTGATTGGCTCTGACGGCCAGGCCAATCAGGGACCAGACTCGCCGCATTGGCCCCCGATTGGCAAGGAGACGCGTGATGTTGACCGACCGTGACGAACGAGCCCTGCTGGCTGCCGCCGAGAACCGGATCTCCCCTCCGCTGCGGATGGGGGCCGCGCTGGCCTCCGTACGGCGCTCGCTGGCGCGGCGCACGCGGCGCAGCCGGGTTTCCCCGGGGGAGCGAGAATCGGTGGCATGTCAGCCGATTCCCACACGCCTTCCGACTCCGCTCCCCACTCCGCTCCCCCCACCGGCGCACCGGTGATCGCGGGCCTGCTCCTGGCGGCGGGCGGTGGCCGCCGCCTGGGCGGCCGGCCCAAGGCCTTGCTCCCGTACCGCGGCCGCCCGCTGGTGGAGAACGCCGTACGCGTACTGCGCGAGGCGGGCTGCGGTCCCGTCCACGTGGTGCTCGGCGCCTCGGCGGCCGAGGTCCGCGAGCGCGCGGACCTGTCCGGATGCGTGGTCGTGGACAACCCCGACTGGGCGCAGGGCATGGGCTCCTCCCTGCGGGTCGGCCTCGCGTCCCTGGCCGGTACGGGCGCCCGCGCGGCCCTGGTCTCCCTGGTGGACCAGCCGGGCATCGGTCCGGCGGCCGTGGGCCGGGTACGGGAGGCGTACCGCTCCCCCGCCAGCCTGGTCGCGGCGGCCTACGGCGGGGAGCGCGGCCATCCGGTGCTGTTCGGCTCGGACCGGTGGGCGGACATCGCGGAGACGGCCGACGGCGACAAGGGTGCGCGTGTCCACCTGACACGGCACGCGGCAGAGCTCACTCTGGTGGAGTGCGCGGATGTGGCCGAACCCTTCGACATCGACGTGCCGGCCGATCTGGCGCGGCTCGAGCGGAACTGAGGCGCGTTCGGGCAGCGCAGGGCGTGACCGGTGTGGCACTGAGAGCCATACCGTGGGCAAAATCTGTCGACTCGGAGAATCTCGATATCAACAAACCATTGAACTTCCACCATGAGGAAATTACTATCCACTGGTCAGAAGCGCCCTGAACCCACAGACGGCGCCCGCGACCGTAGTTTGGAACTCTCCACCATCGACGGCACTCCGTGCCGTCCGCGCGCGAGCATTCCCCCGCGGCCGCCAGGCACCGCCGCTGCAAGGAGTGACAGATATGTCCGCACCAGCGCCGTCATCGCTGGCCATCGTCGATGCCGAACCCCTGCCCCGACAGGACGAAGTCCTCACAGAAGCGGCGCTGGCCTTCGTGGCCGAGCTCCACCGGCGGTTCGCCCCGCGCCGGGCCGAGCTCCTCGCCCGGCGTGGCGAGCGGCGCGCCGAGATCGCCCGCACCTCCACGCTCGACTTCCTCCCGGAGACCGCACAGATCCGCGAGGCCGACTGGAAGGTCGCGCCGGCCCCGGCCGCGCTCAACGACCGCCGCGTGGAGATCACCGGTCCGACCGACCGCAAGATGACCATCAACGCCCTGAACTCGGGCGCGAAGGTCTGGCTCGCCGACTTCGAGGACGCCTCCGCCCCCACCTGGGAGAACGTCGTCCTCGGCCAGCTCAACCTGATCGACGCCTACGAGCGCCGGATCGACTTCACCGACGCCCGCACCGGCAAGGCGTATGCGCTGAAGCCCGCCGAGCAGCTCGCCACGGTCGTGATGCGGCCGCGCGGCTGGCACCTCGAGGAGCGCCACCTCCAGTTCGAGGGCGGCCCGGCCTCCGGCTCGCTGGTGGACTTCGGCCTGTACTTCTTCCACAACGCGAAGCGTCTGATCGACCTCGGCAAGGGCCCGTACTTCTACCTGCCGAAGACGGAGTCGCACCTGGAGGCGCGCCTCTGGAACGAGATCTTCGTCTTCGCCCAGGACTACGTCGGCATCCCGCAGGGCACCGTCCGCGCCACGGTCCTGATCGAGACGATCACCGCCGCGTACGAGATGGAGGAGATCCTCTACGAGCTGCGCGACCACGCGGCCGGCCTGAACGCGGGCCGCTGGGACTACCTCTTCTCCATCGTCAAGAACTTCCGTGACGGCGGCGAGAAGTTCGTCCTGCCGGACCGCAACGCGGTGACGATGACCGCCCCGTTCATGCGGGCGTACACCGAACTCCTGGTCCGCACCTGCCACAAGCGCGGCGCGCACGCCATCGGCGGCATGGCGGCCTTCATCCCGTCCCGCAAGGACGCCGAGGCGAACAGGATCGCCTTCGAGAAGGTCAAGGCCGACAAGGACCGCGAGGCCGGCGACGGCTTCGACGGCTCCTGGGTCGCCCACCCCGACCTGGTCCCGATCGCGATGGCCTCCTTCGACGCCGTGCTCGGCGACAAGCCGAACCAGAAGGAGCGCCTGCGCGAGGACGTCTCGGTGGCTCCGGGCGAGCTCATCGCGATCGACTCGCTGGACGCGAAGCCCACGTACGACGGCCTGCGCAACGCCGTCCAGGTCGGCATCCGGTACATCGAGGCCTGGCTCCGCGGCCACGGCGCCGTCGGCATCTTCGGCCTGATGGAGGACGCGGCCACGGCCGAGATCTCGCGCTCGCAGATCTGGCAGTGGATCAACGCCGGCGTCGTCTTCGAGAACGGCAAGACCGCCACGGCCGAGCTGACCCGCACCATCGCGGCGGAGGAACTGGCCGCCCTGCGCACCGAGCTCGGCGAGGAGGCCTTCGCGGCCGGAAAGTGGCAGCAGGCCCACGACCTCTTCCTCCAGGTCTCCCTGGACGCGGACTACGCGGACTTCCTCACCCTCCCCGCATACGACCAGCTGGTCGGCTGAATGTCTGAATTCGACTGAAACGCACAGCAGTCGAACGCAGCCCCCTCCGCCCCCGTCGCCTTTCCGGCGCCGGGGGCGGAGTGGTTTTTGGGCCACTTCGGGGCGATCAGGGAGGGCGGGGCCGAACGACCGGTCGGTTGTTACTCGTTCGTAACATGACTGTACCTAGCGGTAACAAGTGGGCGCGTGTCACCTTTCCGGTGCCACCGGCCGGCGGTAACCCCCACTTCCCCAGCCATGCGGCGGAGTTGTCCTGGCTCCCGCATGGCCGACCGCAGGAGTTCCGCCGTGATCGGATTCCGCACCGCCAGCAAGGACCGGGCCGGCAGTCGTGTGCGACGACTGGCCGGGGCCGGAATGGTTCTGCCGCTCGCCGTCGGCGCACTGATGTCCGCCGGCGCCGGGACCTCCGCCGCCAGTCCCGGCAGCGGGCCCACCGCCGTGGTCTCCATGGGCGACAGCTACATCTCCGGCGAGGCCGGGCGCTGGAAGGGCAACAGCCTGACCAACACCGGGAGCCGCAACGGCACCGACCGGGGCTGGGTCAGCGGCAGCAGTTACGATCCCGGCAAGGTCTACGGGACCACCGCGGGCGGCTGCCACCGCTCCGACTCCGCCGAGGTGCGCAGCGCCGGGGCGATCGCGGACGTGGCGGTCAACCTGGCCTGTTCCGGGGCCACGTCCGAGAACGTGTTCCGCGCCTCGAACGGCGGGGTGGCCTTCAAGGGCGAGGCTCCGCAGGCCGATCAGCTCGCCGCGGTGGCCGCGAGCCACAACGTCAAGGTCATCGCCCTGTCCATCGGCGGGAACGACCTCGGCTTCGCCGAGATCATCAAGGACTGCGCGTACGACTTCATCATCTGGAACTCGTACTGCTACGACGACCAGCAGTACGGCGTGGACCAGAAGATCGACGCGGTGATGGGCGCGGTCGGCAAGTCCGTGGACGAGATCCGGGCCGTGATGCGCGGGGCCGGGTACGCCGACTCCTCCTACCGGATCGTGCTGCAGTCCTACCCGTCGCCGATCCCGCGCGGTGCGGAGAACCGGTACACCCAGAGCGACTGGAGCCGCCTCAACACCGGCGGTTGCCCGTTCTGGAACCGGGACTCGGACTGGGCCCGGGACTCGCTCGTCCCGCAGATCGCGAACCGCATCAAGGGTGTCGCGGCCGCCAAGGGCGTGCAGTTCCTGGACCTGCGCGACATGCTCCAGGGCCGCGAGGTCTGCGCCAAGGCGAGCAAGCAGGTGACCTCGACGGTCCCGGCGTCGGCCACGACGAGCGAGTGGGCGCGCTGGATCGACAACAACGAGTCGCAGGGCCTGATCCAGGAGTCCATGCACCCGAACTACTTCGGCCAGCTGGCCGCGGGCCGCTGCCTGGCCCTGGTCGTGGCACAGCCCGCCGCGTCCGGGTTCGGCTGCAAGAACACCGCCGGTGCCGATCAGAGCGGGATGTACCTGACGCCCGCTCCGTAACGGGAAAACCCGATGGTCCACGGCGGTACGGGCTGGCATGCTGCCGCGCATGGCAGCCCGTACCGCACGTCCCAGTCTCTACATCTCCGTCGACATCGAGGCCGACGGACCCATTCCCGGCCCGTACTCGATGATCAGCTTCGGGGCCGCCGTCGCCGGGCGGCAGGACGGCGGGTCGTATACGGCCGCCGATCCCGAAGAGCTCACCTTCTACCGGGAGTTGCGGCCGATCGCCGAGGACTTCGTACCCGAGGCGCTCGCGGTGAGCGGGCTCGACCGGGACCGGCTGGTGCGCGAGGGCGCCGATCCGGACACGGCGATGGCGGAGTTCCGCACGTGGGTGCGGGAGGTCTCGGCCGGCGCCCAGCCCGTGATGTGCGGCTACCCGGCCTCCTTCGACTGGACCTTCCTGTACTGGTACCTGATGCGCTTCGGCGGCGACAGCCCGTTCGGCCACTCCGGCTGCCTGGACATGAAAACGCTCTACGCGACGAAGGCGCGCGTCCCGCTGCGGGCCGCCGTCAAGGGCAGGATGCCGCGCGAGCTGCGGTCGCGCCGGCGGCACACGCACCACGCGCTGGACGACGCGATCGAGCAGGCCGAGCTGATGAGCAACCTGATGCTCTGGAGTCCGCCCGCCCAGGCCGCCTCCCCCGCCGCCTCCCCTCGCGTCACCCACCTGGCGTGGGGGCGCATCGAGGCCGAAGGGCTCGCGCCCGGCAAGGACTTCAAGCTCTATCCCGGCGGCGGCCGGCCCTGGGACTGGTCCGAGCACGGCACCCGCCACGACCCCGGCGTCCCGCCGCAGGACGTACGTGAACTCCTCGACCACGGCGCGCGGGTGGTCGTCCTGAGCCGGGGCATGGAGGAGCGCCTGGGGATCATGCCGGAGACCCTGGAGGTCCTGCGGGCGGCCGGGGTCGAGGTGCACGTGGAGGAGACGAGGGCGGCGGTGGCCCTGTACAACCGGCTGACCGCGACCGAACGCGTCGGCGGCCTCTTCCACTCGACCTGCTGACGGCCGCCCGGAACGGCGTGCATACCGGCGCGTCGGCGCGCACGCCACACCCGCAGTGGGTGGCGTGC
>NZ_JBVJFA010000009.1:0-255549 GCF_055588085.1 Streptomyces sp. NPDC046303
CCAGATGTGGAAGCCCGGTAACGGGTGAAGCTGACTGGTACTAATAGGCCGAGGGCTTGTCCTCAGTTGCTCGCGTCCACTGTGTTAGTTCTGAAATAACGAACGGCTGTGTCGGTGCCAGCGTTCTGAATTTCATAGTGTTTCGGTGGTCATAGCGTTAGGGAAACGCCCGGTTACATTCCGAACCCGGAAGCTAAGCCTTTCAGCGCCGATGGTACTGCAGGGGGGACCCTGTGGGAGAGTAGGACGCCGCCGAACAATCATTGCGGGAAGCCCCGCACCAGCCCTTTCGGGCCCGGTGCGGGGCTTTTCTGCGTTCAGGGGCTCGCGCCGTTTGGGGCGGCCCCGCGCATTCACCAGTCGGCGGGGTAGCTCTTGAGGCTGCTCGTGTCGAGCGTCCAGCGGCCGGCGGTGACGGTGTCCCCGAAGGCGTAGGGCACCGTCTTGCGAAAGCGGACGCCGTCCGGTCCTGCTGAGGGATCACTGTGCACAGTCACGGTCCGCTTGTCCTTGCGGGGGTCCACGACGACGTACAGCGGAACACCCATCTTTGGATAGTCGTGCAGCTTGTCGCGGATGTCAGTGAGCGAATTCGTGCGTGAGACGACTTCCACCACCATCAGGACATCGCGGGAGCTGACGACCTTCGCCATGTCGTCGGTGTCCTCTTCCGCGATGACCATGAGGTCGGGGACCTTGGTCAGGCCGGTCTGAGGATCCCCCATGTTCGTGTCGTTGAGGGCGATGACCTCAGGTGTCTGGGCCTCGATCTGACGGCGCAGTCGCACCACGTTGAGCCCGCGGGGAGCGGTGGGGCTCATCATGGTGAGGACGATCTGACCATCGGTGGTCTGCACCTTCCACCGGTCCTCCTGGTGCTCGGCCAGCTCCGCGAGCCGCTCCGCGAAATCGTGCAAGCGGCGCATCTGCTCGGGGGTGAGGTCGGCCGTGGTGTCCTCCTGGCGGGTGCCCGGCCAGCGTACGCGTGAGGAGGATCGGCGCAGCGGGTTACAGGCGGCCGGCGGCCTTGAGGGCCAGGTAGGCGTCGGCCAGGGCCGGGGCCAGGGTGTCCGGGGTGGCGTCGACGACGTGGACGCCGTGGCGGGTGAGCTGGTCGGCCGTGCGGCGGCGCTGCGCCTGGGACTGGGCGCCCGCCGCGGCCTCGTAGACCGCTTCCGCGCTGCCGCGGGACGCGGTCATCTCCGCCACGTGCGGATCCGCCACCGAGGCCAGCAGGACCGTGTGGCGCTGCGTGAGGCGCGGAAGCAGAGGCAGCAGGCCCTCCTCGATCGGCGCCGCGTCCAGGCTCGTCAGGAGGACCACCAGGGACCGGCGCGGGGCACTGCGCAGGATCGTTGACACCAGGGTGCGGGAGTCCGTCTCGACCAGTTCGGGTTCGAGCGTCGCCATCGCGTTGACGAAGGACGGCAGGACGTCGGCGGCCGGGCGGCCCTGGACCTGGGCGCGGGGGCGGCGGTCGTGGGCCAGCAGGTCCACGCGGTCGCCGGCGCGGGTCGCCAGGGCAGCGAGGAGCAGGGCCGCGTCCATCGCGGAGTCCAGGCGGGGGGCGTCTCCGACGCGGCCCGCCGAGGTGCGGCCCGTGTCCAGGCAGATCAGGATGTGGCGGTCGCGTTCGGGACGCCACGTGCGGACCGCCACGTTCTGCTGACGGGCGGTGGCCCGCCAGTCGATGGAACGGGTGTCGTCACCGGGGACGTAGTCGCGGAGGCTGTCGAACTCGGTGCCCTCCCCGCGGGTCAGGAGGCTCGTACGGCCGTCCAGTTCCCGCAGGCGCGCCAAGCGCGAGGGGAGGTGCTTGCGGCTGGTGAAGGGCGGCAGGACGCGGACCGTCCAGGGGACCGTGTGCGTGCCCTGGCGGGCCCACAGGCCGAGCGGTCCGTACGAGCGGATCGTGACCCGGTCGGCCTGGCGGTCGCCGCGGCGGGTGGGCAACAGGCGGGTGGTCATGCGGCGGCGTTCCCCGGCGGGGACGTCCAGCCTGTGGCGGGAGGCGGCCGTTTCCGTGCCCGGGGTCCAGCTGCTCGGGGGCCAGGCGTCGCGGACGCGGGCCCGGAGCCGGCGGCCGCTCGGGTTGGTGAGCGTGAGGTGGACCTCCGCCGGCTCGCCCAGCCGCACCGAAGTGTCGCCCGAGCGGGACAGGCGCAGGCCGCGGACCGGCGCCGCCAGGGCGCAGTCGAGCGCGCAGGCCAGTGCGAGCGGGCCGTTGACGGCGAGCATCCCCGTCCAGCTCGGTTCGAGGATGCCGACGGGGATGCTGCCGAGGGCCGCCAGCAGGGCCGTGCGTCCGGTGAGGGCCATCAGCGCGGGACGGGGACGTGGGAGAGGATCGCGGTGATGACCGCGTCCGCCGTGACGCCTTCCATTTCGGCTTCCGGGCGCAGCTGGACGCGGTGACGCAGCGTCGGCAGGGCCAGGGCCTTGACGTCGTCGGGGGTGACGTAGTCGCGGCCGGTGAGCCAGGCCCAGGCGCGGGCGGTGGCCAGCAGGGCCGTCGCGCCGCGCGGGGAGACGCCGAGGGTCAGCGACGGCGATTCGCGGGTGGCACGGCAGATGTCGACGACGTAGCCGGCGATCTCCGGGGAGACGGACACCCTGGCGACGGCCTCGCGGGCCGCTTCGAGCTGGGCCGGGCCGGCCACCGGGCGGATGCCCGCGGCATGCAGGTCACGGGGGTTGAAGCCGGCGGCGTGCCGGGTCAGGACACCGATCTCGTCCGCGCGGGACGGCAGCGGCACGGTGAGCTTGAGGAGGAAGCGGTCCAGCTGGGCTTCCGGAAGCGGGTACGTGCCCTCGTACTCCAGGGGGTTCATGGTGGCGGCCACGAGGAAGGGCTCGGGCAGCGGGCGCGGCGTGCCGTCGACCGTGACCTGGCGCTCCTCCATCGCTTCCAGGAGCGAGGACTGGGTCTTGGGCGGGGTCCGGTTGATCTCGTCCGCGAGGAGGAGGTTGGTGAAGACCGGGCCGTTCTGGAAGGAGAACTCGGCGGTCCGGGCGTCGTAGACGAGGGAGCCGGTGACGTCGCTCGGCATCAGGTCCGGCGTGAACTGGACGCGCTTCGTGTCGAGTTCGAGAGAAGCGGCGAGGGCTCGTACGAGGAGGGTCTTCGCGACGCCGGGGACGCCCTCGAGGAGTACGTGGCCGCGGCACAGCAGGGCGACGACCAGGCCGGTGACGGCGGAGTCCTGACCGACCACGGCCTTGCCGATCTCGGTGCGGAGCGCTTCGAGGGAAGCGCGGGCGCTGTCCGCGGCGGCGGACTCGGTGGCCGGGTACGTCATGACGTACGGACCTCTCTTTCGAGGGCGTCGAGGTGGTCGGCGAGCGCGACGAGTGCCGCGTCGTCGGAGGGAGTGGGGCCGAAGAGGGTGGTGGTCACGTCGTGGCCGCCGTCGCCGAGCCGGGCGGACACGGCGGGAACCAGGGTGGCGGGGTCGTGGGCCTGGGAGGCCGGTACGCCGACCAGGGCGGCCAGGCGTTCGCGGGTGGCGGCGCGCAGCACGGTGGAGGCGCGGTCGCGGGCCCCGGCCTTGCGGTAGAGGCGGGCGCGGCCCTCGGTGGTCTCGGAGGCGCGGATGACGACGGGCAGTTTCTCGGTGACCAGGGGGCCGAGCCGGCGGGCGCGCCACAGGGCGGCGAGGGCGGCGGCCAGGAAGAGCTGGAGCAGGGCCCAGGACCAGCCGGCCGGGACGAGTTCGAAGAGGCTCTTGTCCTGGTCGGCTTCGGTGCCGCTGCCCGGGTCGGAGTCCGCGAGGGACGGCATGTACCAGACGAGTTGCGGGCGGGAGCCGAGGAGTTGGAGGGCGAGGGAGGCGTTGCCCTCCGAGGCGAGGCTCTCGTTGAGGAGGATCGTGCCGGAGCCGAGGAGGACGGTGTCGCCGCCGGCGCCCGCCGGGAGGACGAGGAGGGTGGGCCGGCCGTCGCTGGGGTAGCAGGCGGTGGCCCGGGGCAGGTCGGTGGTGTAGCGGCGGTCGTCGCCGGTGTCGGCGCGGCCCGCGGAGGTGGCGGCGGGCAGGCCGCAGGCCGGGGTGAGGGTGTCGGCGCCGGTGGCGTCCTCGGCGCGGACACCGGGGGCCAGGTCGGTGAGGCTGTGGCTGCCGGGGGCGAGGAGGACGGTGCGGCCGCCGGAGAGGTCCATGGCCGAGCGGATCAGGCCGCGCTGGCGGGTGCCGAGGCGGTCCGGGTCGGTGATCAGGAGGGTGGTGCGCGGTCCGGCGGCTTCGGCGGCCTCGCGGGCGGTGGTGACGACGCGGGTGGTGACGCCCCGGTCCTTGAGCAGCTCGGCGGCGGCCCTGCTGCCGTAGGGGTCGGCGGAGCGCGGGTCGAGGAGGCCGTGCCGGGTGCCGGAGTTCAGGGCGGCGAGGGCGACGCCGCCCGCGGCGAGCACGGCGAGGAAGCCCAGGAGCCACCTGGCCTGGCGCAGCCGGCGGGTCCGCTGCGCGGCGCCGCCGGGGCCTTCGGCCGGGGCGGGCCGGACGGCGGGCCGGCCTGCGGGCCGGGTGGGCCCGGGGGCTGCGGCCGGGGTCGGGGGGCCCGCGGGCGGGGTGGGGCCGGTCATGCGGTGGGTCCCGTCAGGAGCGGCTTGGCACGGTCCAGGGTGAGGTCGAGGGTGCGCAGGCGGGCGTAGGTGTCGGCGTCGGCGGAACGGCCGCCGTAGGTGACGTCGTCGAAGGTGCGGGCGGCCGCGCGGAGATCACCGGCGTGGTCGGGGAGGGAGACCGCGGCTTCGGCCGCCGCCTCGTCGGCGGTGCGGCCCGGGCGCGGGTCGAGCAGGGTGCGCTCCTCCAGGGAGCGGACGACGGCGCGCATGCGTTCCTGGACGGCTTCGGTCCAGCGGCCGGCGGCGGCGTGGGCCTCCGCGGCCGTGCGGTGGTCGGCGGCGCTGCGGATGCCGTCGTCGAAGAGGACGCCCGCGCCGGCGGGGATCCGGGCGGGGGCGCCGAGCCGCCACCACAGCGCGCCGACGGCCAGGACCACCAGGAGGACGATCACCACGAGGCCGAGCGTCCCCCCGGGGGTCGCCCCGGAGGCCGCTTCGAACAGGTCGTCGATCCAGTCGAGGAACGTGCGCAGGGCGCGGTCCAGCAGGCCCGGATCGTTCTCGTGGTACATCGGCTTGGACAGTTCGCGCTCGGCCGCCTCCTGGGCGGGCTCGCGCGGCGTCGTGACCGGTGGTGTCTCGGCGCCCGGCAGGAGCGCCGTGGCACGCGTGATGAGGCCCCCCGTGCTCATCATGGGTGGTCAGCCTCCGGTCGTGCCGTAGTTCTCGATGCCGGCGGCCCGGGCCAGCTCCAGGTCGAGCCCCTCGCGGCGGATGCGCTGGTCCACGTAGAGGAGGACGGTGACGCCGGCCGTGATCGGCATCACGATGGTCTGGGCGATGATCGAGCCGATGCCGGAGAGGACGAGCGCTCCCCAGGCGGTGGAGGCGGTGCCGTCTTCCATCCCGGCCAGGCCGCCGCCGTAGACGGCCATGCCGAGGATGGTGAGCGGCCAGACGATGATCGCCGAGACGATGCCGGTGATGATCTGGGTGAGCACGGTGATGCCGAAGATGCGCCACCAGGTGCCCTGGACCAGCTTGGAGGACCGGGCGAGGGCCTTGAAGACGGTGCTCTTCTCCAGCATCAGTGCCGGCCAGGCCAGGCTGAATTTGATCCACAGCCAGACGATCAGCGGGACCCAGGCGAAGATCCCCAGGACGGCCAGTGCCGGGTTGTCGGCAAGGATGCCGGGCAGGGCCAGTACGGCGAGGAGGAGGATCGCGCCCAGTCCTACGAGGAGCGTGAGCCCGGTGAGGCGCAGGAGCTGGGGCCGGGCCTCGCGCCAGGCGGCGGAGACCGTGGACGTGGTGCCGAGCACCGCCCGGCTGTAGACCATCGTCAGCATGCCCGTGGCCACGATCCCGCCGAGGGCGGCGATGAAGCCGACACCGGCGAGGGCCGCCAGGGCTACGGCGACGTCGTTGAGCGCCTCGTCGAGGTCCGCACCGGGCTCCGGCGAGACGGCGAGGTCCCCCAGGGCGTACTTCTGCGCGAGCAGGCTGAGCACCTGCACCACGGTGGCGATGACCAGCGTGATCGGCAGGACCGAGCGCCAGTGGGAGCGCATGGTGGCGACCGCGCCGTCCAGGATCTCGCCGAGGCCGAGCGGGCGCAGCGGGATCACGCCGGGCTTGGCGGCGGGGGGCTGGCCCCACTGGCCGGGGCCGCCGGGGCCGCCGGGGTAGCCGTACTGCCCGTACTGGCCGCCGTACGGGCCGCCGTGCTGGCCCCCTTGCGCTCCCCAGCCCTGGCCCTGCTGGGGCGGCTGGGGCTGCTGGGGCGCCTGTGAGGGCGGGTTCTGGCCGGGGGCCGGGCTGGTCCACTGGCCGGGCGGCGGCTGCTCGGCCGACCACTTCGAGTCGCCGGGGGCCGGCCGGTCGGTGGGCGCCCCGGGCCGCTCGCCGTCGGACGGATCGGATCCGGGCGAAGCCCAGCCCGGAGAGTCGTTCATCGTCGCTCCTTCACGTGCACCTGCTGCGGCGGGGGCGCTGGTCGCTGCCATCGTGCCACGTGGGGTACACGAACGGGCCGGCGATCCCCCCGGATCCTCGGCAGCCCGTACCTTCAATTGTCACCCGGATCCGGGGCAGACTGGTCGACCTGATCTCCACGCAGGTCCGAGGGGCGATTTCCAGCCCTTTTGGCTGTGGGACAGCTCACCGCCAGGTAACGATTAGCTAATGGGATGATGTCAACCATGAAGGGACGCGTCCTTGTCGTCGACGACGACACCGCGCTGGCCGAGATGCTCGGCATTGTGCTGCGTGGAGAAGGTTTTGAGCCGTCGTTCGTAGCGGACGGTGACAAGGCACTTGCTGCCTTCCGGGAGGCGAAGCCGGACCTGGTGCTGCTCGACCTCATGCTGCCCGGACGGGACGGCATAGAGGTCTGCAGGCTGATCCGGGCGGAGTCCGGCGTACCGATCGTGATGCTCACCGCCAAGAGCGACACGGTGGACGTCGTCGTGGGCCTGGAGTCCGGGGCCGACGACTACATCGTCAAGCCGTTCAAGCCGAAGGAGCTGGTGGCCCGCATCCGGGCCCGCCTGCGCCGGTCGGAGGAGCCCGCGCCCGAGCAGCTGGCCATCGGCGACCTCGTCATCGACGTGGCCGGGCACTCGGTCAAGCGGGACGGCGCTTCCATCGCCCTGACCCCGCTGGAGTTCGACCTGCTGGTCGCCCTGGCGCGCAAGCCCTGGCAGGTGTTCACCCGTGAGGTGCTGCTGGAGCAGGTCTGGGGCTACCGGCACGCCGCGGACACCCGCCTGGTGAACGTGCACGTGCAGCGCCTGCGCTCCAAGGTCGAGAAGGACCCGGAGCGCCCCGAGATCGTCGTGACGGTGCGCGGTGTCGGCTACAAGGCCGGACCCAGCTGAGGTGCAGTCCGGCAAGGGCCGGGGCGGCTCCCGTTGGGGGAGCCTGCGGGCCGGCCGGCTGCTCCAGGAAGGAGCGCCCGGTGCTTCCGTGCTGCGGCTGTGCGTACGCCTCGTACGCCGGCCGCTGCTCCCGGCTGTCCGGCTGTGGCGGCGCAACATGCAGCTGCGGGTGGTCGCCGCCACCGTGCTGATGTCGCTCTCCGTGGTCCTCGCGCTGGGCTTCGTGGTGATCGCGCAGGTCAGCGAGGGCCTCCTGGCCGCCAAGGAGGAGGCGGCGCAGAGCCAGGCCGCGGGCGGGTTCGCGGTCGCACAGGAGAAGGCCAACGCCCCCGCGACCGTGGACGGGCCCGACGCCGCCGACAACAAGGTGGGGCTGGACGCCAGTACCTGGATGAACTCGCTGGTCAAACAGCTGGCCAGTGGTGGTCAGACCGCCTTTGAGGTGGTCGCGCTCGGCGCCGGGACCGGTGAGCAGATCCTGCCCGGCACCCAGGGCGTCAAGGGCGCCCGTGCCTCGGGCAACGTGGATCCGACGGCCAGCGTGCCCGTCAAGCTGCGCCGGGCCGTCAACCACTCGGCCGGCACCTTCAAGACCTTCTCGGAGATCCGGTACACCGCCGGGGCCGGGGAGAAGAAGGACCCCGAGCCCGCGCTGGTCGTGGGCAAGCGGCTCACCGACATCAACGGGGACCCGTACGACCTGTACTACCTCTTCCCGCTCACCCAGGAGGAGGAGTCCCTCACCCTGGTCAAGAGCACCATCGCCACCGCCGGGCTGTTCGTCGTCGTGCTCCTCAGCGCCATCGCCTGGCTCGTGGTGCGGCAGATCGTCACGCCCGTCCGGATGGCCGCGGGGATCGCCGAGCGGCTGTCGGCCGGGCGGCTCCAGGAGCGGATGAAGGTCACCGGTGAGGACGACATCGCCCGTCTGGGCGAAGCCTTCAACAAAATGGCCCAGAACCTCCAGAACAAGATCCAGCAGCTGGAGGACCTCTCGCGGATGCAGCGCCGGTTCGTGTCGGACGTCTCGCACGAGCTGCGCACCCCGCTGACGACGGTACGGATGGCCGCGGACGTCATCCACGACGCGCGGGTGGACTTCGACCCGGTCACGGCGCGCTCCGCCGAGCTGCTCGCCGGGCAGCTCGACCGGTTCGAGTCGCTGCTCGCCGACCTGCTGGAGATCAGCAGGTTCGACGCCGGCGCGGCCGCCCTGGAGGCGGAGCCCATCGACCTGCGGGACGTCGTGCGCCGCGTCATCGACGGGGCCGAGCCGCTCGCGGAGCGCAAGGGCACCCGGATCCGGGTGCTCGGCGACACCCAGCCGGTCATCGCCGAGGCCGACGCCCGGCGGGTGGAGCGGGTGCTGCGCAACCTGGTCGTCAACGCGGTGGAGCACGGCGAGGGACGCGATGTGGTGGTCCGGCTGGCGTCCGCGGGCGGGGCCGTCGCGGTCGCCGTACGGGACTACGGCGTCGGGCTCAAGCCCGGCGAGGCGACCCGTGTCTTCAACCGCTTCTGGCGGGCCGACCCGGCACGGGCCCGGACGACGGGCGGTACGGGCCTGGGCCTGTCCATCGCCGTCGAGGACGCCCGGCTGCACGGCGGCTGGCTGCAGGCCTGGGGCGAGCCGGGCGGCGGCTCGCAGTTCCGCCTGACCCTTCCGCGTACGGCCGACGAGCCGCTGCGGGGCTCGCCCATCCCGCTGGAACCCGAGGATTCCCGGGCCAACCGGGCCAGGGCCGCCGCCGATGCCGCGGGCGCCGCGGCGGACCGCCGGCAGCCGGCGGACGCCGGGGACCGGTCGCCGATACCGCCGCGGCCGGCGGTGGCCTCGGTGCAGTCCGTACCCGCCGACCCGACGGCCCTGCCGGGCAGCGGAGCCAGGGTCGTGGCCCGGCCGGCCGAGCAGGCACCACAGGAGGACCGAACTGATGCCGATGCCGATGCCGACGGACGCTGAGGGCGGGAGGCGGCTGCGCGGCCTGCGGGCGTACGCGCTCGGTGTGGCCGTGCTGCTGCTGGCCGGGTGCGCCTCGATGCCCGACCACGGCGAGATCCGCCGGGTGCAGGCTTCGCAGGGCGTCGACTCGCAGGTCCGGGTGTTCGGCGTACCGCCCGCCGACAAGGCCAGCGCGGGCGAGATCGTCGACGGTTTCCTGGAGGCGATGACCAGCGACGATCCGCAGCTGGAGACGGCCCGGAAGTACCTCACCGAGGAAGCCGCGAAGAGCTGGCGGCCCGGTACCGCCGTCACGGTGCTTTCGGCCGGCCTCGACCGGTTCCCGGTCCGCACCGAGAAGGATCCGGACGGGCCCCGCTGGAAGGTGACCGGCAAGAAGCTCGCGACCGTGGACGAGCGCAGCGCGTACCAGCCGGAGAGCGGCGATTACGCGGAGTTCCTGCAGCTGGTGCAGGAGGGCAAGCAGTGGCGGATCTCGACTCCGCCGAGCAGCCTCGTGCTGAGCGAGTCGGACTTCCAGCGCATCTACATGCCGGTCAACAAGTACTACTTCGCGGGCGGCACGTTGGTCGCCGATCCCGTGTACGTGCGCCAGCGCAGCGACCCGGACTCGCGGATGGACCCCACGACGCAGACCGTGCAGTCGCTGCTGGCCGGGCCGTCCAGGTGGCTCGGGCCGGTCGTCGAGTCCAGCTTCCCCACCGGGACGGAGCTGCGGCCGGGCACCAAGTCCCTTTCGTACGACGGCCAGAACACGCTGCGGGTGCCGCTGAACGACAAGGCCGACAACGTCGCGTCGCCGCAGTGCCAGAAGATGGCGACCCAACTCCTGTACACGGTCAAAGAGCTGACGGCCTCCCGGCTGGACCGGGTCGAACTGCTGCGCTCCGACGAGAAGTCCTCCTCGCTGTGCTCGGTGACCGAGGTGACGGCGGCCGTCATCGCCAACCGGCCCCGCACGCCCCAGTACCAGTACTACGTCGACAACGACGACCGGCTGGTCCGGATGAAGCTCGACGTCACCGCCGAGGACCAGCAGCCGCGTTCGGAGCGGGTGCCGGGACCGCTGTCCGCGCCCACCGCGATCAAGGTGGACTCCGCGGCCGTGTCGTACGACGAGGGGCGCGCGGCCGTGGTCTCCCAGGACGGGCACGGGTTGTACGTCGTGCCGCTGACCGGGGCGGGTGCCATGCCGCAGCCGGTGCTGACCGGCAAGGGAGCCGCGCCGAACACGCTGACCGCGCCGAGCTGGGACGCGGCGGGCGACTTGTGGGTCGTCGACCAGGATCCGCAGCATCCGGCGCTGTGGCGGGTGCCGGGCGGGACCCGGACCCCCGAGAAAGTGCAGGTGGCCGGGCTCGACGGGCGGATCACCTCGCTGAAGGCCTCCTCCGACGGGGCGCGCATCGCGCTGCTCGTGGAGAACAAGGACCGCCGCAAGAACCTGTGGGTGGGGCGGATCGAACGGCCCGACCCCAAGGGGGACGGCTCGGCGGTGTCGGTGCGCGAGCTGCGCCCGGCGGCCCCGCAGATGGCGGACGTGACGGCGATGAGCTGGGCGCCGCGGGGCCGGCTGCTGGTGGTGGGCCGGGAGAGCGGCGGGGTGGTGCAGGCCCGTTACATGCTGGCGGACGGTTCGGTGGCCGCGGGGAGCCTGCCGGGGGCCACCGGGCTCGTCGCGGTCGCGGTGGCGGCTGCGGAGGACGAGTCGAAGCCGAAGCCGGTGGTGGGGTACTCGGAGGACGGCATCGTGTGGCTGCCGCCGGGGGCGCAGTGGCGCACGGTGGCGGGCGGCCGGGCCCCGGTGTACCCGGGCTGACCGGTGCGCCGGTGAGTTGTCCACAGGGGTGGCGGGCCTTTGCGGGGCCCGCCACAGTGGAGGCATGCGGGGGTGGTGGCAGGAGCTCGCGGGGCTGGTCCTGCCGGTGGACTGCGCGGGCTGCGGGGCCGCGCGGGTGCTGGTGTGCGCCGGCTGCCGGGAGGCGCTGAGCGGGGCCGGTGCGGTGCGGGCGCGGCCGCTGCCGCGGCCCGGGGGGCTTCCGGTGGTGTATGCCGCCGCCGTGTACGAGGGGCCGGCGCGCGCCGTACTGCTGGCGCACAAGGAGCGCGGGGCGCTGCCGTTGGCCGGGGTGCTGGGCGCTGCCCTGGCGGGGGCGGTGACCGCGGTGCTGTCGGCGCCGGATGCCGACGGCGCGGCGGGCGGGGTGGGTGCGGCGGGCGGGGCAGGGCGGGAGGTGGCGCTGGTTCCGGTGCCGTCGGCGCGGCGGCAGGTCCGGGCGCGCGGGCACGATCCGGCGCGCAGGATCGCGCTGGCCGCGGCGGGGCGGCTGCGGCGGGCCGGGGTGCCCGCGCGGGTGGCGCCGGTACTGGGGCTGCGGCGGGCGGTGGCGGACCAGGCGGGGCTGGGGGCCCGGCAGCGGCGGGAGAACCTCGCGGGGGCGCTGCAAGCGCGCCCGGGCGCGGCGCGGCTGACGGACGGGTCCGTGCTCGTGCTGGTGGACGACCTGATCACCACGGGGGCCACGCTGGCCGAGGCGGCGCGGGCGGTGCGGGCGGGCGGTCTGGGCGAGGGGGCGGCGCCGCGTGCGGCGGTGGTGGCCGCGACCGCGCAACTCGGACAGAGCAAAAATCCCGTGAATAGATTTGGAACTGCCGGGGAAGGCCCATCGTTGCAGGTAGTAAGAGTGGATGGCCACCTGAACGGAAGTATGTTCCGGTAGCGGGTGCCGACAACCGTCATAGAGGGATATGTTCGGTTGTGAGGACTGGCGAGCCTTAAGGCCACACGCATCGCTGTCGCTCGACTCCGAAGTCGGTGGGGTGTGGATCTTGCCGATGGGGGAGGAGGAGGTGAAAGTCGCCAAGTCCGAGGCTCCGGCCTTCACCGGAGTCTGGTGCGAAAGGGAGACGCTTCGCCCCGTCGGGCGGAGCTATCCGGGAACGGAGTTCTGCGTGGACATCGTCGTCAAGGGCCGCAAGACCGAGGTGCCCGACCGGTTCCGCAAGCACGTGGCCGAGAAGCTGAATCCGGAGCGGATCCAGAAGCTCGACGCCAAGGTGATCAGCTTGGACGTCGAGGTGTCGAAGGAGCACAACCCGCGCCAGGCCGACCGTTCCGACCGCGTGGAGATCACTCTGCGCTCGCGGGGCCCGGTGATCCGTGCCGAGGCCGCCGCCGCCGACCCGTACGCGGCGCTGGACCTGGCTCAGGACAAGCTGGAGGCCCGGCTGCGCAAGCAGCACGACAAGCGCTACACCCGCAGGGGCGCGGGCCGGCTCTCGGCGGCAGAGGTCGCCGACGTCGTGCCGGACGCCGCCCAGCTGAACGCGAACGGCGAGCCGTACTCCGAGGAGAAGGCGAACGGGGTTCCGATCACCCGGATCGGTTCCCTCGAAGTGCAGGGCGAAGGACCGCTCATCGTCCGCGAGAAGACCCACTCGGCGGCACCCATGTCGCTCGACCAGGCTCTGTACGAGATGGAGCTGGTCGGACACGACTTCTATCTGTTCGTCGACTCCGAGACCAAACTTCCCAGCGTTGTCTACCGGCGCCACGCCTACGACTACGGCGTGATCCACGTGAACCCCGACGGGGCCTCCAGCTCGGAGGAGCCGCGCGGTGGGGCCGGGGGCGCGCTCGGCGGCTGAGCATCTCGTTCCGCTGCCCCCGCGGGACGCTGCGGCGTCCTGCGGGGGCCTTTGCGTGGCGCGTATGCACCGGGCGGTCCGCAGCGGCCCCCCGCGCCGTGCCGCGGGCATGGAATCATGGCGGGCAGTCAACCGGCGGCGCAGCCGGTCCGGTTGGCCCAGCAGCTCGGCACATGCAGGGGGAGGAACGATGGCGGACAGCTTCGGGCCGGTGCGCGGTGACGACGGTGCGGGCTGCCGTGAGACGGACCCGCCGGCGGAGTCCGCCGGGCCGTCGGCGGGGGAGCCCATCCGGGTCCTCGTCGTCGACGACCACGCGCTGTTCCGGCGCGGGCTGGAGATCGTCCTCGCGCAGGAAGAGGACATCCAGGTCGTCGGCGAGGCGGGGGACGGCGCGGAGGCCGTGGACAAGGCGGCCGACCTGCTGCCGGACATCGTGCTGATGGACGTACGGATGCCCAGGCGCGGCGGGATCGAGGCGTGCACCTCGATCAAGGAGGTGGCGCCCTCCGCGAAGATCATCATGCTGACGATCAGCGACGAGGAGGCCGACCTCTACGACGCGATCAAGGCGGGCGCGACCGGGTACCTCCTGAAGGAGATCTCCACGGACGAGGTGGCCACGGCGATCCGGGCGGTGGCGGACGGCCAGTCGCAGATCAGCCCGTCGATGGCGTCGAAGCTGCTCACCGAGTTCAAGTCGATGATCCAGCGGACCGACGAGCGGCGGCTGGTGCCGGCGCCGCGGCTGACGGACCGGGAGCTGGAGGTCCTGAAGCTGGTGGCCACCGGCATGAACAACCGGGACATCGCCAAGGAGCTGTTCATCTCGGAGAACACCGTGAAGAACCACGTGCGCAACATCCTGGAGAAGCTGCAGCTGCACTCCCGGATGGAGGCCGTGGTCTACGCGATGCGCGAGAAGATCCTGGAGATCCGCTGACCCCTCCGGCGGGGCCGGTGCCGGTGCTCAGCCCAGGCGCGCCAGTTCGGAGGTGACCGCGGAGGCTTCCGCCGCGCTCTGCGCGCGCTCCACGCGGACCGTGTCGCAGCCGACCCACTGCGCCGCCTCCCACAGGGCCTGCGCCATCGGCAGGGCGGCCTTCGGGGAGGTCAGGGAGAGCTGGCGGGCCACCAGCGTGCGGCCCTCGCGGGCCGGGTCGACGCGGCCCTGGAGCCGGCCGCCCGCGAGCAGCGGCATCGCGAAGTACCCGTGCACCCGCTTCGGCTTGGGGACGTAGGCCTCCAGGCGGTGCGTGAAGCCGAAGATCCGCTCCGTGCGGGGGCGGTCCCAGACCAGCGAGTCGAACGGCGAGAGCAGCGTGGTGCGGTGGCGGCCCCGGGGGGTCGCCGCGAGCGCCGCCGGGTCCGCCCAGGCCTGCTTCCCCCAGCCCTCCACCGTGACCGGGACCAGCCCGGAGTCCGCGATCACCGCGTCGACCTGCTCCCCCTTGAGGCGGTGGTAGTCGGCGATGTCGGCGCGGGTGCCCACGCCCAGCGACTGCCCGGCCAGGGCCACCAGGCGGCGCACGCACTCGCGGTCGTCCAAGTCGTCGTGGAGCAGCGCGTCGGGCACGGCGCGCTCGGGGAGGTCGTAGACCCGCTTCCAGCCGCGGCGCTCGCTGCACACCACCTCACCGGTGTCGAGCAGCCACTCCACCGCGATCTTGGTCTCGGACCATTCGAACCACTCTCCGCCGTTCTTGGCGCCGCCCAGCTCGGTGGAGGTCAGCGGGCCGTCGGCCCGCAGCCGGTCCAGGACCGCCTTCGTGGAGCGCTCCTTGTCCTGCAGGACGTGCCAGCGGTGCCCCCGCGCGTAGCGGGCGCGGCGCCGGAAGGCGAAATGCGGCCATTCCTCGATGGGCAGGATGCAGGCCGCGTGCGACCAGTACTCGAAGGCGTGGCGGTCCGACCAATACGCCTTCTCCACCGCTTCCCGGCCCACCGCGCCCAGCCGCGCGTACGGAATCAGCTCGTGGGAGCGGGCCAGCACCGAGATCGTGTCCAGCTGGACGGCGCCCAGGTGCCGCAGGACGCCCCGTACCCCGCCGCGCCGGTCGGGCACGCCGAGGAAGCCCTGCGCGCGCAGGGCGATACGGCGGGCCTCGTCGGAGGACAGGGACAGGGTCGGCTGCGGCAGGCTCGTCATGATCCGCAGCCTAGGACGCACCACTGACATCGGCGGGCAAGTAGGGGAGAGCGGGGGTCAGTCCGAGGTCAGAGGGGAGGAGGGCGCCGATCCAGCAGTCGCGGGCGGTGCCGTTCCTGATCACGGCGGCCCGCAGCAGGCCCTCCATGCGGAAGCCGACCTTCTGCGCCACGACGCGGGATCCGGTGTTGCCGGCCTCGGCGCGCCACTCGAGCCGTACGGCGCCCACCTCGGTGAAGGCCCAGCGGGCCACGGCGGCCACGGCCTCGGTCATGTAGCCCTGGCCGCGGTGCTCCTTGACCGCCCAGTAGCCGATCTCGTACGAGTCCCCTCCGTGCACGTGGAGGCCGACGGCGGCCACCAGCGGACCGCCGGTCCCCAGGCGCACGGCGAAGGGGTAGGCGGTGTCCTCGCGCCAGCCGTTCGGTACGACCTCGTTCACGAAGCCGTGTGCGTGCGCGCGCTCGTAGGGGGAGGGCACCAGGGTCCAGCGCTGGACGTCGGGGTCGAGGCAGGCGGCGTACACCTCGTCCTCGTCCGCGGGGACGAAAGGCCGCAAATCGAGTCGGTCGGTCGTGAGGGTCGTGTGCTCCATGCACGGATTCTGGTGCCCGGGCGGGTGTGGGGGGAACTCTTTTTCATAACCGCGGGCGGGAACAGCGGCACCTTCGGCGTCCCCCGTACGTTCTCAATCCGGGCGCCCACGCCCTCGCGGCTACGGCGGACCTCCCGACGCGACCACGTCCTCGCTTACGATGGCCGTTGCGGTGGGGCCCACCTGCCGTGCCCGTGTACGAACAGTGCCCAGGCCCGACCGGCAAGGAGACAAACCTCGGTGTCCGTCTTCAACAAGCTCATGCGTGCAGGCGAAGGCAAGATCCTGCGCAAACTGCACCGCATCGCGGACCAGGTCAACTCCATCGAAGAGGACTTCGTCAACCTCTCCGACGCCGAGTTGCGGGCGCTCACGGACGAGTACAAGCAGCGGTACCAGGACGGCGAGAGCCTGGACGACCTGCTGCCCGAGGCCTTCGCGACGGTGCGCGAGGCCGCCAAGCGCGTCCTCGGCCAGCGCCACTACGACGTCCAGATCATGGGCGGCGCCGCGCTGCACCTCGGCCACGTGGCCGAGATGAAGACCGGTGAGGGCAAGACCCTCGTCGGCACCCTGCCCGCCTACCTGAACGCGCTGTCCGGCAAGGGCGTCCACCTGATCACGGTGAACGACTACCTCGCCGAGCGCGACTCCGAGCTGATGGGCCGGGTGCACAAGTTCCTCGGCCTGGAGGTCGGCTGCATCCTGGCGAACATGTCGCCGGCGCAGCGCCGCGAGCAGTACAACTGCGACATCACCTACGGCACGAACAACGAGTTCGGCTTCGACTACCTGCGCGACAACATGGCGTGGTCGAAGGACGAGCTGGTCCAGCGCGGCCACAACTTCGCCGTGGTCGACGAGGTCGACTCGATCCTCGTCGACGAGGCCCGCACCCCGCTGATCATCTCCGGCCCGGCCGACCAGGCCACGAAGTGGTACGGCGACTTCGCGAAGCTGGTCACCCGCCTGACCAAGGGCGAGGCCGGCCAGCCGCTGAAGGGCATCGAGGAGACCGGCGACTACGAGGTCGACGAGAAGAAGCGCACCGTCGCCATCCACGAGGCCGGTGTCGCCAAGGTCGAGGACTGGCTCGGCATCGAGAACCTCTACGAGTCGGTGAACACCCCGCTCGTCGGCTACCTCAACAACGCCATCAAGGCGAAGGAACTGTTCAAGAAGGACAAGGACTACGTCGTCCTCGACGGCGAAGTCATGATCGTCGACGAGCACACCGGCCGCATCCTCGCCGGCCGCCGCTACAACGAGGGCATGCACCAGGCGATCGAGGCGAAGGAAGGGGTGGACATCAAGGACGAGAACCAGACCCTCGCCACGATCACCCTGCAGAACTTCTTCCGCCTCTACTCGAAGCTGTCGGGCATGACCGGTACGGCCATGACCGAGGCCGCCGAGTTCCACCAGATCTACAAGCTCGGTGTCGTCCCGATCCCGACCAACCGCGACATGGTCCGCAAGGACCAGCCCGACCTGATCTACCGCACCGAGGTCGCGAAGTTCGCCGCCGTCGTCGACGACATCGCGGAGAAGCACGAGAAGGGCCAGCCGATCCTCGTCGGTACGACGTCGGTCGAGAAGTCCGAGTACCTCTCGCAGCAGCTGTCCAAGCGCGGCATCCCGCACGAGGTGCTCAACGCCAAGCAGCACGACCGTGAGGCGACGATCGTCGCCCAGGCCGGCCGCCGCGGCGCCGTCACCGTCGCCACGAACATGGCCGGCCGCGGTACCGACATCAAGCTCGGCGGCAACCCGGACGACCTGGCCGAGGCCGAGCTGCGCCAGCAGGGCCTGGACCCGGAGGAGCACATCGAGGAGTGGGCGCACGCCCTTCCCGCGGCGCTCACCCGTGCCGAGGCGGCCGTGAAGGCCGAGTTCGAAGAGGTCAAGGCACTCGGCGGGCTGTACGTGCTGGGCACCGAGCGCCACGAGTCGCGCCGTATCGACAACCAGCTGCGCGGCCGCTCCGGCCGACAGGGCGACCCGGGCGAGTCCCGCTTCTACCTGTCGCTGGGCGACGACCTGATGCGTCTGTTCAAGGCGCAGATGGTCGAGCGCGTCATGGCCATGGCCAACGTGCCGGACGACGTGCCGATCGAGAACAAGATGGTGACGCGCGCGATCGCGTCGGCCCAGTCGCAGGTCGAGACCCAGAACTTCGAGACGCGCAAGAACGTCCTGAAGTACGACGAGGTCCTCAACAGCCAGCGCGAGGTCATCTACCGGGAGCGCCGCCGCGTCCTGGAGGGCGAGGACCTCCAGGAGCAGGTCCGCTTCATGATGGACGACACGATCGACGCGTACATCGCGGCCGAGACGGTCGAGGGCTTCGCCGAGGAGTGGGACCTGGAGCGCCTGTGGGGCGCCTTCAAGCAGCTCTACCCGGTGAAGGTCACCATCGAGGAGCTGGAGGAGGCCGCGGGCGACCGGGCGGGCATCACCGCCGAGTTCATCGCGGAGTCCATCAAGGACGACATCCACGAGCAGTACGAGGCGCGCGAGAAGGCGCTGGGCTCCGAGATCATGCGCGAGCTCGAGCGGCGCGTGGTGCTGTCGGTGCTGGACCGCAAGTGGCGTGAGCACCTGTACGAGATGGACTACCTGCAGGAGGGCATCGGCCTGCGGGCGATGGCCCAGAAGGACCCGCTGGTCGAGTACCAGCGCGAGGGCTTCGACATGTTCAACGCCATGCAGGACGGCATCAAGGAAGAGTCCGTCGGCTACCTGTTCAACCTGGAGGTCCAGGTCGAGCAGCAGGTCGAGGAGGTTCCGGTGCAGGACGCGGCGCCGTCGCTGACGAAGGAGCCGGCCCGTCCGGAGATCCGGGCGAAGGGGCTGGAGGCTCCGCAGCGCCCGGACCGGCTGCACTTCTCGGCGCCGACCGTCGACGGTGAAGGCGGTGTGGTCGAGGGCGACTTCGAGTCCGACGGCACCGGCGGTGACGGTGACGGGATGACGCGGGCGGAGCGGCGGAAGGCCGCCAAGGCCTCCGGCGGGCGTCGCCGCAAGAAGTAGCCCCCTGCGGGGTGAGCTCGCCGGCCGGGGCCGGACACCGTGGAGGGTGTCCGGCCCCGGCCGCGTTGCGCGCGCCTCACACGCCGACGGCGCCGGACGGTCCGGGCCCCTGGAGTTCCACCGCCGCGCAGCGCCAGCGGAGGTCCGGGCCCTGTTCGAGGCGGAAGGCCATGGCCGTCATGCGGTCGCCCGTGGCGATCCGGGCGAAGGCCTCGATCACGCCCGGGCCCGGGATGAAGCGGCCGCACTGGCGGACGACGGGGCGCAGGTGGTCGCTCAGGTGCTCCGCCGGAGCCAGGGTGACCAGCTGCTGGTAGGCGGGGCCGACGGTGTGGCCGAGGAGCGAGTGGACCGGCCGGAGGCCGCTGACGACCGCCAGGAGGCGGTCGGCGAACCAGTGGTGCGGGCCGAGCCGCGGGGCCCGCGGCGGGGCCGCCGCGGGGCGGCGGGTGTCGCGCCGGCCGGCGGGCCGGGTGCGGGAGTGGCCGCCGGTCCGGCGGCGGGCCGCCTCGCCGCCGATCGTGCCGCGCATCGTGGTGTCCATCGCGCTCTGCCCCCACAGTCGGGCCCGGAGCGGTACCGGGCGGTAACTTGATGGGGAACTTCTACGCCGCTCCCGCACGCTCCGCAATCGCCTCGTCACTGTGAGTTCAGGCCGGGTTCCGGTTCACCTATCCGGGTGGCCGGAGGGCGCCGCCACGGCCCGCGGACACCCCCAGGGGGACCGGGGTGGACGCGGCACGGTGCGGCCCGCGCCCTCCGAAGGGGTACGAGGCGGTCACTCTCCCGGCAGGCAGGGCCGCAGTCGTATCCTGGGGGCGTTTCCGACTACCGAAAGCAGCCGGCCATGCGCGTGTACGTCCCCCTGACCCTCCCCGGGCTCGCCGAGGCGCACAAGGTGGGTGAGCTGGGCCCCGGTCCGCTGCGGGCGTACGCCGTCACCCCCGGGCTGCGCGAGTGGTACGTGTCGGACGACATCGAGGAGCTGGAGTACGCGGCCCTGAGCCGGGCGGCGGCCGCCTCTCTCCGCCTGATCGCCGCCGACCCGGCCGCCCCGCCCCGGCGGGTCGTCGTCGCCGTGGACATCGCCGACAAGGCCGCCACCGCCACCCCCGGCGTGGACGAGGCCACCCTGGGCCAGGTCGCCCTCGCCGACCCCGTGCGGCTCGCCGCGGCCGCCGCCGTACACGTCGACGCCGACGACGCCGAGGCGGACGTGGCCGCCGCCGCGCGGGCCGTCCCGGCCGCCGACACCGGGGACGCCGACGCGCAGTTCACCGTGGACGGCGCCGAGGACCACGAGCTGCTGTGGTTCGGCGTGCAGGAGATCCCGGGGTTGCTGACGTGACGCCGTCGACCCATATCGTGTGGGACTGGAACGGCACCCTCCTCCACGACATCCACGCCGTCATCACCGCCACCAACGCCTCCTTCGCCGAGCTCGGCTTCGCTCCGATCACCCTCGAGACCTACCGCGACTTGTACGTCGTACCGGTGCCCAAGTTCTACGAGCGGCTGATGGGGCGCCTGCCCACGGAGGAGGAGTGGGTGGTCATGGACGACACCTTCCACCGCCACTACTGGGCCGCCGCCGAAGACGCCGGACTCGCCGACGGCGCCCGCGAGCTGCTCCGGGACTGGGAGCGCGACGGGCTCACGCAGTCCCTGCTGTCCCTCGCGCCCCACGACAAGCTCGTACCGCTGGTCCGCCTGCACGGCATCGACCGGCACTTCCTGCGCGTCGACGGACGGACCGGGCCCTCCCACACCAGCAAGGCGGGGCACCTCGTACGGCACATGGCCGCCCTGGAGGGGACGGGCGTGACGGCCGCGCGTACGGTCCTCATCGGAGACGCCGTGGACGACGCCCTCGCAGCGGCCCACGTCGGCGCCCGTGCCGTCCTCTACACGGGCGGATCGCACAGCCGCAGCAGTCTGGAATCGGCCGGTGTGCCCGTCGTCGACACCCTGGCCGAGGCCGTCCGCACAGCTCGAGAACTGGCCGAATAACGACGGTTGCGCGGACGCGCCCCCGACTCCTCCCCGTCGCTGTCCACAACGTCAAAGTTAAACCTCAAGTTTTGTACACATCCATGACGTGTGCGGGGTGGGTGGAGATAGCCTGGTACCCGTGATCAGCGCGATATTCATCGGGGGCGCCGAAGCCTCCGGCCTGCGCCCGAGGCACCACCGTGCCCGGGCCCTCGCTGGTCCCCGCCGCCGGGACGAGGCGCCTATGGCTCATTCCCTTCCGGTCGGCTCTCCCTACGGCGCAGCCCCGATCCCGCCCGGACCTCCCGGCGCGGAGCGGAGCTGTGCCCTTTTTTCATCACCTACGTCACGCAATGGCGCGTTGACCCCAGGAGCCAGAGGACATGCAGACCAAGCTGGACGAAGCAAAGGCCGAGCTGCTCACGCGGGCGGCCCGGGTAGCTGAGAACAGCCCGGCCGGGGGGCTACTTCCGACTGGGTCCGAGCAGGGGGAGCGTCCCGACCGGGACACGGTGCTCGCGTACCTCCAGCGCTATTACCTGCACACCGCCCCCGAGGACTTGCTGGACCGGGACCCGGTCGACGTCTTCGGGGCAGCGCTCTCGCACTACCGGCTCGCCGAGAACCGGCCGCAGGGCACGGCGAACGTGCGCGTGCACACGCCGACCGTCGAGGAGAACGGCTGGACCTCCAGCCACTCCGTCGTCGAGGTCGTCACGGACGACATGCCCTTCCTCGTGGACTCCGTCACCAACGAGCTGTCCCGCCAGGGCCGCGGCATCCACGTCGTGATCCACCCGCAGGTCGTCGTCCGCCGTGACGTCACCGGCAAGCTGATCGAGATCCTCGGACCCGACTGCGACGCGCACGGCCCCAGGACCGCGCGCCCCCACGACTCCCTCGTGGAGTCCTGGATCCACGTCGAGATCGACCGCGAGACCGACCGGGCCGACCTCAAGCAGATCACCGGCGACCTGCTGCGCGTCCTGTCCGACGTCCGCGAGTCCGTCGAGGACTGGGAGAAGATGCGCGACGCCGCGCTGCGCATCGCCGACGGCCTGCCCGACGAGCCCACCGCCCCGGACCTGCGCGAGTACGAACTCGAAGAGGCCCGCGAACTGCTGCGCTGGCTCGCCGACGACCACTTCACCTTCCTCGGCTACCGCGAGTACAACCTCGTCGACGGCGACGCCCTCGCGGCCGTCCCCGGCACCGGCCTCGGCATCCTGCGCTCCGACCCGCACCACAGCGGCAAGGACGACGGCCACCCCGTCTCGCCGTCCTTCAACCGGCTGCCCGCCGACGCCCGCGCCAAGGCGCGCGAGCACCGCCTGCTGGTGCTGACCAAGGCCAACAGCCGCTCCACCGTGCACCGTCCCTCGTACCTCGACTACGTGGGCGTCAAGAAGTTCGACGCCGAGGGCAACGTGGTCGGCGAGCGCCGCTTCCTCGGCCTCTTCTCCTCCGCCGCGTACACCGAGTCCGTGCGCCGCGTCCCGGTCATCCGCCGCAAGGTCAGCGAGGTCCTCGAAGGCGCCGGCTTCGCGCCGAGCAGCCACGACGGCCGCGACCTGCTGCAGATCCTGGAGACCTACCCGCGCGACGAGCTGTTCCAGACCCCGGTCGACAAGCTCCGCGAGATCGTCACCTCCGTCCTCTACCTGCAGGAGCGCCGCCGGCTGCGGCTGTACCTGCGCCAGGACGAGTACGGGCGCTACTACTCGGCGCTCGTCTACCTGCCGCGCGACCGGTTCACCACCGGCGTGCGGCTGCGCCTGATGGACATCCTGAAGGAGGAGCTCGACGGCATCAGCGTCGACTTCACCGCCTGGAACACCGAGTCGATCCTCTCCCGCATCCACTTCGTCGTCCGCGTCCCCCAGGGCAAGGAACTGCCGGTCCTCACCGACAGCGACGTCGAGCGCATCGAGGGCCGCCTCGTCGAGGCCGCCCGCTCCTGGGCCGACGGCTTCTCCGAGGCCCTGGTCGCCGAGCTCGGCGAGGAGCGCGCCGCCGAACTGCTGCGCCGCTACGGCACCTCCTTCCCCGAGGGCTACAAGGCCGACCACTCCCCGCGGGCGGCCGTCGCCGACCTGGTCCACCTCGAGAAGCTCTCCGCCAGCGACCGCCCGTTCGCGCTCTCGCTGTACGAGCCCGTCGGCGCCGGCCCCGGCGAGCGCCGGTTCAAGATCTACCGCACCGGTGAGCAGGTCTCCCTCTCCGCGGTCCTCCCCGTGCTCCAGCGCCTCGGCGTCGAGGTCACCGACGAGCGACCGTACGAGCTGCGCCGCGCCGACCGGGTCAGCGCCTGGATCTACGACTTCGGCCTGCGGATGCCCGCCGTCGGCGCCAACGGCGACGCCTACCTCGGCGACGACGCCCGCGAGCGCTTCCAGGAGGCCTTCGCGGCCGTCTGGACCGGCGAGGCGGAGAACGACAACTTCAACACCCTGGTGCTGAGCGCCGGGCTGAACTGGCGGCAGGCCGTCGTACTGCGCGCGTACGCCAAGTACCTGCGCCAGGCCGGCTCCACCTTCAGCCAGGACTACATGGAGGACACCCTCCGCAACAACGTCCACACCACCCGGCTGCTGGTCTCCCTCTTCGAGGCGCGGCTGTCGCCCGGCCGCCAGGCCGCCGGCAGCGAGCTCGTCGACGCCATGCTGGAGGAGCTGGACGGGGCCCTGGACCAGGTCGCCTCGCTCGACGAGGACCGCATCCTGCGGGCCTTCCTCACCCTCATCAAGGCCACCCTGCGCACCAACTTCTTCCAGGAGGCCAAGGGCTTCGAGTGGCACGACTACGTGTCCATGAAGTTCGACCCGCAGGCCATCCCGGACCTGCCGGCGCCCCGCCCGGCGTACGAGATCTGGGTGTACTCGCCGCGGGTCGAAGGCGTGCACCTGCGCTTCGGCAAGGTCGCGCGCGGCGGTCTGCGCTGGTCCGACCGGCGTGAGGACTTCCGTACGGAGATCCTCGGCCTGGTCAAGGCGCAGATGGTCAAGAACACCGTGATCGTGCCGGTCGGCGCCAAGGGCGGCTTCGTCGCCAAGCAGCTCCCGGACCCCTCCGTGGACCGCGACGCCTGGCTCGCCGAGGGCATCGCCTGCTACCGCACCTTCATCTCGGCCCTGCTCGACATCACCGACAACCTGGTCGCGGGCGAGGTCGTGCCGCCGCAGGACGTGGTGCGCCACGACGAGGACGACACCTACCTCGTCGTCGCCGCCGACAAGGGCACCGCGACGTTCTCCGACATCGCCAACGAGGTCGCCCTCAAGTACAACTTCTGGCTCGGCGACGCCTTCGCCTCGGGCGGCTCGGCCGGTTACGACCACAAGGGCATGGGCATCACGGCCCGCGGCGCCTGGGAGTCCGTCAAGCGGCACTTCCGCGAACTCGGCCACGACACCCAGACCCAGGACTTCACGGTCGTCGGCGTCGGCGACATGTCCGGCGACGTCTTCGGCAACGGCATGCTGCTCTCCGAGCACATCCGCCTGGTCGCGGCCTTCGACCACCGGCACATCTTCCTCGACCCGAACCCGGACGCGGCCACCTCGTACGCCGAGCGCCGGCGCCTGTTCGAACTGCCGCGCTCCTCGTGGGCCGACTACGACACCTCGCTGATCTCGGCGGGCGGCGGCATCCACCCGCGCAGCGCCAAGGCCGTCCCGGTCACCGCGCAGATCCGCGCGGCCCTCGGCATCGAGGCCGGCATCACCAAGATGACCCCGGCCGAGCTGATGCAGGCGATCCTCAAGGCCCCCGTGGACCTGGTGTGGAACGGCGGCATCGGCACGTACGTCAAGGCCACCTCCGAGACGCACGCGGACGTCGGCGACAAGGCCAACGACGCCATCCGCGTCAACGGCTCCGAGGTACGGGCCAAGGTCATCGGCGAGGGCGGCAACCTGGGTCTGACCCAGCTCGGCCGCATCGAGTTCGCCCGTACCGGCGCGGGCGGCGAGGGCGGCAAGGTCAACACCGACGCCATCGACAACAGCGCGGGCGTGGACACCTCCGACCACGAGGTGAACATCAAGATCCTGCTGAACGCGGTGGTGGCGGACGGCGACATGACCGTCAAGCAGCGCAACAAGCTGCTCGCCGAGATGACCGACGAGGTCGGCACGCTGGTGCTGCGCAACAACTACGCGCAGAACACGGCGCTCGCCAACGGCGCGGCGCAGGCCCCCAGCCTGCTCCACGCGCAGCAGCGCTTCATGCGCCGCCTGGAGCGCGAGGGGCTGCTCAACCGCGAGCTGGAGTTCCTGCCCACCGACCGGCAGATCCGCGAACTGCTGGCCAACGGCCGCGGCCTGACCCAGCCGGAGCTGGCCGTCCTGTTCGCCTACACCAAGATCACGGTGGCGGAAGAGCTCATCCACACCGGGCTGCCGGACGACCCGTACCTGCGGCGCCTGCTCTTCGCGTACTTCCCGGCCGCCCTGCGCGAGAAGTTCCCCGAGCAGGTCGAGGGGCACGCGCTGCGCCGGGAGATCATCACGACGCTGCTGGTCAACGACACCGTCAACACGGGTGGTTCGACCTTCCTGCACCGTCTGCGCGAGGAGACCGGGGCCTCCACGGAGGAGATCGTCCGGGCACAGCTCGCGGCCCGCGAGATCTTCGGCCTGGCCGATGTGTGGGACGCGGTCGAGGCCCTCGACAACAAGGTCGCGGCCAGTGTCCAGACCCGGATCCGGCTGCACTCGCGGCGCCTGGTCGAGCGCGGTACGCGCTGGCTGCTGAACAACCGGCCGCAGCCGCTGCAGATCACCGAGACCATCGAGTTCTTCGCGGAGCGGGTCGGCAACGTGTGGGCCGAGCTGCCGAAGCTGGTACGCGGCGCCGACCTCGAGTGGTACCAGTCGATCATGGACGAGCTGATCGGCGAGGGCGTGCCCGAGGAACTGGCGGCCAAGGTGGCCGGTTTCTCCTCGGCCTTCCCGACGCTCGACGTCGTCGCGATCGCGGACCGCACCGGAGTGGCCCCGCTGGACGTCGCCGAGGTCTACTACGACCTCGCCGACCGCCTGGACATCACCCAGCTGATGGACCGGATCATCGAGCTGCCGCGGGCCGACCGCTGGCAGTCGATGGCCCGCGCCTCCATCCGCGAGGACCTGTTCGCGGCGCACGCGGCCCTGACCGCCGACGTGCTGTCGGTGGGCAACGGCAGCTCGACCCCCGAGGAGCGGTTCAAGGCCTGGGAGGAGAAGAACGCGGCGATCATCGGCCGGGCCCGGACGACCCTGGACGAGATCCGCGGCTCGGACGACTTCGACCTGGCGAACCTGTCGGTGGCGATGCGGACCATGCGCAGCCTGCTGCGCGCGCACAGCTAGCCGGACGGAACGGAACGGAAGGGCCGGGCCCGGGACCATGTGGTCCCGGGCCCGGCCCGTTCGCGTGGGTCAGCGGCCCTGGGTGAAGGATGCGTACGCGTCGCAGACTTCGTCCGCCGGGCCGTCCATGCGCAGGACGCCCGATTCCAGCCAGATCGCGCGGTCGCAGGTCTCGCGGACCGTGTTGATGCCGTGGCTGACGAGGAAGACGGTGCCGGCGCGTTCGCGGAGCTCCTCGATGCGGTCCTGGCTGCGCCGCTGGAAGGCGGCGTCGCCCGTGGCCAGGGCCTCGTCGATCATCAGGACGTCGTGGTCCTTCGCGGCGGCGATGGAGAACCGCAGCCGGGCGCCCATGCCGGAGGAGTAGGTGCGCATCGGCAGGGAGATGAAGTCGTCCTTCTCGTTGATGCCGGAGAAGTCGACGATGCCCTGGTAGCGCTCCTTGATCTGCTCGCGGCTCATGCCCATCGCGAGGCCGCCCAGCATGACGTTGCGTTCGCCGGTCAGGTCGTTCATCAGGGCGGCGTTCACGCCGAGGAGCGAGGGCTGGCCGTGCGAGTAGACCGCGCCCCGGGCCACCGGCTGGAGGCCGGCGATGGCCTTGAGGAGGGTGGACTTGCCCGATCCGTTGGAGCCGATGAGGCCGATGGCCTCGCCCTTGTACGCGGTGAAGCTGACGCCCTTGACGGCGTGCACCTCACGGACGCCGGGGGCCGGCTTGCGGGAGAAGAGCCGGCTGAGCGCGGCGGTGGCGCCGCCCTTGCGGCTGCCGGCGCCGTGGACCTTGTAGACCACGTGCACCTCGTCCGCGATCACGGTCGGGATGCGGTTCCCGGTTGCGGTGTCAGCCACGTCCGTACTCCTCCTCGGCCTTCCAGAAGTAGATGAATCCGCCGACGCCCGCGAGCAGGGCCCAGCCGATGGCGACCGGCCACACGTGGGGCGGGAGCGAGTGCGCGGTGAAGCTGTCGATCAGCGAGAAGCGCATCAGGTCGATGTAGACGGCCGCCGGGTTCAGCTTGAGCGCCATCGACACCCAGTGCGGCAGGTGGTCCGTCGTGAGCATCTGGTCGATGGACCACATGACGCCCGAGGAGTACATCCAGGTGCGCAGGACGAACGGCATCAGCTGGCTGACGTCCGGGCTCTTGCTGCCGATGCGGGCCATCACCATGGCGCAGCCGGCGGCGAAGACGGCCGTCAGCAGCAGCGCCGGGACGGCCACGAGCCAGGACGGGCCCGGCGTCTGGCCGAAGGCGAGCAGCAGGATGACCAGGGCGCCCATGGTGACGAGCAGCTGCTGGAAGAGCTGGACGACGGTGGAGAGGGGCAGGCTCGCGCGGGGGAAGTGCAGGGCGCGGACCAGGCCGAGGTTGCCGTGGACGGCGCGGGTGCCGGCGTTGACGGAGCTGCCGATGAAGTCCCACACGAAGACGCCGGTGAGCAGGAACGGCAGGTAGTCGGGCACGCCGTGGCTGGCGCGCATGACGATGCCGAAGACGAAGTAGTAGACCGCCGCGTTGAGCAGCGGGGTCGCCAGGTGCCAGACCTGGCCGAGCTTGGCGGTGCTGTAGGTGGCCTGCATGCGGGCGGTGGCGTACGCCGTCACGAAGTGGCGCCGGTTCCACAGCTCCGCGAGGTAGCGGGGGAGGGAGGGGCGGGCGCCGCTCAGGGTCAGGCCGTGGGCGGCCGCCAGGTCCGCCAGGTCCGCGGGGGTCGTAGCGGTCGCGGGGGCTTTCGGGGGTGCGGTCGTGGTGGTCACGGGGGTCACGGGGGTCGCTTTCGCCGGGGTCCGGGACATCCACGACGATGGGACGGGTCCGTATCGTCGCTACGGCGAGGTTAGGTCGTCGCACGTCGGAACGCAACCGTATCGACGCGACGAGGGCGCAGCTATGCTCTGTGCATGACCACGGATCCTGCCGACACCGTTGCCGCCGCCCCGGCCCGCCGCGCCCCCGCCGGGGCCGCCGTTCTGCGCGAGGACGTGACCGAGGCGATCCGGGAGGCGGTGGTGGCGGAACTGGCCGCGGTCGGCTTCTCCCGGATGTCCATCGAGGCCATCGCCCGGCGGGCGGGCGTCGGGAAGACCGCGGTCTACCGGCGGTGGAAGTCCAAGCTGCACCTGGTGCTGGACCTGGTCGGCGCCTTCGCGGCGGACGGCCTGCCGGTACCGGCGACCGGCTCGCTGTACGGGGACGTACGGGCCCTGCTGGAGGTCATGTCCCACGTACTGCGGCACCCGGTGGCCTCGGCGGTCATCCCCGACCTGCTGGTCGAGGCGGCCCGCAACCCGGAGATCGCCGAAGCGGTGCGCGGCGCCCTGCTCGACGGCCAGCACCGCATGGCGCAGGGCATCGTCGCCGAAGCCGCGGCCCGCGGCGAACTCCCCGAGGGCATCAGCCCCGAGCACGCCCTCGACCTGCTGATCGGCCCGCTCTACTGGCGCCAGGTCGTCGTCCGCGACGCGGTGACCCCCACCCACCTGGACACCCTGGCCCACCAGGTGGTGGCGGCCCTGAAAGCGACCCCCGGCCCCGCCTGAGGGAACGCTACGGCCAGACGTGGGCCAGTGTCGGTTCCGGGGAGGGGGCGGGGGCGGCCGGGGTGGGGTGGCGGTCTTCCAGGGGGGTGATCGCCGGGAGGGGGGTGGGCTGGCCCAGGAAGACGCGGCGCACCACGCGCTCCGCCGCGTGGCCGTCGTCGAACGAGCAGAAGCGCGTCCGGAACGCCGCCCGCAGCTGGGCCGAGCGCGAGCCCTGCCAGTGGCCCGTGGCGAAGATGTCCACCAGTTCGTCCTCGGTCCGGGCGATCGCGCCCGGCGGACAGGTGCGCAGGTCGAAGTAGGTGCCCCGGGCCGCCTCGTACGCCTCCCAGTCGTCCGCGTGGATCACGATCGGCCGGTCCAGCACCGCGTAGTCGAACATCAGGGACGAGTAGTCCGTGACGAGCGCGTCCGAGACCAGGCAGAGCTCCTCCACCGAGGGGTGCGAGGAGACGTCCAGGAGGCGGGGGTGCGCCTCCACGGGCGCGTGGGCGCCGGCGCCCGCGTACGTGAGGTGGGTGCGGCTCAGGATCGTGAAGCGCGGGCCGAGATCGCGCAGCACCCGCTCGAAGTCCAGGTGGTCCGGCCGGCTGCGCCGGTAGTCGCGGTGCGTCGGCGCGTACAGGATCACCGTCGAGCCCGCCGCGATGCCCAGGCGTTCGCGCAGGCCCAGGACCTCGGCCTGGGTGGCCCGGTGGAAGACGTCGTTGCGCGGGTAGCCGTACTCCAGCGTCGTGTAGGCGGAGGGGACGGCCTTCTCCCAGACCAGGGTGGAGTGCCGGTTCGCGGAGAGCAGGTAGTCCCACTGGTCGGCGCCGCGCAGCAGACCCGCGAAGTCCGTCGTCGGGGTGGCCGCCGGCCGGTCCTGGAGGTCGAGCCCCACCCGCTTGAGCGGGGTCCCGTGCTGGGTCTGGACCACGATCTGACCGGGGCGCTTGACCAGGGTGCGCTCGAAGTTCACGTTCGTGACCAGGTACGTGGCCCTGGCCAGGGCCGTCCAGTACGCGGCCGAGCCCGGCCGCAGGTGGGCGGTCTCGCGGGGGAGGGTCGCGGCGTGCCGCGGGTCGCAGATCCAGGCCGTGCGCATCCGGGGCGCGAGCTCCCGCAGCTTCGCCTCGATCGCCGCCGGGTTGCAGGCGTAGCCGCCGTGCCAGTACGCGGAGAAGACCGCGAGCTCCGGCCGAAGCGGAAGGAGGCGCTGGGTGCGGTAGTGCAGCCGCAGGGCGCTCTCGCGCAGGCCCCGCCACAGCGTGGAGGCGCCCCGTCCGGCGCTCAGGCCGGCCGAGCGGAGGACGGACAGCAGCCGGTACGTGCGCCGCGTGCCCAGCCGCATCAGCAGGTGGCGGACCCGGTCGGTCCGGGACAGGGACAGCGCCTGCGCCCCGGGGGCCCGGTAGCGGCGCAGCAGCACGGAGGCCCGGCTGAAGAACTCGGCCCGGCTCGCGCGCGGGAGGCGGCGCGGGTCCGCGTACAGGGCGCAGAAGTGCTCGGCCATCCGCCGGTGCACGGCGGGGCGCCAGCGCTCCAGCTCGGGGCGGCCCGCGAGGTAGGAGAAGACCCGGTCGTACTGGTCGAAGACGTCGAGGTGGCGGCGGCTGGAGGTGGTCAGGATCGAGCCGGTGCGGCGCTGGCGGTAGTGGACGCAGACCCGGTCCAGGACGGCGACGGACTCGGCGGCCAGCAGCGCCGGGTAGGTCCAGGGGGTGTCCTCGTAGAAGCCGGGCGGGAACTGCAGGCCCTCGCGCTCCACGTACTCGCGGCGGTACGCCTTGTTCCACACCACCATCAGCATGCCGAGCAGTGCCGGCCGGTCGGCGAGGCGGAAGCTGGCCGGGCCCTCCTCGGACAGCCGGTGCGCGAGGCGGTTGCGGACGACCTCGCCCGTCCAGAAGGTGCGCGCGTAGTCGTAGACCAGGACGTCGGGGGAGCCGGTGGCCTTCAGCCGGTCGGTGACGGCCTGCAGGGCGCCGGGGGCCAGGGTGTCGTCGCCGTCGAGGAAGAGGAGGTAGTCGCCGGTGGCCCGGGCCAGGCCCGCGTTGCGGGCGGGGCCCAGCCCGAGGTGGTGCGGCAGGTGCACGGCGGTCACCCGCGGGTCCCGGGCCGCGTACTCGTCGATGATCGAGCCGCAGGCGTCCGGGGAGGTGTCGTCGACCGCGATCAGTTCCAGATCCGGGTACGACTGCGTCAGGACCGAGTCCAGACTCTCCTGGAGGTACGCCTGGACCTTGTACGCGGGCACGATGACGCTGAACCGGGGCACGGCACATCCAGGGGTCGGCACGGGCTGTTTCGCCAGGCAACCCCCGGTGTGCTGTTCGGGTTACGCAGGGTGTGGCAATCGGGTTACGCAGCGTCAACGCCGCACGTCGGCCGTCGTCTGGCGCCTGGGCCTCTGCCGCTCCGCTACTTGACCGCCCCCGCCATCACCCCCGAGACGAACTGCCGCTGGAAGGCGAAGAAGACCACGAGCGGAACGACCATCGACAGGAAGGCGCCGGGCGCCAGCACGTCGATGTTGTTCCCGAACTGCCGTACCTGCTGCTGGAGCGCCACCGTCACCGGCGGGTTCGCGGAATCCGCGAACACGAGCGCCACGAGCATGTCGTTCCACACCCACAGGAACTGGAAGATGCCCAGGGAGGCGATGGCCGGGCCGCCCAGCGGCAGCACCACCCGGGCGAACAGCCGCAGTTCGCCCGCTCCGTCCAGGCGGGCCGCCTCCAGCAGCTCGCGCGGGATCTCCGCGAAGAAGTTCCGCAGCAGGAACACCGCGAACGGCAGCCCGAAGGCGGTGTGGAAGAGCACCACGCCCGCGGTGGTCTCGAACAGCCCGATCGAGCCGAAGAGTTCGGACACCGGAATCAGCGCCACCTGCACCGGGACGACCAGCAGCCCGACGACGACCAGGAACAGCCAGTCCCGTCCGGGGAAGTCCAGCCACGCGAAGGCGTAGCCGGCGAACGCGCCCAGGACGACGACCAGCAGGGTCGCCGGCACCGTGATCGCGACGGTGTTCAGCAGCGAGCCGGTGATCGTGTCGTTGGCCAGCAGCCGCTCGTAGTTCCCGGCCGTCAGCCGTGCGGGCGCGGTCAGCACCTGCCACCAGCCGCCCTTGTTCAGGTCGGTGGGGGAGAGGAAGGAGGAGATCAGCAGGCCGAAGGTGGGCAGCAGCCAGAAGAGCGCGGCCGCGACCAGGAACACGCGCACGGCCCCGCCCGCCGCCCGCGCGGCCAGTCGGCCGACCGTCCCGCCGGTGCCGTTCATCGGGCCCCTTCCTTCCGCAGCCGACGGATGTTCACCAGCATCACCGGGACCACCAGCACCAGCAGCAGCACGGCGATGGCGCTGCCCAGGCCCGGATCGGCGTCCGTGCCGAAGGAGGTCCGGTACAGCTGGAGCGCGAGCACGTTCGCGTCGTCCTGCACCGCTCCCGGCGCGATCACGAAGACCAGGTCGAAGATCTTCATCACGTTGATGACGAGGGTGACCAGCACGACCACCAGGACGGGCGCGAGCACCGGCACGGTGATCCGGCGGAACACCTGCCACTCGTTCGCCCCGTCCACCCGCGCCGCCTCCAGCAGCTCCCGCGGTACGGCGGCCAGCCCGGCCCCGATCAGCACCATCGCGAAACCGGCCCACATCCACACGTACGCCCCGATCACCGCCGGGGTGACCAGCGCCGGGCCCAGCCACTGGACCCCCGCGTACGCCTCGCGGAAGTTCGCCGCGGGCAGGCGCAGCTGCGCCCCGTCGGCCTTCGCGGACAGCGTGAAGGTGCCGTCGGCACGGGCCGTCGCCGTGTCGACGACCCGGCCGTCCTTGACCGCCTCGATCCGCATTCCGGCGAACGCCGGCTCGGCCGGGTCGACCGCGTTGGTACGGCCGCCCCCGCCGCGCGCGAAGTCCTGCCAGGCCGTCCCGGTGACCTTGCCGGGCTCGGCGGCCGCCGCCGTGGCCGTACGGGTCCCCTCCGGCAGGGCCTCCGGGGCCACGCCGACCAGCGGCAGCAGCACCGGGGTGCCCGCCCGGACGGGATCGCGGGTCACGAAGGCGCCCCCGCCGGCGTCGGTCAGCGGAGAGTCCCGGCCCGGCCGGGCCTTGGGGAAGGCCGAGGACTCCGCGAAGGTGTCGTGGACCCCGACCCAGACCGCGTTGGCGACCCCCCGGTCGGGGTCGTGGTCGTAGACGAGGCGGAAGATGATGCCCGCCGCCAGCATCGAGATCGCCATCGGCATGAACACCAGCAGCTTGAACGCCGTCCCCCAGCGCACCCGTTCGGTGAGCACCGCGAAGATCAGGCCGAGGGCGGTGGCCGTGGTCGGCGCGAGCACCACCCACAGCGCCGTGTTCTTCAGCGCGGTGCGGATGGTCGGATCGCGCAGGATCTCGCGGTAGTTGTCACCACCGACGAACCCGGTACCGGGACGGTCGAAGAAGCTGCGGTAGATCGAGTAGCCGATGGGATGCACGACGAGTGCGCCGAGCAGCACGAGGGCCGGCAGGAGGAACGCCGCCGCTATCAGGCGGCGGCGCCTGGCCTCGGCCGAGCGGGCACTGCGGCCCGCAGGGGAGGCCGGGGCTGCCGGGGCGGCGGCTGGGGCGGTGGCCTTGGCCGTCACCGGAATCAGTTCCCGTAGGCCTTGGCCGCGTCCGCCTCCAGTTTGGCCTGGGTGCCGGCCACGTCCGACGGGTTCGCCAGGAAGTCCTGGAGGGCCTTCCACTCACCCGCGCCCGGAGTGCCGCCGAAGGCCGCCGGAGCCTGGTCCGACATGTCGAAGCGGAAGTCGTCGCCCGCCGCGATCAGCGCCTTGGCGATGCCGCGCTGGATGTCATTGGGGTACGCGGCCATGTCGACCGCCTTGTTCGGGGAGATGAAACCGCCCTCGCGGGCCTGGATGGCGGCCGCGTCCGCCGAGGCCAGGAACGTCAGCAGCGCCTGGGCGCCCTTCGACGGCTTCAGCGCCACCGCCACGTCACCGCCCGAGACCACCGGTGCCTTGGCGCCGACGGCCGGGAACGGGAAGACCAGCGCGTCCGTGCCCACCTTCGCCTCGGTCTGCGCGATGTTCACCGCCACGAAGTCGCCCTCGTAGACCATCGCGGCGGCCGGCCGGTCGCCACCGGTGAAGGTCTGGGTTACCGACTTCGGGAACTCGGTGGACAGGGCCCCGCTCGGCCCGCCCGCCAGGAAGTCCTTGCGCCCGAACAGCTCGCCCAGCGTGGTCAGGGCCTGCTTGACGCTGTCGTCCGTCCACTTGATCTGGTGCTTGGCCAGCTGGTCGTACTTCTCCGGGCCGGCCTGGGAGAGGTAGACGTTCTCGAACCAGTCGGTGAGGGTCCAGCCGTCCGCGCCGGCGACGGAGACCGCCGGCGTCCCGGAGGCGGACAGCGTGTCGGCCGCGGTCAGCAGTTCTTTCCAGGTCGCCGGGGGTTTGACGCCCGCCGCCTCGAAGGCCTTCGCGTTGTACCAGATCAGCGACTTGTTCGCGGCCTTGTAGTAGACGCCGTACTGGGTGCCGCCGACGGCCCCGAGCGTCTTCCAGCCCGCCGAGTAGTTCTTGTCGAGCTGTGCCTGGGCCTCCGGGCCCACCGGCTGCGCCCACTTGTTCTGCACCGCCGAGACCAGCGCCCCGACCTGCGGCAGCAGCGCCACGTCCGGCGGCGCCCCGCCCGCGATCTTGGAGCCGAGGAAGGTGACGATCGGGTCCTGGGCCGGGACGAAGGTGACGGAGGCCCCCGTCCGCTTCTCGAACTCCTTGAGGACCTTGGTGAAGTTCTCCTGCTCCGGTCCCGTCCAGACCGCCGCGACCTCCAGCTTCTCGCCGTTCAGCTGGGGTAACGCCACGCTCGGGGTCTGGACCGTACCGCCCTGGGCCGGCTCGTCCTTCCCGCTCCCGCCCCCGCCGCACGCGGCGAGCGTGAGCGCGCCCGCCGCGGCCAGCGCCGCCCAGCTGAGTGTCGTACGGCTCGTTCCGCGCCTGCGCATGGTTGTGCCCCCGATGCCCGTGGTGTGTCCCGGACCACAAGGTCTACGCCGACCCGCGCGACCCCGCAATACCGCCTCGGGGGGACGGGGCGGGGTTTGGGCACCCTACGGCGCGGCCGGGAACAGCACGGGTATCGCCGAGACCAGGTGCGAGGCCCGCTCCAGGGCACTGGCCAGCAGCGCGAGGTCGGTCGGCCCGTTGCCCAGCTCGCGCACCGGGCGGCGGGCCGGCGGGTCACCCATCCGCTCCCACTCCACCGGCACCACGGTCGGCCGCTGGGTCGCCGTCCGGGGGATCCGGCCGGTGACACGGCCCGCCTGGAAGGGCACCGTCCGGCCGTCCGGGTAGCGGAGCAGGCCGCGGCCGGGGCCCGGCTGGTCGGGGGCGTCGAGCTCCACGCGCAGGGTCGACGGCCGGGCCAGGACGGTGTCGGCCGTCCGGTCCGGGCGGGCAGTGGTCGCCACCAGGTGCACCCCGAGCCGGGCGCCGTCGCGGGCCACCGCCTCCAGCGCCCGCACCACCGAACCGGCGGCGGGCCGGCCGGTGCTGCCGAGCCCCGGCGCGACCAGCGCGTCGAAGTCGTCCACCAGCACCACCAGGCGGGGCAGCGGATTGGGCCCGGCCGGATCGGTACGCGCCGCCGCCAGTGACGAGCGCAGCCGCAGCGTGCCCGAACGCTGCGGGTCGAGGTCGCCGCGCAGCTCGGCCTCCGAGGGGCGGCGCGGCGAGACCATCCGGTCGGACAGCTCGCGCCGCGCGTGCCAGTCGGCGAACGCCGTCCCCTCCAGCAGCTCGGCACGGCGCTTGAGCTCGGCGCCCAGCGCCTGGGCGAACTCCCGCATCCGCAGCGGATCGGAGGCCACCAGGTGGGCCGACACGTGCGGGAGCTCGGTGCAGGGCAGCAGCCCGTCGCCGCGTTCACCGCCCGCCCCGTCGAGCAGGACCAGCCCGAGCCGGTCGGGCCGGGCGCCCGCCGACAGGGAGGCGGCCACCGACCGCAGCAGCTCGGTCCGCCCGCTGCCGGCCGGTCCCTCGATGAGCAGGTGCGGGCCGTCGTGGACCAGTTCGGTGCCGACCGGGCCGCGCCGTCCGCTGCCGAGCACCAGCTCGACCAGCCCGCCGACCGCCTGGCCCTGCTCGGTGGCGGCGGCCCAACGGGCCATCAGGGAGGCCGGGGTGGCCCGCGCCAGCCCCAGCTCGTCCAGCAGCCGGGCGGTCGCGGGCAGGGTGGCGGCGGCCGGCCGGGAGGGCTCGGCGCTGCCCGCGCCGTCGGCGCGCAGCGGTGCCAGGGCCCGGGCGAACCGCTCGGCCCAGGCCGCGGACACGGCGTCGGCGGTGGCCGCCGTGCCGCTCGGGTCCGGCCTGCCGCCGCGGACCGCGAAGGTCCGTACGGTCGTGGCCACGTCCCCGCTGAGCAGGGCGACCGCGCCGCAGTCCCGGAAGGCCGGGGTGCTCGCGCAGGCGGCCTCGTACGTCTCGGCGACCGGGGAGGCGGGCGTGGCGGGCGGAGCCTCGGCCAGCGCCAGGACGTGGATCCCGGCGGCCGGGCCGTGCGAGGCGAGCCGCCCGGTGAGGTCGCGCAGCGGGCCCGCGCCGGGATCGCCGTCCAGGACGAGGAGGGTGTACGGGCCTTCGTAGGCGTCGGCGGCCTGCCGCACCCGCTCGGGATCGGCGGCGGCCCAGTGCGTACCGAGCGGGCTGTCGTCGAGGCGCCGGGCCAGCTCACCGGCGCGGGCGGTCGCCTGGTCGCGGTCGTAGGCGAGCAGCAGCCGGCAGTCCTGGCCGTGCGCGGGCCGTACGTGGGGCAGCCAGCCCAGCCAGGCCCAGTCGCGGCGCCGGTCGGCGAGGGCGCGCGCCCGGTCGGTGGAGACCAGCACGATCTCCAGCTGCGCCGGCGCGTGCAGCCCCGCCAGCTGCGCGACGACCCAGCGGGCCAGTCCCGTCAGCCGGGCGCGCGGGCCGGCGATGCCGAGGGCTCCCACGGTGCGCAGCGACACCCGGCTTCCCGCGCCGAGTCCCACGTCCAGGACCCCGGGGTGTCCCGGCGTACGGGACCACAGGCGTTCGGTGGGGCCCAGCGCGGCCAGCAGCAGCGCGGCCGGGTCGTCGGGGTCGGGTACGGCGGCGGTGGCGGCCGCGGCGGCCGGGCCGGCCGCCGCGGCGGCCTCCTCGCCCCGCACCCACTTGCGGGCCCAGGCGCCGAGGCCCTTGCGGCGGCCGGCGGCCGGTTCGCCGGGGGCGGGCTCCGCGGCGGCCGCCGGTGCGCCGGCGGAGGACTCCGCGGCGTACGGGTCGGGGGCCGAGCCCGGGGTGCCGGTCCAGCCCGCGCCGGGCAGGGCGGGGCGCGATGCCGGCGGCGGGCCGGACGGGCCGGACGAGCCGGGCGGGCCGGGTGTGGCGGCGGAGGGGCCGGGGCCCCCGAGGGCGAGGTGGCCCTCCAGGTCGGGGGTCACCGGCAGCGGAGCGGCGGCCGCGGGGGCCAGCCGCAGGGTGGACTCGCCCACCCGCAGCAGCCTGCCCGGCGGCAGGGCCACCGGCTGCGGCCCCACCGGGGAGCCGTCCAGGGTGGTGCCGTTCGTCGAGTCCAGGTCGGCCACCGCCACCCGCCCGTCCCCCATCACGGTCACCGCGCAGTGCAGCCGGGACACGTCGGGGTCGTCCAGCGGGACGTCGGCGTCGGCGGAGCGGCCGATCTTGATCTGCCCGCTGTGCAGCAGGTGCACCCCGCCCGCGTCGGGACCGGCCACCACGTGCAGTTGGGGCGCGCCGAGGCTCTCCTCGGGCAGGACGTCAGGGACCGGACCGTGCAGGGCCACCACCGCCCCGTCCACCAGCGGCGGTTCGCCCAGCACCCGGCGCTGCAGGTCGAGCCGCTCGGCTCCGGCGTAGAGGATCACCGTGCCCCCGGTGTCGGGTCCGCCGACCGTCGCGGCGAGCCCGGAGGCGACCGCGGCCAGCGCGGTGCCGGCGGGCGCGGTGACGAGCACGTCACAGCTCACCGGGGCGGTCGAGGGCTGGTGGCCGCTGCGCGACCCAAGGACGGTCAGCCGGATCTGCATCGCCGTCAGCGGTCCCTTCTGCGCGGTGCGCGGTGTGTGCGCCCGGCGGGTGAACGCCGGCACATCACAGCCCGACCGCCCCCCGCCCGGCACGGACGCGTCGTCCGGTCAGGTCTGCCGGAAGGCGCGGCTCCCGCCCGTGCCGTTCCGTACGGGTGCATCCTCGCACCTGTCGCGGACAACACGCCCGGCACCCGCCGACAATTGATCTTGATCGGTCGCCGCATGGCGCGGACCTCACCCGGATCGGACAGCCGGTGGGGGAAAATCGCCTCCGGCATACCACCCGAACATCACCCTTCGTACATATGTGCGGCAACCAACCTCCGGCACCCGACGTCCTTCATGGGGACACCCCCTAGAGTGGGTCGGACATTCCGTACGACAGAAGACGACAGCAGGGGAGCGCGAGACGTGCGGCCAGTCGGCAGCAAATACCTGCTCGAGGAGCCGCTCGGGCGCGGCGCCACGGGCACCGTCTGGCGCGCCCGCCAGCGGGAGACCGCGGGCGCCGAGGCGGCCGTCGCCGGGCAGCCCGGCGAGACCGTGGCCATCAAGGTCCTCAAGGAGGAGCTCGCCCAGGACGCGGACATCGTCATGCGCTTCCTGCGGGAGCGCTCCGTCCTGCTGCGCCTGACGCACCCCAACATCGTGCGCACCCGCGACCTGGTGGTCGAGGGCGATCTGCTGGCCCTGGTCATGGACCTGATCGACGGCCCGGACCTGCACAAGTACCTCCGGGAGAACGGCCCCTTCACCCCCGTCGCCGCGAGCCTGCTCACCGCGCAGATCGCCGACGCGCTGGCCGCCAGCCACGCCGACGGCGTGGTCCACCGCGACCTGAAGCCCGCCAACGTGCTCGTCGACGAGCGCGGCGGACAGATGCGCCCGATGCTCACCGACTTCGGCATCGCCCGCCTCGCGGACTCCCCCGGCCTGACCCGCACCCACGAGTTCGTCGGCACCCCGGCCTACGTGGCCCCCGAATCCGCCGAGGGCCGCCCGCAGACCTCCGCCGTCGACATCTACGGCGCCGGCATCCTGCTCTACGAGCTGCTCACCGGCCGGCCCCCCTTCGCGGGCGGCACCGCGCTCGAAGTGCTCCACCGCCACCTCAGCGAGGACCCGCAGCGCCCCGCGTCCGTCCCCGAGCCGCTGTGGACCGTCATCGAGCGCTGCCTGCGCAAGGAGCCGAACGAGCGGCCCAGCGCCGAGAGCCTGGCCCGCGGGCTGCGCGTGGTCGCCGCCGGCATCGGCGTGCACTCCACGGCCGCCGAGGTGGAGGCCGCGCTCGGCGTCGGCGCGCTGCTCGCCCCCGACCCCTCGCCCGCCCCGGTCCCCGAAACGCCAGGCATCGTCGGGGCCGCGGACGCCACCCAGGTGCTGCCGGCGGGCGCCGCCGCGCCTGCGGGCGCGTACGACCCGAACGCCATGACCAGCGTCATGCCGCCGGTCGGCGCGGCCGGCGGGGCGGACCCGACCTCGGTGATGCCGCCCGTGCAACAGCCGGACCAGCCGCATCCGTGGGAGTCGCAGATGCGCGCCGCCCGCGACCGCAACGAGCAGACGCAGATGCGGTACCTCGACCCGAGCGAGGACCCGCTGCGCCGCCGCCCGCAGCGCCAGGCGCCGCCGCCCCCGCAGTACCGGCCCCAGCAGCCCCAGCAGCAGCAGTACCAGCAGCCGCAGCAGCCCCAGTACCGCCAGCCGCCGCAGCAGCAGTACGCGCCGCCGCCTCCGCAGCAGTACCAGCCCCAGCCGTACCAGCAGCCGCAGGCCCCTCAGCAGCCCCAGTACCGCCAGCCGCAGCCGCCCCCGCAGCAGCAGCCTCCGCAGCAGCAGCCCCCGCAGGGTCCGCCGCCGCGGCAGCAGGCACCGCGCGAGCCGCGCCGCCGCAGCGCCAACCCGGTGCGGATCCCCGGCCTCGGCTGCCTCAAGGGCTGCCTGGTCATGATCGTGCTGTTCGTCGTGGCGGGCTGGATGATCTGGGAGTTCACCGGACTCCAGGAATGGGTCGGCACCGGCCGGGGCTGGTGGGACCAGCTGTGGAGCTGGGGCTCCGACATCGCCGACTGGATCGGCACCATCGGGGACGCCACGGGCTCCACCCAGCCCTGAACGGGACGCCGTAGCGCCGAGTTCGTTGATTTGTCGACTTCTGGGACGTGATTTCGCCCGCAGAAGTGAAGGTCGCCGCGAATCCGGGCCCCTGCTGGCCTCCAACGCCCATCCGGCCGCGTAGCTTTGGTGCGTACGCCAGCCGCTGAGGGAGCAGTCGTGGCACGGAAGATCGGCAGCCGGTACACCGCGCACCAGATCCTGGGGCGCGGCAGCGCGGGCACGGTGTGGCTGGGCGAGGGGCCTGACGGGCCCGTCGCCGTCAAACTGCTGCGCGAGGACCTCGCGTCCGACCAGGAGCTGGTCGGACGGTTCGTCCAGGAGCGCAGCGCCCTGCTCGGCCTGGAGCACCCCCACGTCGTGTCCGTCCGCGACCTCGTCGTCGACGGCAACGACCTCGCCCTCGTCATGGACCTCGTCCGCGGTACGGACCTGCGCACGCGCCTCGACCGCGAGCGCCGGCTCGCCCCCGAGGCGGCCGTGGCCATCGTCGCGGACGTCGCGGACGCGCTGGCCGCGGCCCACGCGGCCGGGGTCGTCCACCGCGACGTCAAGCCCGAGAACGTCCTGCTGGACATGCAGGGCCCGCTCGGCCCCGGCGGCGCCCACCCGGCGCTGCTGACCGACTTCGGCGTGGCCAAGCTGATCGACACCCCGCGCAGGGCCTCCGCGAGCCGGGCCTCGGCGCCGACCACGCGGATCATCGGCACGCCGGACTACCTGGCGCCGGAGATCGTCGAGGGGCTGCCCCCGAGGGCGGCGGTGGACATATACGCCCTGGCGACCGTCCTCTACGAACTCCTGGCCGGTTTCACCCCCTTCGGCGGGGGGCACCCGGGCGCGGTGCTGCGCCGGCACGTCACGGAGACGGTCGTCCCCCTGCCCGGCATCCCCGACGAACTGTGGCAGCTGATCGTGCAGTGCCTGGCGAAGGCCCCGGCCTCGCGGCTGCGCGCCTCGGAACTGTCGGTCCGCCTCCGGGACCTCCTGCCCCTCCTGGCCGGGATGCCGCCGCTGGACGTGGACGAGCCGGACGACGCGGATCCGGAGCCGGATCCCTCGGAGGAGCCGGCTCCCGCCGATCCGGTCCGCCGCCGGGGGGTGGTCCCGCTCGTCCCGGGCTCCGCCACGGACTCCAACCGGGACACCCACACCTCGATGCGGGTGCCGGGGCCCGAGGAGCTGGCGGGCGGCGCGCTGGGCACGGCCCGGGTGCCCCGCCCGGCGGGCGGCCACCGCCCGGGCTCGGCCCGGCACCGGGCCGAGGCCGCCCGCAAGCGGCGGCTGGTGCTGTCCGCGTCGGCCGTGGCCCTGGCCGCGGCGGTGGGCCTCGGCACGTGGCTCGCCGCCTCCGGCGACGACACCCCGCCGCCGCAGGACGGCAAGCAGTCCGTCCCGGCCAAGCCGTAGGGGCTACGCCGTGACGAGTTCCGGATGCCAGCGGCGGGCCACGGCCGGGTGGGCCCGGACCCAGCCCTTCAGCTCGTTGCGCCCGTACTCCGCGTGCAGCGGGTTCGACGCGTCGTGCGCGATGCCCGGCGCCGACCGCAGGTACTCGCCCGGCACCGTGTCGATCACCGCGTCCAGCCGCGGGTTGTAGAAGAACGGCACCGAGTACCGCTCGACGGAGCCCGGCGGGCTGACCACCCGGTGGTCCGTCGCCGTCAGGTAGCCCTCCGTCGCGATCTCCAGCAGCTCGCCCAGGTTGACCACGAACGCACCGGGCAGCGGCGGTATGTCGACGTAGCCCCCGTCCCGGACCACCTGCAGGCCGCCCACCGAGTCCTGCAGGAGCAGGGTGAGGAAGCCGTAGTCCTTGTGCGCGCCGACCCCCTGGTCCGCGCCCGTCGGGTCGGACCCCGGGTAGCGGATCAGCTTCGTGTGCAGGTGGGGGCGGTCCGCGAAGGCCGCGTCGAAGAAGTCCGCCGGGGCGCCGATCGAGGCGAGGATCTCGCGCAGCAGCCGGTGGGCCACCCCCGCCAGGCGGGACTGCCAGTCCAGGACCACGCCCCGCAGCTCCGGCAGCGCGGCCGGCCACTGGTTCGGGCCCTCCAGCCACAGGTACGCCGGGTCGTCCGGCCCGACCGCCGGCGCCGGACGCTCCGCGCCCACGTCCAGCTGGTCCCGCCAGTCCGAGGCCCCGCCGGTCAGCTCGTGGCCGATGCGGGTGTAGCCGCGGAAGTGCGGGGAGTTGAGATTGCTCACGGCCAGCCGGTCGGCTTCCGGAAGGGCGAAGAAGGCCCGGGTCAGCTCCAGCATGCGGGCGCTCTCGGCGTCGGTGATGCCGTGCCCGGTGAGGTGCAGGAACCCGGTGTCCCTGGCCGCTGCGTGCAGCTGCTTCAGGAAGGCGGCCCGCTGGGCCGGATCGTCCGCCTGGGAGAGGTCCAGGACGGGCAGCGAGGGCTGGGAGGGCTGGGAGGAGTGCGCGGACGGCATGACGGCTCCGTTTCGGATGTCACGGGGTCCTGTTCCCCAGAGGTGGCGGGGCCGCGGGTGGGGAGGGTCACGGCAGGGATGGCGCCGGGACCGCTTGGGCCGCGTACAGGACCAAGTCGGATCGGGGTGGATCAGGCTTGTGGGTGGTCCGGCGGCAGACAGCTCGACGTCGTGACGCGCATGTGGTCCACATGCCGGCGCTTCACGAGGCGCGTGACGAAGAGAACGGTCATACCGTGAGCGTACGCCCGTGCGACCGGCCATCAGTACGGGTGATCCGGCCTGCCCGGACGGCCCCGCCCGCGGACCGGCTACGCTGGACCCGTGGCAGTCGTCGATGTTTCCGAAGAGCTGAAGTCCCTCTCCTCGACCATGGGGTCGATCGAGGCCGTCCTGGACCTCGACAAGCTGAGGGCAGATATCGCCGTGCTCGAGGAGCAGGCCGCCGCGCCGTCCCTGTGGGACGACCCGGAGGCCGCTCAGAAGATCACGAGCAAGCTTTCGCACCTCCAGGCCGAGGTCCGCAAGACCGAAACCCTGCGCGGCCGGATCGACGACCTCGCGGTCCTCTTCGACCTCGCGCAGGAGATGGACGACGCGGACACCCTCGCGGAGGCCGAGGCGGAGCTCGTCTCCGTCCGCAAGGCCCTGGACGAGATGGAGGTCAGGACCCTGCTCTCCGGCGAGTACGCCGAGCGCGAGGCCCTGGTCAACATCCGCGCCGAGGCCGGCGGCGTGGACGCCTCCGACTTCGCCGAGCGCCTCCAGCGCATGTACCTGCGCTGGGCCGAGCGCCACGGCTACTCCACCGAGGTCTACGAGACCTCGTACGCGGAAGAGGCCGGCATCAAGTCGACCACCTTCGTCGTCAAGGCCCCGTACGCCTACGGCACGCTCTCCGTCGAGCAGGGCACCCACCGCCTCGTGCGGATCTCGCCCTTCGACAACCAGGGCCGCCGCCAGACCTCCTTCGCGGGCGTCGAGGTGCTGCCGGTCGTCGAGTCCAGCGACCACGTCGAGATCGACGAGGGCGAGCTGCGCATCGACGTGTACCGCGCCTCCGGCCCCGGCGGCCAGGGCGTCAACACCACCGACTCGGCGGTGCGCATCACGCACATCCCGACCGGCATCGTGGTGTCCTGCCAGAACGAGCGCTCGCAGATCCAGAACAAGGCCAGCGCCATGAACGTCCTCCAGGCCAAGCTGCTCGAGCGGCGCCGCCAGGAGGAGCAGGCCAAGATGGACGCCCTCAAGGACGGCGGCAGCTCCTGGGGCAACCAGATGCGCTCCTACGTCCTGCACCCGTACCAGATGGTCAAGGACCTGCGGACGGAGTTCGAGGTCGGCAACCCGCAGGCGGTGCTCGACGGCGAGATCGACGGCTTCCTGGAGGCCGGAATCCGCTGGCGCAAGCAGCAGGAGCAGACCGCGTAGCCCACGGCACGCGAACCGCACGCGAACCGCACGCGGAAAGGGCCCGGACACCAGGTGTCCGGGCCCTTTCGCCATGAGTCGCCATGATCGGTACGTCTACGCGGTCTGCTGAGCCACCAGTACCAGCGCGGCCACCAGGATCACCATGAGGGCGATGAGCGCCACGGGATTCAGGCCGGAGAAGGGGCCCTCCTGCTGGAGGCGCTCCCGGTTCGCCCGGCACACAGGGCAGCGGCCCTGGCTTACGGGTGCGGCGCAGTTCGCGCACACGAGCCGGTCATATGTCATGCGCTCCTCCTCTCGTCCCCTTCGCACTGCGACATCCACTACAACGCGGTCGGGAACGAGACCGTTCCCCCTACCACTGTGCCAGCTCCGCCGACATTCGGCGCGGCCCGTCCGGGCAATCGCCTCCCGACCCGCCCCGGATCCTCCCGGACCAGGGGATAAAAGGGGCAAGTCCGGTTGCCGGGTCCACACCCCGCGCCCGTTCGCGTATGGTCACGCACACCTACTCCCGGCGACCGTGGTGCACCGTGATCCGATTCGACAGCGTCTCCAAGTCCTACCCGAAGCAGAACCGTCCCGCACTCAGAGATGTCTCCCTGGACATCGCGAAGGGCGAGTTCGTCTTCCTGGTCGGCTCCTCCGGCTCCGGCAAGTCCACCTTCCTGCGGCTCATCCTGCGCGAGGAGCGGGCGAGCCACGGCCAGGTCCACGTCCTGGGCAAGGACCTCGCCAAGCTCTCCAACTGGAAGGTCCCGCAGATGCGGCGCCAGCTGGGGACCGTCTTCCAGGACTTCCGCCTGCTGCCCAACAAGACGGTGGCCGAGAACGTCGCCTTCGCGCAGGAGGTCATCGGCAAACCGCGGGGCGAGATCCGCAAGGCCGTCCCGCAGGTCCTGGAACTCGTCGGACTCGGCGGCAAGGAGGACCGGATGCCCGGCGAGCTCTCCGGCGGCGAGCAGCAGCGCGTGGCCATCGCCCGTGCCTTCGTCAACCGCCCCGCCCTGCTCATCGCGGACGAGCCCACCGGCAACCTCGACCCGCAGACCTCCGTCGGGATCATGAAGCTGCTGGACCGGATCAACCGGACCGGCACCACCGTGATCATGGCGACCCACGACCAGCAGATCGTCGACCAGATGCGCAAGCGCGTCATCGAACTCGAACAGGGCCGTCTCGTACGCGACCAGTCGCGCGGCGTCTACGGCTACCAGCACTGAAAGGTCCCTGAGACGCAATGCGCGCCCAGTTCGTCATGTCGGAGATCGGCGTCGGCCTCCGCCGCAATCTCACCATGACCTTCGCGGTCATCATCTCCGTGGCCCTGTCGCTGGCCCTGTTCGGCGGTTCCCTGCTCATGCGCGAGCAGGTGACCCGGATGAAGGGCTACTGGTACGACAAGGCCAACGTCTCGATCTACCTCTGCAACAAGTCGGACGCCGAGCAGGCCACCGAGGCCGCCAACAAGGCGGCCGGTTCGGGCGACCCGGGCGTCGCCACCTGCCGCAAGGGCGCGGTGACCGACGAGCAGAAGAAGCAGATCGAGACCGAGCTCAAGCAGATGTCCCTGGTGAAGTCCGTCGCCTACGAGTCGGCGGACGAGGCCTACAAGCACTACCAGGAGCAGTACGGGCACACGGCGCTGGCCTCCTCCATCACCCCCGACCAGATGCAGGAGTCCTTCCGGGTCAAGCTCAAGGACCCGGAGAAGTACAAGGTGGTCACCTCGGCCTTCGCCGGCCGGGACGGCATCCACACCGTCGACGACCAGCGCCAGGCCATCGACGACCTCTTCCGCATCCTCAACTACCTCAACATCGCGGCCCTCGCCATCATGCTGATCATGCTGATCGTGGCGCTGCTGCTGATCGTCAACACGGTGCGCGTCTCGGCGTTCAGCCGGAGGCGGGAGACCGGGATCATGCGGCTGGTGGGTGCCTCCAGCTTCTACATCCAGGTCCCCTTCATCATGGAGGCCGCCGTCGCCGGGCTCATCGGCGCCGTGTTCGCCTGCGTGATGCTCGTCTCGGGCCAGTACTTCGTCATCGACCACGGCGTCGGCCTGCGGGACAAGATCCAGCTCATCGACTTCATGGGCTGGACCTCGGTCGTCCGCAAGCTGCCGTACGTGCTCTTCATCGGCCTCCTGATGCCCTCCGTGGCCGCGTTCCTCGCCTTGCGCAAGTACCTGAAGGTGTGACGAGCGCCCCGTGAGCGGTCCGGTCAACCATCCGTACCGGCACGGGGCTTGTCCTAGACTCGGCGCCATGCCGGACTTGCCGAGTATCCGCGCCTCCTGTCTCCGGCCCCGCGACCTGCGTCGCGGGGCCGTTGTGACGTTGGCTCTCCTCGCGGCGCTCGGAACCGCCGCGAGCACCGGGTGCTGGGACCGCGACGACGCCACCACCGCCGCCCTCGCCGCCGCCGGCACGGGGGCCGCCGCGCCCGAGCCGCCCCGCGCCACGGGCACCGCCGACCGCGAGGCCGTGGCCCGGGCCGCCGCCGAGGCCGTCGCCGACGGGAAGTCCGGCAAGAAGGCCGCCCAGGAGGTGGTCAGCCGCAGCGGCGACCGCTGGGGCACCGTCTACGACCAGGGCGAGTACGCCGCATTCGCCGACGCCCTCGACGGCCGCTGGACCGGGGTCGGACTGTGGGCCCGGCGGGTTCGCGACGGCCGGATCCAGGTCGACAGGGTCCAGCCGGACGGCCCCGCGGCCCGGGCCGGCGTACGCGCCGGGGACCGGCTGCTGAGCGTCGACGGGCACGCCGTCACCGGCCTCGCCGTCACCGACGTGATCGCCCTGCTGCGCGGCGAGGCCGGTACCCCCGTGGTGCTGAACCTGAGCCGCGACGGCGCCGACCTCACCGAGACCGTCCGCCGCGAGCAGCTGCGGACCGAGCCGGTGACCGTACGGCAGCTGCGCGACGGGATCACCGTCATCAAGGTGGCCTCCTTCACCCGCGGCTCGGGCGAGCGGGTCAGGGCCGCCGTCCGCGCGGCCCCGCCCGGTGGTGGGGTCATGCTCGACCTGCGCGGCAACCCGGGCGGGCTGGTCGCCGAGGCGGTGACGGCCGCCTCCGCCTTCCTGGACGGCGGGCTCGTGGCGACGTACGACGTACGGGGCGACCAGCGCGCCCTGTACGCGGACCCGGGCGGGGACACCGGCCGGCCGCTGGTGGCCCTGGTGGACGGCGGCACCATGAGCGCGGCCGAGCTGGTCACCGGCGCCCTCCAGGACCGCGGCCGGGCCGTGGCGGTCGGCAGCCGGACCTTCGGCAAGGGCTCGGTGCAGATGCCGACCGAGCTCCCCGACGGCTCGGTGGCCGAGCTCACGGTGGGCACCTACCGCACCCCGGCGGGCCGCAGCCTCGACGGCAGCGGCATCACCCCCGACGTGCCGGCGGGCGCGGGCGCCGAGGAACGGGCCGCGCAGGTATTGGGTGGCCTCGGGGTGGGTCCGTAGTGCAAAAATGACTGCACTATGGCTAAGGAAAAAGGGCGCAAGCTGATCGCCCAGAACAAGAAGGCGCGGCACGACTACACGATCCTCGACACCTACGAGTGCGGTCTCGTGCTCACGGGCACCGAGGTCAAGTCCATGCGCCAGGGCCGTGCCTCGCTCGTGGACGGCTTCGTGTCGGTGGAGGGCCGCGAGGCCTGGCTCTACAACGTGCACGTGCCGGAGTACAGCCAGGGCACCTGGACGAACCACAGCGCCCGGCGCAAGCGCAAGCTCCTCATGCACCGCGAGGAGATCGACAAGCTGGAACGCAAGGCGGACGAGTCGGGTCACACGATCGTGCCCCTGTCGCTGTACTTCAAGGACGGCCGCGCGAAGGTCGAGATCGCGCTGGCCAAGGGCAAGAAGGAGTACGACAAGCGGCAGACGCTCCGGGAGAAGCAGGACACCCGCGAGACGAACCGGGCGATCTCGGCGATCCGCCGCAAGCAGCGGGGCACCGTTTAACCTCCTGGCACGCGGTGGTCCACTTCGCGTAGGATGTAGTCAGCACCACCTCCTTGGGGGTGGAGCACTTTGAAAAATCAACATGGGGATGATCGGTTTCGACAGCGGATGTCGATGCAGGGGAAGCGAGCCGAGGAAGCGGCAATGATCTCGTAAACCATATGTCGCAAACAATAATCGCCAACTCCAAGAGCGATAACTCCCGCTTCACCCTCGCTGCCTAATAACAGTGAGCTGAAGCCTCTGTGAGGAGCGTCAGCCCGGAAGTGGTCCCGGTCCGGATCCTGGCGTCAATTAGGGATCTAAACCTCTAGCCCCGGTCACGGGGGTTGGAGGGAAATCAAACAGTGACTGAGCCCGTCGGAGACTTGTCCGTGTGATCTCCGGGGCCGAGAAAAGCGCAGCGGACTGCGCTCGGAGAAGCCCTGCTTCTGCACCGTTGGACGCGGGTTCGATTCCCGCCATCTCCACTCATCCCATGTGGGCAAAGGCCCCGCAGCCTCGGCTGCGGGGCCTTTGTCGTTTCGGCTTGCGTGAGCGTCCTACGGCGTCATACGGTCGTCTCATGGCGAAGACGCGCATCACCGTCACCTTCGATCCGGCGGACGAGGCGGTCGTCCGTGAGGCGGCCGCGGAGTACGGCCTCGACCTTGCGACGTTCCTGCGGACCGCCGCGCTGGCCGAGGCGGGTCGCCAGGCGCGCATCAGGGTCAGGTTCGCGGAGATCGACGCCATAAACCGGTCTGCGGAAGCGGCGGAGCCCGAGGCCGCACCCGACACCTCCCCGGAGGACGACGCGGCCATGGACGCGTACCTCGACGCCATCGATGCCGGATTCACCCGGCGGGGCGCCGTCGCGTGACCGTGTTCGTGTACGACACGGGCATGCTGATCGCCCTTGAGCGCCGGGATCCCGAAGCGCACCGTTTCCACGAGCGACTCAGTGCACGGTCCGGCTGGCATCCGCCCGTTGTGCTCGTTCCGGTGCTTGCCCAGGCCTGGCGTCCGCAGCCAGGCAACTGGACGCCTCTGAGCCGGGTGCTGCCGTCTTGTGTGGTCTTCGGCGCCGACCGGGAAGTGAGCGACTGTGGAGTGTGCCAAGCGGGCCACACGGTAGAGGACGGAAAGCGCGCCGGAGTCGCGGCCACGCTCGCCGCTCTGCCGCCCAAGAAGCGACCCGATGCCGTGGACGCTCTGGTCGCGGTCGTGGCCGCCCGACACGACCGTTCGGTCATCCTGACATCGGATCCGGATGACATCTGTGCCTATCGGGACGCGCTTGCCGCGACGCCTGCGAGTGTGGCGGTCCTATCGGTCGAGGAACTGACGGAATTCCGCTCAGGTAAGCCGGCGCTCAGGTGAACGTGTGCCGGCGAGCACCGCGTCTGCGCTGCCGGCCCGGCTCGCCCAGGGCTACGCCCCTCTCGGCGACGACATGAGTCGTAGTCGTCGGCGGACATGATGCCCAGTCCTCTCCGAGTTGTACGAGTTGCGGTACGGGATGGGTATCGGAAACCGGTACAACTCTGCAACGGCCCCGCAGCCGTGGCTGCGGGGCCCTTGTCATGCGAGGTCGGCTGTCAGCAGAACGGAACCTTGTTGAGGTTCAAGGCGTAGCGGGCGGAGATCCAGCCGCGGCCGTCGGCGAGCTTGTACCAGATCGAATTGCCGTCGACGTTCTGGCCGTTGACCTTGCACTGCAGGCTGACCACCGTGCCGCTGCCGATCTTGCCGACCTTTCCGTACTGGGTGCCGGGACCCGAGCGGACGCCCAGGCCCTTGCCCAGCTTGACGATGCGGGCCTTCGGCTTGTGCGTGGGCTTCGGGGGCTTCGGCTTGCCGGGGTGGTGACCGCCGCACTTCTTGCAGTGGCCGGGCTTGCCCTTGTCGCCCTTCTCGCCCTTGGGGCCTTGCGGGCCTTGCGGTCCCTGGGGGCCTTGCGGGCCCTGCGGCCCCTGGGGACCCTGCGGGCCTCCGGCCGGACCCTGCTCGCCCTGCGGTCCCTGCGGGCCGGAGGGGCCGGGGTTGCCCTGCGGGCCCTGGGGCCCGGGGACTCCCTGGGGACCCTGGGGTCCGGCGGGGCCGGGGTTGCCCTGGTTGCCCTGCGGGCCACCCGGTCCCTGCGGGCCTTGCGGTCCCTGCGGACCTTGCTCGCCCTGCGGTCCCTGCTCGCCCTGCGGTCCCTGCGGCCCCGGGGGGCCTCCGGCCGGGCCCTGTTCGCCCTGCGGTCCCTGTGGTCCGGCGGGGCCGGGGTTGCCCTGGTTGCCCTGCGGGCCCTGGGGGCCACCGGGTCCTTGCGGGCCTTGCGGGCCTTGCGGGCCTTGCGAGCCCTGGGGGCCACCGGGGCCGGCCGGCCCCTGGGGGCCCTGGGGTCCGGCAGGACCCTGGTCGCCCTTCTCGCCCTTCGGGCCGGGCCTGCCGGGCTTGCCGTGGTGGCCGGGCTTTCCGTCATGGCCGTGGTGGCCGTCGTCGCCCTTGTCGCCCTTGGGGCCCGTCGGGCCCGTCACCGCCGTGGCCACGGCGAACAGGGCGGACTCCTCGGTGCCGGTCGCCCACTCGCCCCCGTCCAGCGTCGTGCCCTCCGGTGCCTTCGCGTCCACCCGGACGGCCACGCCGAGCCGGGTCCGCTCGTTCGCGGGGAAGACGAAGCCCGCGCGGGTTCCGGCCTGGCAGGTCAGCTGCCGGGCGTCCGGCGAGAGCGTGCACGGGGACGCCGCACGCCGGCCGTTCCAGTAGAACCGGGCCTCGGGGAACGTCGTCTGTTCCGGAGCGGTGATCCGGAAGGTGCTGCTGACGGCCTGTTCCGTCCCGGTGGCGGCGGCGATGACGACGCGGCCCGTCCGGCCGGGAGCGATGGAGGGGACGTACGGCTGGGAGAACCGCGGACCCGCCGCATCGGCCAGGGCGGGTACGGCCGGTACGAGACAGGAGGCGGTGACGGCCGCGACGATCACGGCAGCCGAAACGGAGCGGTGAGCAGACAAAGGGTGTTCCTCCGCGAAGGGAAAAGCGCTGGGGGAAGGCACCCCCAGTTATTGCGGATCACGAGCGGAGACGACGCGTACCACGCGGGAACGATCACCCGCCCGCCGGATGAATCGCCCTGCCGCGGCAGCCCCGACGGCGGCCAGCGCCCCCGCGGCGGGCAGCAGGTACGCCGTCGGCGGCCCGAGGCGGTCGACCGCCAGGCCCGCCGTGGCCGAACCGGCCGCGATGCCCGCCAGGATGGCGGTGACCGCGAGCGTCATGCCCTCGTTGAGGCGGCCCTCCGGGGTCAGGGCGTGGACCCGGGCCATCGCCGTGACCATCGTCGGGGCCGTGGCCATGCCGGCCACGAGCAGCGCCCCGGCGAGTGCGGCCACCGAGCCGCCGGCGGCCGCGGCCCAGGGCAGGGCCATGAGGACGGCCAGGGCGCCCACACAGGTGCGCAGGCTGCGGGGGCGCAGGGTCCCGTAGAGCAGGCCCGCCGCGCAGGAGCCCGCCGCCTGGAGGGCCAGGACCAGGCCGGAGGCGGCCCCCAGCCCGGCGGCGTCGAGGTAGGCGATCGAGGTGACCTCCATCGAGCCGAAGACCAGGCCCAGGCAGCCGAACAGGGCCAGCAGCGGAGCCAACGCGCGCAGCGGGGAGCCGTGCCGGGGCGCCGACCCCGTCGCCGGGGGTTCGGTGGAGCGCTGGGCGGTGAAGAGCAGCATCCCCGTGAGGAACAGGGCGGCCCCGGCGAGGGTCCCGGCCTCGGGGAAGACGGCCGTGCAGAGGAAGGCGGCCAGCACCGGGCCGAGCAGATAGCAGAGTTCGTCGGCGGCCTGCTCGAAGGACATCGCCGTGTGGTGCGAGGCGGGGGAGTCGCGCAGCAGGTGGGTCCAGCGGGCCCGGGACATGCCCCCGATGTTGGGGGTGGTGGCGGTCGCCGCGTAGGAGGCGAAGAGGGTCCAGGCCGGGGCCCCGGTCCGGACGCACACGATCAGGGCGAGGGATCCGAGGACGGCGACCAGGGTGGCGGGGACGGCGACCCGGGCCTGCCCGTACCGGTCGACCAGCCGGGCCGTCCAGGGTGCGACCAGCGCCGTGGCGGCCAGACCGGTCGCCGTGACCGCGCCGGCCAGGGCGTACGAACCGCGCTGCCCGGCGATCATCATGACCGCGCTGATCCCGAACATGCCCATGGGGAGCCGCGCGAGGAGGTTGCCGGCGGTGAAGGCGCGCGTGCCGGGCAGGGCGAACAGGCGCCGGTACGGTCCGGCGGCGCGGCCCCGGCCGGGGACGGGGCCGGGCGCGGGGGCGCCAGGGGTGGCCGGGGCGGCCGGGGCGGCGAGGACGAGCGTGGTGCCGGAAACGGTCATGAGGGGCATGACCACCACCCTCGGCCGCACCCCGCCCCGGCGTCCAACACCTGTTCACGACCCATTCACCGCTTTCCGTTGTTAGTCTCCGGGGGTGAATCCCCGTGATGTGGACCCGCGGCTGCTGCGCGGGTTCGTCGCCGCCGCCGAGGAGCTGCACTTCACCCGTGCCGCCGCCCGCCTCTACGTCGCCCAGCAGGCCCTCAGCCGCGATGTCCGGCGGCTCGAACAGGCCCTGGGGACAGGGCTGTTCGTCCGGACCACCCGCGCCGTCGAGCTGACGCCCGACGGGGTGCGGCTGCTGCCGCTGGCCCGGCGGGTGCTGGCCGCGCACGAGGAGCTGGCCGCCGCCTTCACCGCCCCCCGCGCGCTCCTCGTCGACCTGAACACCGACGGCCCCAGCACGGGCCGCCGGGTCCTGGAACGCGCCCGCGAACTCGCCCCGGACTGCGAGCTGATGGCCCGCTTCGAGAGCGGACTCACCCACGCCGCCGCCGAGATCGCCGCCGGCCGGCTCGACGTCGCCTTCGGCTACGCCGACGGGCTGGCCCCGGCGCTGCGGGCACGCCTCGCGCAGGCGCCCGTACGGTACGAGCCGCTCGCCGTGCTGCTGCCCGAGGGCCACCCGCTGGCCGCGGAGGCCGCCGTACCGCTGGACGCGCTGGCCGGGGAGACCGTGTACGCGGGAGCCGGGAACCCGCGGACCGTGGAATGGACCGGGCTCGCGCGCGAGCTGTTCGCCGGGCGCGGGATCGCGCTGGCCCCGCCCGCCCCCGTGGCCGTGGGGAAGGAGGAGTTCCGCCGGGTGATGGCCAAGACCGGCAATCCGGTCCTGGCCACCGTGGACTTCCTGGACATGCCCGGCTGCGTGAAGCGCCCGCTGACCGACCCCGTGCCGCTGTCCCCGCTGTCGATGGTGTGGCGGCGGGGCTTCGGCCATCCCGGCCTGGACGCCCTGCGCGCTGCGGCCGCCGGACTGGCCGCCGAGCGGGGATGGCTCGAACCGCCCCCCGGGAGCTGGGTCCCCGCCCGGCTCACACGCGGCCCGGGCGCCGGGTGAGAGCAAGGTTTCCCGGCGGTCATCCGGCGGGGACCGGGGCCGAAACGCGCCGTTCCTACGGTCGTCACCACGGACGCGACAGCTGTGGAGGCGTGTGATGACCGGTACGACCGCACCGCGCAAGGGGGGCCGCTGGATCGAGCGGTGGGACCCCGAGGACGAGACGTTCTGGCACGAGACCGGTGAGCGGGTGGCCCGCCGCAACCTGCTCTATTCCGTGCTCTCCGAGCACATCGGGTTCTCCATCTGGTCGCTCTGGTCCGTGATGGTCCTCTTCATGGGACCGCAGTACGGGGTCGACCCGGCCGGGAAGTTCTTCCTGATCGCCACCGCGACCTTCGTCGGGGCGCTCGTGCGGGTGCCGTACACCTTCGCGGTCGCCCGCTTCGGCGGCCGGAACTGGACCGTCTTCAGCGCACTGCTGCTGCTCGCGCCCACCGTGGCCGCGATGGTGGTCATGGAGCCCGGGACCTCGTACGGCACCTTCCTGGCCGTGGCCGCCCTCACGGGCGTCGGCGGCGGGAACTTCGCCTCCTCGATGACGAACATCAACGCCTTCTTCCCGCTGCGCAAGAAGGGCTGGGCGCTCGGGCTGAACGCCGGCGGCGGCAACATCGGCGTGCCGGTGGTGCAGCTGGCCGGACTGCTGGTCATCGCCACCGCAGGGGCCGGACACCCGCGGTTCCTGCTGGGCGCCTACATCCCGCTGATCGTGCTCGCGGCCGCGCTGGCCGCGACGCGGATGGACAACCTGGCGCCCGTGCGCAACGACACCGGCGCCGTCCGCGAAGCGATCAAGGACGCACACACCTGGATCATGTCGTTCCTCTACATCGGGACGTTCGGGTCCTTCATCGGATACAGCTTCGCCTTCGGACTCGTGCTCCAGACCCAGTTCGGGCGCACCCCGCTCCAGGCCGCCTCGCTGACCTTCATCGGACCGCTGCTCGGTTCGCTGATCCGGCCGGTGGGCGGCGCGCTCGCGGACCGCTTCGGCGGGGCGCGGATCACCCTGGGGACCTTCGTGGCGATGGCGGCGGCGACCGGTGTGGTGGTGTTCGCCTCGCAGCGGCACTCGCTGTCGGTGTTCCTCGTCGGCTTCGTGGCCCTGTTCGTCCTGAGCGGGCTCGGCAACGGGTCGACGTACAAGATGATCCCGGGCATCTTCCAGGCCAAGGCCCTCGCCCGCGGCATGAGCGGCGAGGCCGCGGCCGCCTACGGGCGACGGCTCTCCGGGGCCTCCATGGGGCTGATCGGGGCGGTCGGCGCGCTCGGCGGGCTGGGCATCAACCTGGTCTTCCGGGAGGCGTTCCTCACCTCCGGATCGGGCACCGCCGCCTTCGTCACCTTCCTCGGCTTCTACGCCGTGTGCTGCGCGGTCACCTGGGCGGTATACCTTCGCCGGCCGGCGGTGGCGGTGGTCCAGACGGCCGGGGTCGAGGCGAAACCCCAGCTCACGTCGGTGTAACCGGGGCGAAATACGGGTGAACCGAGTCCGACACGCCACCTTGGCAGGCTCGGTCCACCCGTACCGCCCCCCATGCACGTCACTAGGCAGGTCACGATGGACGACACCAAGACCGGCCCGCTCTCGGGCTTCACCGTCGGCGTCACCGCCGCCCGGCGGGCGGACGAACTCATCGCCCTGCTGCGCCGGCGCGGCGCCTCCGTACTGCACGCGCCCGCGCTGCGGATCGTCCCGCTGGCCGACGACAGCGAACTGCTCGCCGCCACCAAGGAACTCATCGGCTGCGCGCCGGACGCGGTGGTCGCCACCACCGCGATCGGGTTCCGCGGCTGGATCGAGGCCGCCGACGGGTGGGGCATCGGCGAGGAGCTGCTGGGACGGCTGCGGACCACCGAACTGCTGGCCCGCGGACCGAAGGTCAAGGGCGCCATCCGGGCCGCCGGACTGGTGGAGGCCTGGTCCCCGGAGTCGGAATCGCTCGCCGAGGTACTGGAACGGCTGCTCGCGGCCGGGGTGGCCGGGCGGCGGATCGCCCTCCAGCTGCACGGGGAGCCGCTGCCGGGCTTCGTCGAGGCGCTGCGGGCCGGCGGGGCCGAGGTGGTGGTGGTCCCGGTGTACCGGTGGATGGCGCCCGAGGACCTCGCCCCGCTGGACCGGCTGCTGGACGCGGTGGCCGGCGGCGCCGTGGACGCGGTCAGCTTCACCTCGGCACCGGCGGCCGCCTCGCTGCTGTCGCGGGCGGAGGAGCGCGGAGTACGGGAATCCGTGCTGGCGGCCCTGCGGGGCGGGGTGCTGGCCGCGTGCGTGGGGCCGGTGACGGCGCTTCCGCTTCAGGCGCTGGGGGTGGACACCGTGCAGCCGGAGCGGTTCCGGCTGGGCCCGCTCGTGCAGCTGCTGTGCCAGGAGCTGCCGGGCCGGGCGCGGGTGCTGCCGGTGGCCGGGCACCGGCTGGAGATCCGCGGGCACGCGGTCCTGGTCGACGAGGAGCTGCGGCCGGTGCCGCCCGCCGGGATGGCCCTGCTGCGGGCCCTGGCGCGGCGCCCGGGGTGGGTGGTGTCACGGGCGGACCTGCTGCGGGTACTGCCGGGGGCCGGGCGGGACGAGCACGCAGTGGAGACGGCGATGGCCCGGCTCAGGGTCGCGCTGGGCACTCCGAAGATGATCCAGACCGTGGTCAAGCGGGGGTACCGGCTGTCGCTGGACGCGGGCGGAGAGGTCAAGTACGGGGAGCCGCCCGCCTCCTGACGGGGGCCCAGGTCCCGGGATCCGGGGCGCGACCTGGTGAACCTTTCCGGGCACGGCGCTAGGGTGCGACCGTGATCATTGACGGGGTGGAGATGAGGGGCCTCGAGCTCGGCGACGCCGCCGGGCTGGCCGCGGCCTACGCGCGCAACCGGGCGTTCATGGCGCCCTTCGAACCGGCACGGTCGGAGGACTTCTACACCGAGCACGGGCAGCGGGTCCGGATCGAGGGCATGCTCGCGGACCGGGACGACGGGCGGATGGTCCCGTACGTGCTGGTCGAGGCCGCGAGCGGCACGCCCGTCGGCGCGATCAACCTCGGCTCGATCGTGCTCGGTCCGCTGTGCAGCGGCGGCATCGGCTACTGGGTGGACCAGGACTGGAACGGCAAGGGCCTGGCCACGGCCGCCCTGGAAGAGGTGTGCCGGGCCGCCCGCGACGAGGTCGGCCTGCACCGGGTGGAGGCGGGGACCCTCCTCGACAACCTCGCCTCGCAGCGGGTCCTGCGGAAGGCGGGCTTCGAGGAGTACGGGATCGCGCCGCGCTACCTCCACATCAACGGGGCCTGGCGCGACCACCGCCTCTTCCAGCGCCTCCTGCACGACCATCCGCCGGGGCCGTGACGGCAACCCCGTCGGGGGCTTCCGCTCGTACGCGCGGGGCGGCACTCTGGTGGGGCGCCCCACGACGCGAGGCGGTGACGGGCATGCGGTTCGACTGCGGGCGGGTCTGCCTGGACCTGGTGGCCACTGAGCGCATCCGGGACGGCGACGAGCTGCGGACGTGGCTCGCCGGGGCCGGGCTGGTGCCCGACCGGACGCCGCTCGCACGGGTCGGACCCGACTGGGCGGCGGCCTTCCAGACGCTGCGCCGGGACGTGGAGGCACTCGTACGGGCCGAGCTGCACGGGACCGGGCCGGAAGAGGCGGCCCTCGCCCGGGTCAACGCGCTGGCCGCCGGGCCACCCCCGGGCCTGTGTGCCGTACGGGACCAGGAGGGGCACCTCGTACGGGAGTTGTGCGGCGGCGTGGAGTGCGGGGCCCTGCTCGCGGCGGTGGCCCGGGACGCCGTCGAGCTGCTCACCGACCCCGGCGACCTGGCCCTGCTGCGGGCCTGCGAGGGCGACGGCTGCACCCGGGTCTACCTGGACACTTCCCGCGGCCACCGGCGCCGCTGGTGCTCCAGCGAGCTGTGCGGCAACCGGGAGCGCGTCGCCCGGCACCGCCGCCGGGCCCTGGCCGCGGGCTCGGTGTAGGCCTTGGTGTAGGCCCGCCCCGGCCGGTTCCGGAACGGGCGTGCGGACAGGGCGCCGATTCGCGTACGGTTGACGGTCGCCCATGCACGTCAGAAGGGGGCCTTGGTGGCCGCGCAGAATGCCGCTGTCGACAGCACGGCGGATTCCGTCCGAGATCGGGAGATCGCGGTCGAGCAGACGCATCTCGACCGGGTGTACAGACGCCTCGAGGAGAAGATCCACGAGGCGGAATTCCTGATGAACGACGCCGCCAAGCGCGGTCAGGTGGGCACCCCCGGTGCCCTCGCCGAGCGCGACGCGCAGGTCTTCCGGGCGGGCATCCACCTGAACCGGCTGAACAACGAGTTCGAGGACTTCCTCTTCGGCCGCGTCGACCTCGTGCTCGGCAAGGACGGGGAGCGCGGCCCGGACGGCGCCTACACCTCCGTGGAGCCCGCGGACGACGCGATCCGCGAGGACCTCACCGCCGACATCGCCGAGACCCTGCACATCGGCCGCATCGGAGTCCTGGACTCCGACTACGCGCCGCTGGTCATCGACTGGCGGGCCCCCGCGGCCGCGCCGTTCTACCGCTCCACGCCCAAGGACCCCGGCCGCGTCGTGCGCCGCCGCGTCATCCGGTCCAAGGGCCGCAAGGTGCTGGGCGTCGAGGACGACCTGATGCGCCCCGAGGTCACCGCCTTCCTGGACGGGCAGGAGCTGCCCGTCATCGGCGACGGCGCGCTGATGGCCGCGCTCGGGCGGGCCCGTACGCACTCCATGCGGGACATCGTCTCCTCCATCCAGGCCGAGCAGGACCTCGTCATCCGGGCCCCCGCCGCCTCCGTCGCCGAGGTCGCGGGCGGGCCCGGCACCGGCAAGACCGCCGTCGCCCTGCACCGCGCCGCCTACCTGCTCTACCAGGACCGGCGCCGCTACTCCGGCGGCATCCTGATCGTCTCCCCGACCCCGCTGCTCGTCGCGTACACCGAGGGCGTGCTGCCCTCCCTCGGCGAGGAGGGCCAGGTCGCCATCCGCGCACTGGGCTCGCTGGTCGACGGCGCCGAGGCGACCACGTATGACGACCCGGCCGTGGCCCGGATCAAGGGCTCCTCGCGGATGGCCAGGGTGCTGCGCAAGGCCGTACGGGGCGCCCTGGAACTCGGCGGCGCCCCCGACCGGCTGCGCGTGGTGGCCTTCGGACGGCGCCAGGAGCTGGAGGCCGACGAGCTGAACCGGATCCGGCAGAACGTGCTCGGCGGCACCACCCCGGTGAACCTGCTGCGCCCGCGGGCCCGCAAGCTCCTGCTCGACGCCCTGTACGCGCGGTCCGGCCAGGCCGGCCGGCACAGCGACCCGGAGCTGGCCGCCGAACTGCGCTCCGCGTTCGACGAGGACGTCTCCACCGAGGACGCCTTCATCGACTTCCTGGGCCGCTGGTGGCCGGAGCTCACCCCGCGCGGCGTACTGGCCGCGATGGCCGACGAGCGGCGGCTCGGCCGCTGGTCGCGCCGGGAGCTGAACCCGCGCGAGACCCGCCAGCTGGCGCGCTCGCTGCGCCGGGTGGGCCCGGACGGCAAGGGCCCCCTGTCCGTCCACGACGTGGCGCTGCTCGACGAGCTCCACCAGCTGCTCGGCGCGCCCGCCCGGCCCAGGCGGAAGCGCGAGATGGACCCCCTGGACCAGCTCAGCGGGCTGGAGGAGCTGATGCCGGCCCGCGAGGAGACCCAGTGGGAGCGGGCCGAGCGGCTCGCGGCGGAACGCACCGAGTACGCGCACGTCATCGTGGACGAGGCCCAGGACCTGACGCCGATGCAGTGGCGGATGGTGGGCCGGCGCGGCCGGACGGGCACCTGGACGGTGGTCGGCGACCCGGCGCAGTCCTCGTGGACCGACCCGGACGAGGCCGCCGCGGCCCGCGACGAGGCCCTCGGGTCCCGGCCGCGCCGGCGGTTCACGCTGACCGTGAACTACCGCAACCCGGCGGAGGTCGCCGAGGTCGCCGCCCGGGTGCTGCGCCTGGCCATGCCCGGCATGGAGCCCCCGTCGGCGGTGCGCTCCACGGGCCTGGAGCCCCGCTTCACGGCAGCCGGGGACGATCTCGGCGCGTGCGTACGGGAGGAGACCCGCAGGCTGCTGGAGCAGGTGGACGGCACCGTCGGCGTGGTCGTGGCCATGGACCGGCGCGCCGAGGCCGCCGGCTGGCTGGCCGACCTGGGGGAGCGGGCGGTGGCGCTGGGCAGCCTGGAGGCCAAGGGGCTGGAGTACGACGCCACGGTGGTCGTCTCCCCGGCGGAGATCGCGGACGAGTCCCCGGCGGGCCTGCGGGTGCTGTACGTGGCGCTGACGCGCGCGACGCAACAGCTCACGGTGGTCTCCGCGGCGCGGGACGAGCCCGACGCGTCCGGAGTGCCGGAACTCCTGCTTCCGTAGCGTACGGCCGTATGGTCGGCGGCCGGGAGCGTGGTGTGCGCAACCGGCCGCCGGGAGGGGGACCGCATTCGGCGATCCTTTGTTAGCCTGGTGAAGGCACCGACTCGATCCAAGCCCCCGGGCCCAACCTTCGTCGCTTAGAGCGACCACTTGCCGCGAGGCGAGCATGGCGGGTCGGTGTCATAGACGTGGCAGCACACAGGTCCGCGCCCTCCACTCCGGTGGGGGGCGCGGACCTGTTTCTGCGTGGCCCGCCCTTCCGCGACCCCCTGAAATCTCGTATGGTGGAAGAGTCTTTCCGAAATTTGTAGCTGGTTACCTTGTACCGGCTGGTAGGTGGGACGATCGGACAACAGGTCCCGCCGCGCCACCCGCTGTGTGCCCCGGGCCCTGTGTACAGCGAAAACCAGGGACAGAAGAGGAACACGGCCATGGCAACGGCGCCCAGCGTCTCGTATTCGATGACGGTCCGCCTGGAAGTGCCCGCGAGCGGAACCGCGGTCTCCCAGCTCACCACCGCCGTGGAGTCCTCCGGCGGCTCGGTCACCGGCCTCGACGTGACCGCCTCCGGTCACGAGAAGCTCCGGATCGACGTCACCATCGCCGCGACCTCCACCGCGCACGCGGACGAGATCGTCGAGAAGCTGCGGGAGATCGAGGGCGTCAGCCTCGGCAAGGTCTCCGACCGCACCTTCCTGATGCACCTCGGCGGCAAGATCGAGATGGCGTCCAAGCACCCCATCCGCAACCGTGACGACCTCTCGATGATCTACACCCCGGGCGTGGCCCGCGTGTGCATGGCGATCGCCGAGAACCCCGAGGACGCGCGCCGCCTGACCATCAAGCGCAACTCCGTCGCAGTCGTGACGGACGGCTCCGCCGTGCTGGGCCTGGGCAACATCGGCCCGATGGCCGCGCTGCCCGTCATGGAGGGCAAGGCGGCCCTCTTCAAGCGCTTCGCGGGCATCGACGCCTGGCCGATCTGCCTCGACACGCAGGACAGCGACGAGATCGTGGCGATCGTCAAGGCCATCGCCCCCGGCTTCGCGGGCATCAACCTGGAGGACATCTCCGCGCCGCGCTGCTTCGAGATCGAGGCCCGGCTGCGCGAGGCCCTCGACATCCCCGTCTTCCACGACGACCAGCACGGCACCGCCATCGTCGTCCTCGCCGCCCTCACCAACGCACTGCGCGTGGTGGGCAAGGCAGTTGGGGACGTCAAGGTCGTCATGTCGGGCGCCGGCGCGGCCGGTACCGCCATCCTCAAGCTGCTCCTCGCGGCGGGCGTCAAGAACGCCGTCAGCGCCGACATCCACGGTGTCGTGCACGCGGACCGCCCCGACCTCGTCGACGCGGCCCCCGACTCCCCGCTGCGCTGGATCGCCGACAACACCAACCCCGAGGGCTACACGGGCACGCTGAAGGAGGCCGTGGCCGGCGCCGACGTCTTCATCGGCGTCTCGGCCCCGAACGTGCTCTCCGGCGAGGACGTGGCCGCGATGGCGGAAGGCGCGATCGTGTTCGCGCTCGCGAACCCGGACCCCGAGGTGGACCCGGCCGTCGCCCGTCAGACCGCCGCCGTCGTCGCCACCGGCCGCTCCGACTTCCCGAACCAGATCAACAACGTGCTGGTCTTCCCGGGTGTCTTCCGCGGCCTGCTGGACGCCCAGTCGCGGACGGTGAACACCGACATGATGCTGGCCGCGGCGACCGCCCTGGCGGACGTCGTCGGCGAGGACGAGCTGAACGCGAACTACATCATCCCGTCGGTGTTCAACGACAAGGTCGCCGGCGCCGTCGCGGGAGCCGTCCGCAAGGCCGCCTCGGCCGTGTGACCGGCGCTGTGACCGCCCTCACGGGCGCCCCGGTCCCGGCGCGTCGCGAGATGCGGGCCGCGCGGGGCGCCTCTAGGGTTGCGGGGATGCCCGCGAGGTCCGCGGTGCGCAGCAGCGTAGGGCGAGGGCGTGGACGGAGCGTCACCGCGGCGTGACTGTGGCGCTTTTCGTGTGACCCCGGCGGGTGCCGGATTGGCTTTCCCGCCGCTGGTGGGGGCAGGATGCGTAACCGGGCGAGAGGGTCTGACGTTCAGACCCGGGTCCGGGGACTGTCCGAGGGCCCTGGCAGCATCGGCTTCGATCTCACGCCTCTAAGGCAAGTTGAACACGGGAGTACAACATGAACCGCAGTGAGCTGGTGGCCGCTCTGTCCGAGCGCGCCGAGGTGACCCGCAAGGACGCCGACGCCGTTCTGGCCGCGCTCGCCGAGACCGTTGGCGAGATCGTCGCCAAGGGCGACGAGAAGGTCACCATCCCCGGCTTCCTGACCTTCGAGCGCACCCACCGTGCCGCTCGCACCGCGCGCAACCCGCAGACCGGCGACCCCATCCAGATCCCGGCCGGCTACAGCGTGAAGGTCTCCGCGGGCTCCAAGCTCAAGGAAGCCGCCAAGGGCAAGTAGTCCTGCCCCGCCGCCGAAGGCCGCACAGGCCTGTGGAGCGGCAGCAGTACGGAGAAGGGCGGCCACCCCCGACGGGGTGGCCGCCCTTCGGCCGTTGCGGGGCCCGTGCCCGCCCCTGCCCGCCCGTGTCCGGCCCGGTGGGGCGCCGTTGACCCCCGGGGGCCCGCCGGAGCCCGGGGGGCGCCTGAGGCGCCATGGGGGAGCCCGCGGCCATGAGAAAGCCCCCCGGGGCCCTTGCGGGGGCCTCCGGGGGGCTTTCTGACGGTCCGACGGCCTGACGGCGGCTCTGGCCGGATCCGCTTACGGCTCAGACGAGGTCGCCGCCCGGCAGCTCGACCTTCGCGCCGAGCTCCACGAGCTTCTCCATGAAGTTCTCGTAGCCGCGGTTGATGAGGTCGATGCCGTGGACCCGCGAGGTGCCCTCGGCCGCCAGCGCCGCGATCAGGTACGAGAATCCGCCGCGCAGGTCGGGGATGACCAGGTCGGCGCCCTGCAGCTTGGTGGGGCCGGAGACGACCGCCGAGTGCAGGAAGTTGCGCTGGCCGAAACGGCAGGCCGAGCCGCCCAGGCACTCGCGGTACAGCTGGATGTGAGCACCCATCTGGTTGAGTGCGGAGGTGAAGCCGAGGCGGGACTCGTAGACCGTCTCGTGGACGATCGACAGGCCGGTGGCCTGCGTCAGGGCCACCACGAGCGGCTGCTGCCAGTCGGTCTGGAAGCCGGGGTGCACGTCCGTCTCCAGCGCGATGGCGTTGAGCGGGCCGCCCGGGTGCCAGAAGCGGATGCCGTTGTCGTCGATCTCGAACGCACCGCCGACCCGGCGGAAGGTGTTCAGGAAGGTCATCATCGAGCGCTGCTGGGCGCCGCGGACGTAGATGTTGCCGCCGGTCGCCAGGGCCGCGGAAGCCCAGGAGGCGGCCTCCAGGCGGTCCGGGAGCGCCTTGTGGTTGTAGCCGCCGAGGCGGTCGACGCCCGTGATCCGGATGGTCCGGTCGGTGTCCATGGAGATGATCGCGCCCATCTTCTGCAGTACGCAGATGAGGTCCTCGATCTCCGGCTCCACGGCGGCGTTGCTGAGCTCGGTGACGCCCTCGGCCAGTACGGCCGTCAGCAGCACCTGCTCGGTCGAGCCGACCGAGGGGTAGGGCAGGCGGATCTTGCAGCCGCGCAGGCGCTGGGGGGCCTCCAGGTACTGGCCGCCCTCGCGCTTCTCGATGGTCGCGCCGAACTGGCGCAGCACGTCGAAGTGGAAGTCGATCGGCCGTCCGCCGATGTCGCAGCCGCCGAGGCCCGGGATGAAGGCGTGGCCGAGGCGGTGCAGCAGCGGGCCGCAGAACAGGATCGGGATGCGCGACGAACCCGCGTGGGCGTCGATGTCGGCGACGTTCGCGCTCTCGACGTGGGTCGGGTCGAGCACCAGCTCGCCCGGCTCCTCGCCGGGACGGACCGTCACCCCGTGCAGCTGGAGCAGCCCGCGCACGACCCGGACGTCACGGATGTCGGGGACGTTGCGCAGCCGGCTGGGTTCGCTGCCGAGCAGAGCGGCGACCATGGCCTTGGGCACGAGGTTCTTCGCACCGCGGACACGGATCTCGCCCTCGAGCGGGGTGCCGCCGTGGACAAGCAGTACATCGTCACTGACTGTGCCGGTCATGAATCTCGCGTTCCGGAGTGGGATGGGCAGGGGGCCAGGGAAAAGAGTAAGGGCCACCACCCCTTTGTTTGTATGGCCGACGCGGCCGTAGGACTGTCATGAATTCGGTACAACACCCTCCGTACCCACCACATGGCGGAGCGTTGCGTTCCGCTCGCGCCGTCCGCGCGCCCTCCCTCCTGCTGCCGTGCGCCCTGAGCTGCGGGCGATCCGATCTTCCCGCCCGCTCCCCGTAACGGGCGAATGTGCGGGATCATGGCGGCATGACCGAGGTGTCCTCCCTCACAGGGCGGTTGCTCGTGGCCACCCCCGCCCTCGCGGACCCGAACTTCGACCGCGCGGTGGTGCTGCTGCTCGACCACGACGAGCAGGGCTCGCTCGGCGTGGTCCTCAACCGGCCGACCCCGGTGGACGTGGGCGACATCCTGCTGCCCTGGGCGCCCCTGGCCGGGGACCCCGGCGTGGTCTTCCAGGGCGGCCCCGTCGCCCTGGACTCGGCCCTGGGCGTGGCGGTCATACCCGGCGAGGAGGGCCCGCTCGGCTGGCGCCGGGTGCACGGGGCCATCGGGCTGGTCGACCTGGAGGCCCCGCCCGAACTGCTCGCCGCGGCCCTGGGCTCGCTGCGCATCTTCGCCGGCTACTCGGGCTGGGGCCCCGGCCAGCTGGAGGTCGAGGTGGGCGAGGGCGCGTGGTACGTCGTGGAGTCGGAGCCCGGTGACGTGTCCTTCCCGGACCCCGAGCGCCTGTGGCGGGCGGTCCTGCGCCGCCAGCGCAGCGAGCTGGCGATGGTGGCCACCTATCCGGACGACCCGTCGCTCAACTGACCACGGCGGCGTTCAGTACCCTGGCTTTTATGAGCACTCTTGAGCCCGAGCGCGGGACTGGTACGGGGACCCTCGTAGAGCCGACGCCACAGGTGTCCCACGGCGACGGCGACCACGAGCGCTTCGCCCACTACGTCCAGAAGGACAAGATCATGGCGAGCGCGCTCGACGGGACCCCCGTCGTCGCGCTCTGCGGCAAGGTCTGGGTGCCGGGCCGGGACCCGAAGAAGTACCCGGTCTGCCCCATGTGCAAGGAGATCTACGAGTCCATGGGCCCCGGCGGGGACAAGGACAAGGGCGGCAAGGACACGTAGTCCGGCCCTCCGCGGCAGACCAAGGCCCCCGGGGTGCGCATCGGCGTACCCCGGGGGCCTTCGGCGTACTAGGGTCGGCGCGACGAGCACTCTGCGGAACGGGCGTTGCGCAGGGCGCAACAGGCTGCTGCGAAGGGCTGACGCATGGACCTGATCCCCGCACCCCGTGTCGCCGTCTCCGACGAGGGCGGGCGCCGCTACCCGTTCGGGCCCGAGCCGGTGCTCGCCGTCGGGCCGGGCGCCGAGGGGGCCGCGCGCCTGCTGCGCCGCGAACTCGGCGCGGCCACCGGCTGGAGCCTGCCGGCCGCCGGGCCGGGTGAGGCGGCCGCGATACGGCTGCGGATCGGCCCGGTCGACCCGGTCGGCCCGGCGGACCCCGTCGGTCCGGAGTCCGGGCAGGGGCCGGGCGCCGGGGGCGGGCCCGGTCGTGAGGCGTACTCGCTCGCCGTCGACGCGACCGGCGTCGAACTGACCGGTGCGAGCGCGGCCGGGCTGTTCTGGGGCGTCCAGACGCTGCGCCAGCTGCTGGGACCGGACGTGTACCGCAAGGCCCCGCTGCCCGGGCGCGCCTGGAGCCTGCCGTACGTACGGATCGCGGACGCGCCCCGGTTCGGGTGGCGCGGGCTGATGCTCGACGTCGCCCGGCACTTCATGCCCAAGGACACCGTCCTGCGGTACATCGACCTGCTCGCCGCGCACAAGCTCAACGTGCTCCACCTGCACCTGACGGACGACCAGGGCTGGCGCGTGGAGATCAAGCGCTATCCGCGCCTCACCGGGGTCGGGGCGTGGCGGGCGCGCAGCCGGTGGGGCCACCGCGCCTCGTCGCTGTGGAACGAGACCCCGCACGGCGGCTACTACACGCAGGACGACATCCGCGAGATCGTCGCCTACGCCGCCGAGCGGCACGTCCGGGTGGTCCCGGAGATCGACGTACCGGGCCACTCGCAGGCCGCGATCGCCGCGTACCCCGAACTGGGCAACACGGACGTCGTCGACACCGGGGCGCTGGAGGTGTGGGACGACTGGGGCATCAACGAGAACGTGCTCGCGCCGACCGAGGCCGTGCTGCGGTTCTACGAAGGGGTCTTCGAGGAGCTGCTGGAGCTCTTCCCCGCCGAGGTCTCGCCCTTCGTCCACGTGGGGGGCGACGAGTGCCCCAAGGCGCAGTGGAAGGCCTCGAAGACCGCGCAGGAGCGGATCCGGGAGCTCGGCGTCGACGGGGAGGACGGGCTGCAGTCCTGGTTCATCCGGCACTTCGACACCTGGCTCGCCGAGCGGGGGCGGCGGCTGATCGGCTGGGACGAGATCCTGGAGGGCGGGCTGGCGCCGGGCGCGGCCGTCTCCTCGTGGCGGGGGTACGCGGGCGGGATCGCCGCCGCCGAGGCCGGGCACGACGTGGTGATGTGCCCCGAGCAGCACGTGTACCTGGACTACCGTCAGGCGCCGGGCGAGCAGGAGCCGATGCCGATCGCGTACGTCCGGACGCTGGAGGACGTGTACCGCTTCGAGCCCGTCCCCGCCGGACTGTCCGCGCAGGCCGCCGCCCGCGTGCTCGGCGCCCAGGCCAACGCGTGGACCGAGGTGACGGAGAACCAGGACCGCCTCGACTACCAGGTGTTCCCGCGGCTGGCGGCCTTCGCCGAGGTGGTGTGGTCCTGGCAGCCGGCGCCGCCCGAGCGCGACTTCGCCGGGTTCGAGGCGCGGATGGCGGCGCACTACGCGCGGCTGGACGCCCTCGGCGTCGGATACCGGCCACCGGCCGGGCCCCTGCCGTGGCAGCGGCGCCCCGGGGTGCTCGGGCGCCCGAAGGACGGGACGCCCCCGAACGTGTGACACACACAAGAACCGGAACTCTGGCTGGATTTCCGGCGATACGGGGAAAAACGGTCAGCAAGCGGTCGGTGCGGGTCCCCGCGGTGCGGCCGGTGATGCCGGGCCGGCGGACATCCGGCCGGGGGGCGCCCCCGGCGACCCTCGCGCCGGGCGTCGGGGAAGATGTGCCAGAGTTGCCACCTCCCGGCGGTGAGCACGTACCGTACGGCGGACAGGCGTGAGCGCCGGGACCGGGACATCGGGAAGGGGCAGCTGGGTTGACCACGCACGCACCGCAGGCGGCGCAGTCCGTGACGCTGCCGGCCTCGCTCGACGAGGCCGTGGCGGCACTCACCGCCATGCCCGCCGCCGTGCCCGTCGCGGGCGGCACCGACCTCATGGCCGCCGTCAACGCCGGGCAGCTGCGGCCCGCCGCACTGGTGGGCCTGGGGCGGATCAACGAGATCCGCGGCTGGCAGTACCAGGACGGCCACGCGCTGCTCGGCGCGGGACTCACCCACGCACGGATGGGACGGCCGGATTTCGCCGCTCTGATCCCCGCGCTGGCCGCCGCCGCACGCGCCGCCGGGCCCCCGCAGATCCGCAACGCCGGCACCCTCGGCGGCAACGTCGCCTCCGCCGCGCCCACGGGCGACGCACTGCCCGTGCTGGCCGCGCTGGAGGCCGTCCTCGTCATCGTCGGCCCGGCCGGATCGCGCGAGATCCCCGTGTCGCACCTGCTGGCCGGCCGCGAGATGCTGCGGCCCGGCGAGCTGATCGGCTTCGTCCGGGTGCCGCTGCTGCACGCCCCGCAGGTGTTCCTCAAGGCCACGGGCCGCACCGGACCCGGGCGTGCGGTGGCGTCCGTGGGGCTGGTGCTGGATCCCGCGCGCCGGGGCGTGCGCTGCGCGGTCGGGGCGGTCGCCCCGATGCCGCTGCGCCCGCTGGAGGCCGAGCAGTGGGTGGCCTCGCTGATCGACTGGGACGGGGAGCGGAACCTGGCTCCCGAGGCACTGGAGGCCTTCGGCGAGTACGTCGCCGCCGCCTGCGTGCCCGACCAGGGGGAACCGGTGGCCCCCGGTGTACTGCATCTGCGGCGGACGGTGGCCGTGCTGGCGCGCAGGGCCCTGGGGAGGGCGCTGAGCTCATGAGCGGGAACGAGAACGAGAACGTGACCCAGGGGAACGGTACGGCGAGCTGGGGCTGGGAGCCGGTGCCGCAGGGCGGCGAGTACGACTCCGACGCGACGGCCTTCGTGAAGCTGCCGCAGGACATGCTGGACGCGCTGGGGACCGGGGAGCCGCTGGCCGCGCCCGGGCACGGGTACGCGCCGCCGCCGATGATCGTGCCGCTCGGCTCGGCCAGCACCGATCCGGCGGCCACGGGCACGTGGACGATCCCGGTGCAGTGGCCCGAGGCGGGGGCGCCGGCCGCCGCCGCGGCCCCGGCCGCCCCGGCCCCCGCTCCGATCGGCGGGCCGATTCCCGCCTCGATCCCGATGCCGGCATCGGTGACCGCGGCGTTCGCCGAGGCCGAGCCGGAGGCGGAGCAGGCGCCCGCCCCGCAGCAGGAGCCGGACGCGGGCGCGACGGCGGAGTGGCGCTTCCCCGACGAGGCCTCCTCGACCGGCCAGTGGGCCGCCGACTGGAGCCAGGCCCCGGCGACGCTGCCGGGCGGCGCCGCGGCGCCGTGGGCCGACCACCCCGACTACGCGGCGCAGCAGCCGGAGGCCGGGACCCTGCCGGCGGAGTTCGGGACGCTGCCGGGAACCGACGAAGCCGTGGCCTCGGCGGCGGCGGCCGAGCGGCTGCTCGGCGGGCCCGGGGTCGGCTCCGCGCCGCGGCGCGGGCCGCGCGTGCTCGGCGGCCCCGGAGTCGGCACCCCGCTCCCGGAGGCGGGCGAGCCGGTGCACCCGGCCCCGCACGACATCGAGGCCGCGCACGGCGCGGCGGCGATTCCGGCCGAGGAGGAGCGGCCGCATCCGGTGGCTTCCGGCGGGCTGGACCTGTTCGGCGGGACGAGGGGCGGGGCGGAGGCGCAGCCCGCGGCGGCAGAGCCCGCCGTGTCCGCCGGGCCTGCCGAGCCTGCTGTGCCTGCCGGGCCTGCCGAGCCTGCCGGGCCTGCCGAGCCCGCTGTGCCTGCCGTGTCTGCCGTGGCCGCTGAAAGCGACGGGCGCGGTTTCGCGGCATTCGGGCATGCGCCCGAGGCGGAGCCTGCGGTCGAGGCGGCTTCCGGGCACGGGCCCGGGGCGGAGGCGGAGGCGGAGTCGGCCGACGCGGACGGGCACGGCTTCGCCGAAGCCGCACCGGACCCGGGCGGGATCCCGGCCGGCCCCACGCCGACCGGGGACACCGCCGACATCGCTGTGGCACCGCCGGCCGAGGACACCTCCGAAGGTTTCCCGACCGGGGTGCCGGCGTACGAAGAAGAAACCGCGGAAGCCGGGGCCGCCGCCGCCCATCACGAGCACCCGCAGGCCTCCTACGTCCTGCGCGTCAACGGCGCCGACCGTCCCGTCACGGGCGCATGGATCGGCGAGTCCCTGCTCTACGTGCTGCGCGAGCGCCTCGGCCTCGCCGGCGCCAAGGACGGCTGCTCGCAGGGCGAATGCGGCGCCTGCGCCGTGCAGGTCGACGGCCGGCTCGTCGCCTCCTGCCTGGTGCCGGCCGCGACGGCCGCCGGCAGCGAGGTCCGTACCGTCGAGGGGCTCGCGGCGAACGGGGAACCCTCGGACGTGCAGCAGGCGTTGTGCAGGTCGGGCGCGGTGCAGTGCGGGTTCTGCGTGCCCGGCATGGCCATGACCATCCATGACCTGCTGGAGGGCAATCACGCCCCCAGCGAGCTGGAGACGCGGCAGGCGCTGTGCGGCAACCTCTGCCGCTGCTCCGGGTACGCGGGAGTCATCGACGCCGTGCGCGAGGTCGTGGCCGGGCGCGAGGCGGCGGCCGGGGGAGCCGAGGCACAGGCTTCGGGGCAGGCGCCGGGTCAGGCCCCGGCCCGGGCCCAGGCTCCGGAGGCGCGCATTCCGCACCAGGCAGCGCCCGGCGAGGGCGGCATCCACCACGGAGGCACGGCGTGAGCGGGCAGGACGCGGCGACGGCGACGACAACGGTGAACACCACGGTCACGGCCCTGGCGGCGGAAGCCGGCGCCCCGGCCGCCGCCGGGCAGCGGGCACCGAGCGGCATCGGAGCGTCGGTCCCGGCGGCCGACACCCGCGCCAAGAGCGAGGGCACCTTCCCCTACGCCGCCGACCTGTGGGCCGAGGGCCTGCTGTGGGCCGCCGTGCTGCGCTCCCCGCACGCCCACGCCCGGATCCTGTCCATCGACACCTCGGCCGCCGCCGAGATGCCCGGCGTGCGCGCCGTGGTCACCCACGCCGATGTCCCCGGCGCCACCACGCACGGCCGCCGGATCGCCGACCGGCCGGTCTTCGCGCACGACGTGGTCCGCCACCACGGCGAGCCCATCGCCGCCGTCGCCGCCGACCACCCGGACACCGCCCGGCTCGCCGCGGCCGCGATCGCCGTCGAGTACGAGCTCCTCGACCCGGTCACCGACCCCGAGCAGTCCTTCGGCGCCCCCGCCCTGCACCCCGACGGCAACCTGATCCGGCACATCCCGCTCCGCTACGGCGACCCGGAGGCCACCGGCGAGGTCGTCGTCGAGGGCCTGTACCGCATCGGCCGCCAGGACCCCGCGCCCATCGGCGCCGAGGCCGGGCTGGCCGTGCCGCGGCCCGACGGCGGCGTCGAGCTGTACACCGCCTCCACCGACCCGCACAGCGACCGCGACCTGGCGGCCGCCTGCTTCGGCCTCGAACCGGACCGCGTGCGGGTCGTCGTCACCGGCGTGCCGGGCGCGACGGCCGACCGCGAGGACCCGGCGTTCCAGCTCCCCCTCGGCCTCCTCGCCCTGCGCACGGGCTGCCCCGTCAAACTGGCCGCCACCCGCGAGGAGTCCTTCCTCGGCCACACCCACCGGCACCCGACCCTGCTGCGCTACCGCCACCACGCGGACGCGGAGGGCCGCCTGGTCAAGGTCGAGGCGCAGATCCTGATGGACGCGGGCGCGTACGCCGACGCGTCCTCGGAGTCGCTGGCGGCGGCGGTGGCCTTCGCCTGCGGCCCGTACGTCGTCCCGCACGCCTTCGTGGAGGGCTGGGCGGTACGCACCAACAACCCGCCGTCGGGCCACGTGCGCGGCGAGGGCGCGATGCAGGTGTGCGCGGCGTACGAGGGCCAGATGGACAAGCTGGCGGCCGCCCTCGGCATCGACGGCGCGGAACTGCGGCTGCGCAACGTCCTGGCCACCGGTGACCTTCTCCCCACCGGCCAGACGGTGACCTGCCCGGCGCCGGTGGCGGAACTGCTGCGCGCCGTACGGGACTTCGAGTTGCCCGCGCTCCCGAAGGACACCCCGGAGGACGAGTGGCTGCTGCCCGGCGGCCCGGAGGGCGCGGGCGAGCCGGGCGCGGTGCGGCGCGGCGTCGGGTACGGCGTCGGCATGGTGCACATGCTGGGCGCGGAGGGCGCCGACGAGGTCTCCACGGCCACCGTGAAGGTGGTGGGCGGCACCGCGACCGTCATCTGCGCGGCGGTCGACACCGGGCAGGGCTTCGCGACCCTCGCCCGTCAGATCGTCCAGGAGGTCCTGGGCGTCGACGAGGTGGCGATGGCCCCCGTCGACACGGACCAGCCGCCGGCGGGTCCGTCGGCGCACGGCCGCCACACGTGGGTGTCGGGCGGCGCGGTGGAACGCGCGGCGAAGATGGTCCGCACGCAGCTCCTCCAGCCGATGGCCCACAAGCTCGGCATGTCCACGGAGCTGCTGCAGATCGCGGATGGCCGGATCACGTCGTATGACGGCGCGTTCTCCACGACGGTCGCGGAGGCCATAGAAGGCAAGGAGCTCTGGGCTACGGCCCAGTGCCGCCCCCACCCGACGGAACCCCTGGACGCGGACGGCCAGGGCGACGCCTTCGTGGGCCTCGCCTTCTGCGCGATCCGCGCCGTGGTGGACGTGGACATCGAACTCGGCTCGGTACGCGTCGTGGAACTGGCGGTCGCCCAGGACGTGGGCCGCGTCCTCAACCCCCGCCAGCTGGAAGCCCGTATCGAGGCGGGCGTCACCCAGGGCGTGGGCGCGGCGCTGACGGAGAACCTCCGTACGGTCTCCGGCCTGGTCCGCCACCCCGACCTGACGGGCTACGCCCTGCCGACCGCCCTGGACGCCCCGGTGGTCCGCATCGTCAAACTGGTCGAGGAACGGGACGTGGTGGCCCCCTTCGGGGCGAAGGCCGCCAGTGCGGTCCCGGTGGTGACGGCGCCCGCGGCGGTGGCCTCGGCGGTCCGCGCGGCCACGGGCCGCCCGGTGAACAGGCTCCCGATCCGGCCATCGGCGGCGGTCGGCGCGCCCAACTCGTGACCGTGTGACCCGCATTGCACCTGCAACCTCGGAGTTGGGGCTGTCGGTGCTGGTCGCTACAGTGACGGGTGAGGTTGCGCACGCGCGCGTGCGAACGGGGACGGGGACGGGGAGTCGGGGAGGCCAGCATGGCAGAAGAGACTGGGCCAGGCCTGTTGGGGGCGGACCTTTCGGCGGGTCTGGCGGACGCGATCATGGCGCAGGCAGCCGCGCTGTCGGTCGAGTACGACACCATGAAGGAATACAAGAACCTGGTGGACGGCCTCCTGACGTCACTGGAGGATTCCCAGGCGGACCACGGAAAGCTGGCCCACGGCACGCTTCCGCCGGATGTGCTCGGCACCGGCTTCCCGGAGGCCGACGGCCTCTACAAGTCGTACAACACGGTCCACGCGGAGCTGCAGAAGCTGTCCAAGGGCCTGGCGGACCAGATCGAGGGCCTGGGCATCGCGATCCTGACGGCGGGCAAGGGCTTCGGCGACGTGGACGAGGAGACCAAGCGGCGCATGGCGGCCATCGCCAAGGAAGCCCAGGAGAACTACGTCGAGAAGCGTGACCCGTACGCGGACAAGACGGGCGAGGCACCGGCGGAAAATGGCGGAACGAACCGGGGCGGTCGGGGCTGATGGCGACGAACTTCGAGGGTTACTCGCACGCGCAGCTGGCCGCGATGGTCGCTTCGCTCGACCCGAAGACGGTGTCGCAGCGGGGCACGCAGCTCACCGAAGCCGCGAAGACGATCAAGGAGATCGGCCAGAAGCTCAAGGACCACAGGGTCAAGGGCTGGGAGGGCGAAGCCGCGACCGCCTTCCAGGAGTGGGTCAACCGCGCGGGCAGCGCCACGCTGGTCCTCGCCGACTTCAGCGCCACGGGCGGGCACTGGATGACCTTGGCCGCGCAGACCATGTCCGAGATCCACATGCCGAAGTACGACGCGGGCGCAGAGGCCGCGCTCAAGGAAAACCTCGAGATCTCGCGGAAGTACCACAACGACCCGGACGCGAAGCAGCTGGGCCAGGAGGCGTGGTCGAAGCTGAGCGGGGACCACGCGCGGGCGGTGGATGCGCTGACGAAGCTGTCGCAGTCGTACAGCTTGTCGAAGACGGAGATGGACAAGGCGGAGATCCCGACGTTCCCGGAGCCGCCGGGGATTTTCGTACCAAAAGGTGTGGTCGACGGAACTGATATGGCTCGGCCCGGAGGTACTTCGGGAACGGCCTCATATTCAGGAAGCTCGTCGTACGCATCGTCTGCGCCTGGTGCGAGCGGCTCCTCGAACGAACCGGGCTGGGTTCCCGGGCACCCGCCGAAGCCGGACAACACCCTTCCGCCGACGGCGCCGCCCGTGGTGCTGACCCCGGATCGCGAGGTGGGCGTGGATCTCGACACTGTCACCACGCTCCCGAACCCGACCGCGCCTCCCCTGACAACGCCTGTCGGCCCGCTGCCTACAGGACCTGGCGGTCCCCCGCCCGTCGCCATCGTCCCGCCGGTGGCTCTGCCACAGGTCGGCGGCCTGAGGACGATCCCGGGCATCGGACCTGTCGGCCCCGTCGGCCCGGTGCCCGGCACGAGCGGGCCCCTCGGCAAGATCGGCCTGCCCCCGCGCGACACCGGCATCATGGGCGGCCGCCCGGTCACCTCCACCGGCCCAAGCTCTGGCATCCCACGCGGCACGGTGATCGGTACGGAAGCCGGACATGCCGGCCGTCCCGTGAACGGCATGATGGGGGGCGGCCTGGGCGGTGCCCATGGTGGCGTGGGCGGACCCGCTGGGGGCCGCCGACTGGCCACGGAGCCGGGAGGTATCGTCGGCGGGCGTCAGCCTGCGGCGGCCGGTCGGGCGACGCCGTTCACTCAGGGCGGTTCGGGCCTCGTCCGCAACAACGCTGGTGGCATCGGCGCGGGTGCGCCCGCTCCGGGCGGCCGACGCGATGACCAGAGGGGCGAACGCCCCGACTATCTGGCCGAGGACGAAGAGACCTGGCAGGGCAACCGTCGTGTTGTTCCGCCGGTGATCGACTGAGCAGAACGGACGTAGTACGGGATGCACATGCGTAAGGCGACCTCGGCCCTGGTCGGCCTGCTGCTGGTCGGGGTCGCCGCGACCCCGGCCCACGCGGAGACCATTCGATCGCAGCAATGGCATCTCGACGCCATGAAGGCCGACGACATCTGGAAGATCAGCACAGGCAAGGGCATCACCGTTGCGGTGATTGATACCGGCGTCAATACCATTCCGGAGCTAGAGGGGCAGATCTTGCCCGGCGCCGCGTTTCCTGTCGGCAGTGCCGAAGGCGGCAAAGACAACGACTATGACGGTCACGGCACCACCATGGCTGGTGTCATCGCCGGAACCGGAAAGCATCCGAGTGGTGACGGTGCCTACGGGCTTGCCCCCGGCGTCAAAATTCTGCCGATCCGCGTCCCGGACGTGCTGGAGGAGGCAGCGACTCCGGCCATGGTCGCAGCCATTCGATACGCGGCAGACTCGGACGCCAAGGTCATCAACATCTCTATGGCGAGTGCTGGGAAGCCGGAGGATGATCGCCACCGGGCTGACGCCGTCAAGTATGCGCTTTCCAAGGGGAAGCTGATCTTCGCCGGTGCCGGCAATAAAGGGAACAGGACGGTCATGTACCCGGCCGCAACCCCCGGCGTGGTCGGCGTCGCAGCAGTGGACGCCAATTGGGAGCCCACCAAGGAGTCGCAGCAAGGCCCCTACATTGACATGGCCGCCCCGGGTATCGACATCGTGACGGCCTGCAAAGGCAAGACGGGGCTGTGCAAGACCCACGGCACCAGTGACGCCTCCGCCCTCGCCTCCGCCTCCGCCGCCCTCCTCTGGTCCGCGCACCCCGACTGGACCAACAACCAGGTACTCCGCGTACTCCTGAACACCGCCGGAAAGCCCGTCGACGGCTCCCAGCGCAACGACTACGTCGGCTACGGGGTCGTCCGCCCCCGCATCGCCGTGCCCACCCCCGGCGACCCCGGCCCCGCGAACGAGTTCCCGCTGCCCGACCTGGCGGCGGCCGAGGCGGCGGCCAAGTCGCCCTCCGCCTCCACGGACGGCAAAGCCCCCGACCCGGCGGCTTCGCCCAAGCCGGCGCCCCAGGCCGAGGAAAAGAAGGAGGGCAGCGCCCTTCCCTGGATCGGACTCGGGCTGGGAGCCTGCCTGCTGATCGGCGGGGCCGTCACGGCCGTCGTCGTACGCCGTAACCGCTAGGACAAGGGAGTTCACGCGATGTCGTTCGACGAGGAATGGTCGGCGGCACGCGCCACGGCCGCCGCCAACGTCTCCATGCGGCTCAACCAGGCCCCGTCCGATCCGGGCGGCGCCGGGGGCGGCGGCCTCGACCTCAACCAGGACCACATCGGCGCCATCGGCTCCGAGGCGTACAAGCTGCACTCCCGGCTCCAGACGGACGGCAAGCACGCCGCGACCTCCACCTCCGAGGCCGCGGGCGCCCTCACGAAGGAGAACTTCGCCAGCGGCGCGGCGCTGCTCAAGGCGAACACGCTCTGGGAGAGCCAGGTCAAGACCCTCGTGGCGGCCTGCGCGACCATCTCCAACGGGCTGAACTACTCGCTCTCCTCCCACGCCAAGGACGAGGAGCAACTCCGCGCCGACTTCACGGCCTCCGCGCTCAACTCTTACCTCAAGTAGGCACCGGCATGCTGACGTACGAGAACGTGATGAACGCCCCGCTGGACAAGCTCCAGACGGCCGTCACCGACTGGAAGGCGATGGCCGACAAGCTCGCCGAACTCGCCGACGCGGCCCGCAACGGCATGAAGACGAAGGCCGACAAGGCGGAGTGGAGCGGGGTCACCGCCGGCGTGGGCCGGGAGTTCGTCGCCAAGACGGCCAAGGAGTTCGAGGACGCGGCCACAGCGGCCAAGGGCCTGCACCAGCTCCTGAGCGACGCCCACACCACCCTCAACACGGCCCGGGCCGCGCTGAAGAAGGCCGCCGAGGAGGAGGCCCCGGCCGCCGGGTTCCGGGTGGACGCCGCCGGTAAGGTCTCGGCCGTCCCGATGGACCCGAAGTCCGAGTACGCGGCCCGCCACGACCCGGACTACCCCGAGTTCAAGCGCAAGCAGGAGGAGAACCGCAAGGCCTGGCAGGCCCGGGTGGACCGGCTCGTCGAGGACTGCGCGGACGCCGACGACTCCCTGGCCCGCGCACTGCGCGCCAACGTCACGGACGACCACAACTTCACCGCGCCGAAGTACACCAGCCTGGATGGCGAGCAGGCCGACCGGGCAGCCGAGCTGATGCGCAAGCTCAGCCAGGAGCCCGGCGGGGTGGCCCGCAACCCCGAGGCGCTGCGCGAGCTGGAGGACCTGCTTGACGACAACCGGGCCGACGCCGACTTCTCGACGGACTTCTACCGCAAACTCGGCCCCGAAGGCACTCTCGAGGCGTACGCGAAGCTGTCCATCGACGCGTCGACCCTGGGCGAGGCCGGCAAGGACCGCCTCGCGATGGTCGGCGACATCCAGAACGACATGGGCGCGATGCTGGGGCTCGCCACGCAGAAGAGCTCGCCGAACCATCTGGATGCGGCCTGGACGACCGACCTGATGAAGGCCGGCCGCAAGGAGATGCAGGTCACCGGTGACCTGACCAGCAAGATCTACGGTTACCAGGCGCTGGGCGCGCTGCTCCACGAGGGCAGGTACGACAAGGACTTCCTGACCTCGATCGGTCGGGACATGGTCGCGTTCGACCGTGAGAACCCCAAGGCGTGGGAGCACGGGTCCCCGTACGACCCGAAGACGGTCCTCAGCCAGGGCAAGGACGGCAGCCGCGGCTTCTACCCGCTGACCGGGCTCATGGACGCGATGTCCCACAACCCGGAAGCGGCGACGGCCTTCTTCAACGAGCCGGTCCGCAAGGACAGCAACGGCGACGGCATCGTCACCACCGCCGACAAGGTGGTGGACGGCCAGCACGGCAAGGCCCGGGGCATGGTCGACTACATGCTGGACAAGGAGCCCTGGGCCGACGCCTTCGACCGGACCCCGGCCCACCCTTACGGTGAGGCGGGCCCGGCGCAGGAGGCCGTCGGCAACGCCCTGGAGGCGGCGGTGAGCGGCCGCGTACCGGGCGACGAGGACGCGAAGCCGGTGCCGCACACCAAGGAGATGGCGGCGGTCATGGAACGGGTCGTCGAAAAGATCGGCGACGACCCGTCGCTGGTGGCGGCGGAGCCCGGCGAGGACAAGAAGCCGAAGCTGGGCGCCCTCTCGGGCCACTTCGGCAACATGGCTGCCGAGTACGTTCCGGACCTCCAGGCCTCCGCCCAGAACGGCGGGCGGCAGATCAAGGTCGAGGGGGAAATGGCGGAGTTCAACAAGGCGACCATGGCCCGCTTCCTCGGCGCGGTCGGCCAGGATCCCGAGGCCTACGGCGCGATCACCAATGCCAACCAGGCGTTCACGGCGGTCCTGGTCAACGACGTCATCCAGCACCGAGGCGAGCACAGCCTCCTGGCCGCTGCCATGGAGAACGCCGTACAGCCCGGTGGCCAGATTTCAGGCATGCTGACGGAGGCCCGCGCCCAGAACATGCACGCCGAGACCGCCCACACGAACGAGGAGTACGTGAAGGGCGTCGAGGACACCGCCAAGTGGATCAACCGCGGTATCACGGCCGCCGGCGGTAAGTACCTGGAACTGGTACCGGTGGCCGGCGACGTCGTGGGCTGGGTCCAGGAGGACGTTACCGAGCTCTTCGTCGAGGACGCCAAGGACAAGGGCAACGAGAAGACCGCCACCACCGAGCAAGCTGTGGCGAAGATGTACGCGAACGCCGAAGGGCAGACGAGCAGCGCGGCGGAGAAGGCCGTGCGGCACGCGGCCGCCGGGTCGGGCATGTCGCAGGAGGACATCAACACGCTGGCCGGTGCGGCGTCCAAGGAGTCGGCGGTTGCCCACTCGGTCGGCCGCGACCTCCAGGACAGCTCGAAGGGGACATCCTGATGACAGGGGTGAGGACCTGGCGAGCCCTCGCCGTCGTGCTGGCCGTCGGCGCCCTGCTGGTCGGGTGTTCGGACACGAAGGAGAAGGCCGCCGATCCCGAAGTGCCGGACAGGCTCTGTTGGGATGCCTTCGAGGGCAAGGCGGTGGCTCCCCTTCTGGGCACCGGGAAGAAGATCACAGAAGACACCCGGGACGCCTTCTCCCTGGCGGCCGATCTCAAGACGATCACCTGCCGGGTTCAGATGGACGGGGCGACGGTGATGACGGCGAAGGCCTGGCGCAAGCCGTTGGGCGCCGACGCGTTCTGGCCGGCGATCGAGAAGCAGGAGCCGGACCTGCTCACGCTCGGACGCAAGGGCCTCGTATGGGACGGAGGCGCGGCGCTCCTCTACACCTGCCGGACGCCGACGGAAGCCTTCGAGCTGGAACTCGACATCAGCAGCACACCGGTCGTTCCCCGCGAGAAGGCCAGACCTCTGTACACCCAGCTGATGAAGGACTACCAGGACTTCACCCGCAAGCAGCTGAACTGCGCCGCCTGACGAGCGCAACGGAAAAGGCCGCTCAGGATTGCCTGAGCGGCCTTTGCCGGAAGCCGTGACCGGATTCGAACCGGCGTCACTCGCTTTGCAGGTTTGTCCGGGGCGGGGGCAGGGCCACAATCCAGGGTCGTTCAACCTCGTTCATCTCCGTGTCACCGTCGGAAGACTGGCCCGCCCTGAACGGCTCCGGACGGGTCTGAACGAGACGGAAACTGAGACGGTGACCGCCTGGCTGACCTGCGTACCTACCCCCCGAACGCCAAGGGCGAGAGGAAGAGGCAGCCCGCTGTCTCCGGGTCGGTCGGACTGCATGCTTCGCCCTCATCCGCGCCGGGGAACTGGAGTTCCTGATGATCGGCGGACTTAGGCGTGTCCCCGCTGACGCGTCGGCCATCTATCTCGCCCGCCGTCGCGCTGAGCAGCGGGCTGCCTGACTCACCTCGCACCGGAGCGCCGCCCACGACAGGGCGGCGCTCCGGTCGTTTTCAACTGCCTCAACCTCAAGGAGTCCGCCCGTGGCGGAAGACAAGAGGCGAACCCGGCAGCCCAACGGGCGTAGTTCCCTCTATCTCGGCAAGGAAGGTAAGTGGCACGGCCGCGTGACGGTCGGCGTGCGCGAAGACGGCACGCCTGACCGGCGGACGTCGAACGTAAGACTCGTGCCGAAGTCACTGACGCTGTACGTGAGCTGGAGAAGCAGCGAGAAGCCAAGACGGTGCGCAAGCCGGGCAAGGCCATGACGGTCAGCCTGGCTGACGCACTGGATCGAGAACGTCGCACCCCTCGTAGGCAACGACAACACGATGGTCGGGTACGGCGTCGCGGTGCGGAAGCAACCTCATCCCCGGGCTGGGGGCTCACCGTCTTGACCGGCTCACGCCCGAGCACATTGAGATCTTCTACGCGAAGATGCAGGCCAACGGCAGCAAGCCCGCGACCGCCCATCAGGTACACGGCACGTTCCGCAACGCCCTCAACGAGGCAGTACGGCGCGGCCACCTCGGCAAGACCCCGTCCAGTTGGCCAAGGCCCCGAAGACGGGCGACTACGCGGTGGAGCCCTACATAGTGAAAGAGGTACAGCGGCTGCTCGAGGCCGCGGGTCGCCAGCGGAACTCCGCGCGCTGGGCCGTGGCCCTCGCCCTCAGGCTGCGCCAAGGGGAGGTTGCTGGCACTGAAGTGGGACGATGTGGACCTTGACGGAGGGTTCCTGGTGGTGCGCCGCAGCCGCCACCGGCCGCAGTACACACATGGGTGCACCGACCTTGCGGCCGTAAGGCGGGATACTGCCCGCAGAGGCGACGAAGCAACCCGGGACCTCCACCACCAAGTCGCGGGCTGGCCACCGCTCTGTCGGTGTTCCGGAACAGCTTGTCCAACTACTGCGGATCCACATGCAGGGACAGGAAGTGGAGCTCGCAGCGGCTGGGTCGCTTTGGGTGGAGAACGGCCTGGTGTTTCCGGACGAGCACGGCCGAAGCCCGTCCCACCGACGGGACTGGGCCGATTGGAAGGGACTACTGGTAGAGGCGGACGTCCGGGATGGGCGCCTGCACGATGCGCGCCACACAGCCGCGACAGTGCTGTTGATTCTTGGCGTTCCTGAGCGGGCAGTCATGGGACTCATGGGGGGTCAACAACCGCCATGGCCGCTCGGTGCGAGCACATGGTGGATGGCGTACGCAGCAGCATCGCCGTGCAAGTCCATGCCCTGATTTGGGCAGAGGATGAACCGCCAATTGCCTCTGGTTGGGGACAGTTGACGGGTTGAGCCTGGTGGAGGTAGGAGCGGCGCGATCAAACACACGAGTGACCTTGCCCCCTATCGCCCGCACCATCGGAGGATCGGGAAGTCCTTGCCTAGCTGTTGTGTCAAGGACCTCCCCTGCTGGGCGCGGGCTCGCTACGCTCATGGCAAGTCGGGCGCAGGGGGGTGCATGGGCTTCTTTCGTAGGCTTGGCAGGCCACTCCGAGAAGGCAGCACGCGTGGGGTGAGGGGGTCGGTTCGTAGGGGCGCGGATCGCCATCCTCCATTTGGAGGCCTCAGCCGCCGGGAAGAGCTGGTCCAGCGTGCCTTTATCAATCCTCCGAACCCCAGCTTAAGAGCGGGCTGGGCTGATCCTGAATACCAGCGTTACGTGCGCAACTCGTTGAAGGCCGGTACCGTCATCCGGGATCGCTTGAGTGAGTTGCATCAGGACTGCACGGCCGAAGATCTCTGGCTTCTCTTTATTGATTCCGGCATCCTTCGCGAGGATGCCGTGATGGAGGGTGAACAGGAAGTAATCGACGCTGTCGAGGAGCTTATTGGTCGGCTGCGGGGCCTGGCTATTAATGTCGACCAGCGAGCCTCGGTGAATCTCTTGGCCAAGCAGATTTGGTACGCCCTCGCTGGTCTTGAATGGGCCCGTTCTATCGACCAGTCCCTTCGTGAGGAATTTATGCGGGGGGATCCGCAGGAGGTTGCATTGGCGGCCGAAGAAACAATCGAGCATACGCTTGCGCGGCTCTTCCTGCGTCTCGGCCCGCCCCCCGAGCCTTCAGGAATTGACTACGCGCCAGCAGGTCGCGGCGGCGGAGGCGTGCAAGAGTGAGTGTTGAGAACGGCAGCACGGCTCCAGTGCCCAGGGGAGGTGATCCTCTACTCTCTGCCGGACTTGAGATCGCCATGAAGTGGGGACAGGCGCTCGGTGGACCGGAGCAGCTTCAGATAGCCCTGGAGGCTCTTGAGCCGCAGTTGCAGCGTGAGCATCAGGTTCGAATCAAGCAATTGGACATGCAAGAGAAGAAGGCTGAACGGCAGGCGCGTGAAGCGCGCGAGGTGCGCAGTTACCGATTCCGTATGGCCAGCCTCGTCGTTGGAGCAATCTTGAGTATCGCCATGCTGGCAGGCGGGGTCTACGTAGCTAAGGATGCATGGTGGCTCGCCTCCCTGCTCTGCGGTCCGAGTCTTATCTCTATGGCGGCGATCATTATCTTGCGGCGCCATGACAATGAGGCCATGAAGGCCGTCGCGGACACCGCGAGAAGGGCGACAAACGCCGCTACTCAGGCGCAGGTTCCTTGACCGTGCAGCGGTGCCTACCCCCTAAGCCGTATCTCGGATGTCCCGGATGATCTATCTACGGGGCTACGGGCCCAGCCCGCCGGATCTGCCAAGTGAGACGGGAAACGAGACGGGCGAACGGTAGGGGCGCACCCTCTGCGGGTGTGGCCCGACCGTTCGCCCTTGTCAGGCGCTTGAAGCCGTGACCGGAATCGAACCGGCGTAACTCGCTTTGCAGGCGAGTCCCTCAACCACTCGGGCACACGGCTGTGGGGTGGTGATGGGACGACCGTACGGGGGCGGTCGGGGCTGGGGGAAGGAGGGCGCGGGGGGTGCAATGTGAATGCCATGCCGCGTTCACAGTCCCGGGTCCTAGGTCCTCGGGACGAGGTGGAGTCCGTCCTATTGACAGGGTCCACATCCAGGGATGCCCCTTACTCTGGGGCGATGAGTGCCCTTGAACCCCGTGTGCCCCGGATAGCCGAGCCGATCCCGACCGCCCGGCCGGGCGGGATTCTGGGGGCCGCGTACCGGACGCTCAGCGTCGGGATCATCTCCGTCGTCTTCCTGATCGCCTTCGAGGCCACCGCCGTGGGGACGGCCATGCCCGTCGCCGCGCGGGAGCTGGACGGGATCGGGCTCTACGCGTTCGGTTTCTCCGCCTACTTCACCACCAGCCTCTTCGGCATGGTCCTGTCCGGGCAGTGGGCCGACCGGCAGGGGCCGTTGCGGCCGCTGACCGTCGGGATCGCGGCCTTCGGTGCGGGGCTGGTGGTCTCCGGGACCGCCGGGGCCATGTGGGTGTTCGTACTCGGCCGGGCCGTGCAGGGGTTCGGCGGCGGGCTGGTCATCGTCGCCCTGTACGTGGTGGTCAGCAGGGCGTACGAGGACCGGCTGCGGCCCGCGATCATGGCGGCCTTCGCCGCGAGCTGGGTCGTGCCGTCCATCGTCGGCCCGCTGGCCTCCGGGACCGTGACCGAGCACCTCGGCTGGCGGTGGGTGTTCCTGGGGATCCCGGTCCTCGTCGTCGTGCCCCTCGCCGTCGCCCTGCCGGCGATACGCCGCACCGCCTCCGGGCCGGTGGATCCCGGCGCGCCGCCCGTCGCCTTCGACCGGCGGCGGATCCGGCTGGCGTTCGGGATCTCGGTGGGGGCCGGGCTGCTGCAGTACGCCGCCCAGGATCTGCGGTGGCTCTCGCTGGTCCCGGGGGTCGCGGGCGTGGCGCTGCTCGTGCCCGCCGTGCTGGGGCTGCTGCCGCGCGGGACGTACCTGGCGCGGCGCGGGCTGCCGTCCGTGGTGCTGCTGCGCGGGGTCGCGGCGGGGTCGTTCATCGCGGCGGAGAGCTTCGTCCCGCTGATGCTGGTGACGCAGAGGGGGCTGAGCCCGACGCTGGCCGGGTTCTCGCTGGCGCTGGGCGGGCTGACGTGGGCGGGCGGCTCGTGGGTGCAGTCGAAGGGGCGGATGGCTCCGTACCGGGAACGGCTGATGGTGGGCGGGATGGTGATGGTGGCCTTCGCCATCGCCGCGGCGCCCGCCGTGCTCATCGAGTCCGTGCCGGTGTGGACGCTGGCGCTGGCCTGGGCGGTGGGCTGCCTGGGCATGGGGCTGGTGATCGGCTCCACCAGCGTGCTGCTGCTGAAGCTGTCGGCGCCGGAGGAGGCGGGGGCGAACTCCGCCGCGCTGCAGATCTCCGACGCGCTGGCCAATGTGGTGCTGCTGGCCGCGGGCGGTGCGGCGTTCGCCGCGCTGGGCGGGGGAGCGGTCGGGGCCGCGCACGCCGTCACCGCCGAGGGGGCGGCCGCCGCCTCGCATCCCGCCGCGTTCGTCGTCGTGTTCCTGCCGATGGCCTGCGTGGCGCTGATCGGGGCGTGGGTCGCGACCCGGCTGCACGCGACCGGCCCCGAGAAAGCGGCCGCGTGAGCGCACCGGCGCCGCCGCCGGTGCTCCGACCCTGACCCCGACCCGCCCGCCCGCCCGCCCCGCCCCAGGGCCGCCGGCAAAAAGCCGGGCGGCCGCAAGCCCGCAGTGGCTAGGCTCCGGCCATGAACGAGCTGATCATCCGGCTTTCCGACGCCGAGCGCGCGGAACTCGCCGACCTCGCCGACGCCGTGGGGCGCAGCCCCGAGGCGGTCGCGCGGGAAGCCGTACGGGCGCACCTGCGGGCCGAGAGGCAGCGGATCGGGGAAGCCGCCGAGCGGCTGGCCGGGCAGCACGCCGGACTGTTGAAGCGGCTCGGCGCATGAGCGGCGGGACGCCGGTGCGCCACCTCACCCTCGCCGAGGTCCTCGACCTCGCCCGGCACGCATGCCTGGCCCAGGACCAGCCCGTCGAGCTGCGCGCCCCCGGGCTGCTGGAGTCCGCCGTGCACCGGCCGCGGGCAAGGATGGTCGGTACGCCCGCGTACGTGGACCTGTACGAGCAGGCCGCCGCGCTGCTCCACGGCATCGCCGCGAACCACCCGCTCGTCGACGGGAACAAGCGCACGGCCTGGCTCGCCGCCGCCACCTTCCTCGCCGTCAACGGCGTCGACCTGGGCGGCGCGGACCAGGACACGGCCTACGACCTGGTCATCGACGTCGCCGCCGGGCACGAGGACGACGTGACCGCCCTCGCGCGCCGACTGCGGTCCCTGCACCGGGCGGTGTGACGCTCGCCGCACCCGCCGAGGTCGTGGGCCTGTCCCTCCTCGGCGGGCCGGCCCGTGCCGGTAAGGTGGCCCGGTTGTCCTACGTAAGACTGCCGAGAGCGACGAACCGGAGACCGTGACTACTACCGCCTCCCACCACCTCTCACCCGCCTTCCCCGGCCGTGCCCCCTGGGGCACCGCGGGCAAGCTGCGCGCCTGGCAGCAGGGAGCGCTGGACCGCTACATCCAGAAGCAGCCGCGGGACTTCCTCGCGGTCGCCACCCCCGGCGCGGGCAAGACCACCTTCGCGCTGACCCTGGCCTCCTGGCTGCTGCACCACCACATCGTCCAGCAGGTCACCGTGGTCGCGCCCACCGAGCACCTGAAGAAGCAGTGGGCCGAAGCAGCGGCGCGGATAGGCATCCGGCTGGACCCCGAGTACTCCGCCGGGCCGCTGAGCAAGGACTACCACGGCGTCGCCGTCACCTACGCCGGTGTCGGCGTGCGCCCGATGCTGCACCGCAACCGCTGCGAGCAGCGCAAGACCCTGGTGATCCTCGACGAGATCCACCACGCGGGCGACTCGAAGTCCTGGGGCGAGGCCTGCCTGGAGGCCTTCGACCCGGCGACCCGTCGCCTGGCCCTGACCGGAACGCCCTTCCGCTCCGACACCAACCCCATCCCCTTCGTCACGTACGAGGAGGGGAACGACGGGATCCGGCGCTCCTCCGCCGACTACACCTACGGCTACGGGAACGCGCTGGGCGACGGCGTCGTCCGGCCCGTCATCTTCCTCTCCTACAGCGGCAACATGCGCTGGCGGACGAAGGCGGGCGACGAGATCGCCGCCCGGCTCGGCGAGCCGATGACCAAGGACGCCATCTCGCAGGCCTGGCGCACGGCCCTGGACCCGCGCGGCGACTGGATGCCGAACGTGCTGCGCGCCGCCGACCAGCGGCTGACGGAGGTCCGCAAGGGCATCCCGGACGCGGGCGGCCTGGTCATCGCCTCCGACCAGGACTCGGCGCGCGCGTACGCGAAGCTGCTCCGGGAGATCACGGGCAGCAGGGCGACCGTCGTGCTGTCCGACGACACCGGCGCATCGAAGCGGATCGACGAGTTCAGCGCGGACGGCAGCCGCTGGATGGTCGCCGTCCGGATGGTGTCCGAGGGCGTCGACGTGCCCCGCCTCGCGGTCGGGGTGTACGCCACCACCATCTCGACGCCGCTGTTCTTCGCCCAGGCCGTCGGGCGTTTCGTGCGATCGCGCAGACGTGGCGAGACCGCGTCCGTGTTCCTTCCGACCATTCCCTACCTGCTCGGCTTCGCCAACGAGATGGAGGTCGAACGCGACCACGTCCTCGACAAGCCGAAGAAGCAGGGCGAGGAGGACCCGTACGCCGAGTCCGAGAAGGAGATGGACGAGGCGAACCGGCAGGAGGACGAGGACACCGGCGAGGACGAGCAGATGTCCTTCGAGGCCCTCGAGTCCGACGCCGTCTTCGACCGGGTGCTGTACGACGGCGCCGAGTTCGGCATGCAGGCGCATCCGGGCAGCGAGGAGGAGCAGGACTACCTCGGCATCCCCGGGCTGCTCGAGCCGGACCAGGTGCAGATGCTGCTGCAGAAGCGGCAGTCGCGGCAGATCGCGCACAGCCGGCGCAAGCCGGACGCGCAGGCGGACCTGCTGGAGCTGCCGGCCGAGCGGCGGCCCGTGGTCTCGCACAAGGAACTGCTGGAGCTGCGCAAGTCGCTGAACACGATGGTGGGCGCGTACGTCCACCAGAGCGGCAAGCCGCACGGGGTCATCCACACGGAGCTGCGCCGGGTGTGCGGCGGGCCGCCGAGCGCGGAGGCCACGGCGGGGCAGTTGCGCGAGCGGATCAAGAAGGTGCAGGAGTGGGCCACCCGGATGCGGTGAGCTCGGCGAGCCCCTCGTGAGTGCCCGCCGACGCGGGGGCTGACGCGGAGGCTGATGCGGGGGCCGACGCGGGACGGGGTCCGGGCGCGGGTGCGCACGGACCCCGTTCGCGTGTCCGGCCCTACGCGGTGGGGCGGCGGCGCTTGCCCGTACCGGCGACGAGCGCCGCACCCATGGCGAGGGCGATCCCGGCGCCGCCGAGGGCCCAGCTGGTGGCCGCGTCGGTGCCGGTCTCGGCGAGCTGGCCGCCCGTGGTGGGCGTGGCGGGCGTGGTGGGCGCGCTGGGCTTCTGGTCGACGATCGGCGTGGCGCCGCCGTCGGGCTTCGGCTGGTTGCCGGTGCCGGTGCCGTCGCCGCCGGTGGCGGGCGCGGTGATCGAGCTGTGGGCGAAGGCCGGGTCGGACGCGACCTTCTCCACGCCGTGGTCGTCCGCGAGCGCGACGACGAACATCTTGCCGACCGGGGCGTCCTGGCTGAACTTGGCCCGCAGCTGGAGGTCGAACGTCGCGTTCTTGCCGACGGCGCGGTCGATGATCGTGCCGGCGACCTGGGCGGACGGGTCCTTCGGGGCGTCGACCCAGCGCTCGCCGTCCCAGACCTGGAGGTGGAGGTGCTTCGCCTTGAGGCTGTTGTTGTCGTTGTCGAAGAAGACCGCGAAGCCGTACCGGTCGATCTTCTCCTTGCCGGAGTTGTCGACGGCCAGCGAGAACGGCTGCCATGCGCCGCCGGCCTCGAAGCCGCCCGCCGGCAGGCCCTTCAGGGTGACCTTCGGGCCTTCGTTCTCCTCCTGCTCGGCGCCGGCGGTGACCTTGGACTCGTACCGGACACGGTCCGCGGTGCCGCCCTCGGCGGTCGTGGACAGGGAGAAGCGGGAGGCGGGGGTGTCCTTGCCGAACTTCATCCGAAGCTTGAGGTCGAAGACCTCGTTCTTTTCGATGTCGACGTCGGCGAGGCTGAGGACGTACGTCTCCTCGGACCCGTCCGCCGGGACCGCGTGCCACCCCCAGGTGCCCTTGGAGTCGGGTGCGTAGACCTCCGTCTGGATGTCGCCCGCCTCCCAGGCGAAGGTGTCGAGCGTCCAGAGGACCAGTTCGAGCGAGTAGTCGTCGGCGGCCTCGCGGCCCGAGTTGTCCACGTGCAGGGAGAACTCGCTCCAGCCGGCGCCGGACGCGAACGCCGACGGCAGGCCGTCCAGCGTCATCTTCGGGCCCGGGGCGGCGGTCTTCTCCCCGGCGCCGGCGCCGGCGCCGGCGACCGTCTCGGCCGGCTTCGCGGTCTCGACGGGAGCCTGCGTCTCCGGGGCCCCGGGGGTCTCCCGGGCCACCGGGGCCGTGTCGTCCTTCGGGGCCGCGTCCGGAGTGGTGACCGCCGGGTTGCGGACCTCGTCGGCCATCGCCGGAGTGGCCATCAGGACCGTCGGACCGACCACCGCTGCGGCGGCCACGACGGCGATGCGCTTGAGCTTCACGTGTGCTGTTCCCCTCGGAGGCCCCAGGTGCGCGGCGGCGCATCCCCCCCGGAGCCGGTCAGTAGCTTTTTGAACAAAGATCAGAGTAATGGCCTGGTAAAGAGCTCTTGGAGGGATCGAGGTCACGAATTGACACCAGGGTCGATCAGGAACCGGCACAAAGGGGTAGCACGCGCCCGGATTCTGGACGAGGCCTTCCGCTGAGCGGACCCGCTCGCTACTGTCCCCGCATCGAACGCACCGTGGCAGCGCCGCCGCGGGAGCGCAGCCGGTGCCATGGCCGCTACCGGCGGCCTCTCCGTGCGTCGCCGCGGGACCGGCGGCGTGCCACCCCGAGAGTCACCGCCGCTCACCGAAAGAGGGAGAGGCGTCGTGACCGCGGAAACCTCCCAGACTCTCGACAGAGGGCTCAGAGTCCTCAAACTGCTCGCCGACACCGACCACGGTCTGACCGTCACCGAGCTTTCCAACCGCCTCGGTGTGAACCGCACCGTGGTCTACCGGCTCCTGGCCACCCTGGAGCAGCACGCCCTGGTCCGCCGCGACCTCGGCGGCCGGGCCCGGGTCGGGCTCGGCGTCCTGCGGCTGGGCCGACAGGTGCATCCGCTCGTACGCGAGGCCGCGCTGCCCGCGTTGCGGTCCCTGGCCGAGGACATAGGTGCCACCGCGCACCTGACCCTCGTCGACGGCACCGAAGCGCTCGCCGTCGCCGTCGTGGAGCCGACCTGGACGGACTACCACGTGGCCTACCGGGCCGGTTTCCGCCACCCGCTGGACCGCGGGGCCGCCGGACGGGCCATTCTGGCCGCCCGTCAGGGCGCCCTGATCGAGCCCGGGTACACGCTCACGCACGGGGAGCTGGAAGCGGGCGCCAGTGGCGCTGCCGCGCCGCTCGTCGGGATCACCGGGCTGGAGGGCAGCGTCGGCGTGGTGATGCTGGCCGACGCGGTGCCGGAGCGGGTGGGGCCGCGGGTCGTCGACGCGGCGCGCGAGGTCGCCGACGCGCTTCGCTAGGCCGCGGCCCGGCGGGGCCGGGACGGGCCGGCAGGGCGGGGCGGGCAGATACATTGGCCGGGTGCTCTCTCGTCTGCTGCGTCTGCCGCGTCCCGTCGCCCTGGCCGTGTGTGCCGTGCCCGTGGCCGGGCTGTTCGCCGTCGCCGTCTTCGCGCCGCTGCCCTTCGTGGTCGCCCAGCCGGGGCTGACGGCCGATGTGCTGGGCGAGCGGGACGGCAAGCCCGTCATCACGGTCGCCGGCGCCCCGACCCGGCCGACCACGGGCCAGCTCCGGATGACCACCATCCAGGCCACCGGCCCCTCCACGACGGTGAACCTGCCCGAACTCCTCGACAACTGGTTCGACGGCTCCCGGGCCGTCATGCCCAGGGAGGTCGTCTACTCCTCGGGCGGAACCGACAAGGAGATCGAGCAGCACAATCTGGAGGAAATGGCCAAATCCCAGTCGGCTGCCGCGGAGGCCGCCCTCGGCTACCTCCACAAGGACCCCAAGGGCGTGAAGGTCGAGCTGAACCTCGCCGACGTCGGCGGTCCCAGCGCCGGGCTCCTCTTCTCCCTCGGCATCGTCGACAAGCTCGACGGCGACGGCAGCGGCGGCGACCTCACCGGCGGACGCACCATCGCCGGTACGGGAACCATCGCCGCGGACGGCAAGGTCGGCGCGGTCGGCGGAGTCGCCCTGAAGACGCAGGCCGCGCGCCGCGACGGGGCGACGGTGTTCCTCGTACCGAAGGCCGAGTGCTCGGACGCGCAGTCCGAACTCCCCGAGGGGCTCCAGCTGGTGCCCGTCACTTCGCTGACGGATGCGGTGAACGCCCTGCGGGCACTGAACCGGGGACAGGACGCCCCGTCCTGCTGACGGCCGGCGGGCCGTTCAGCCCGCGCCACGCCGGGAAGGCCAGCGGGGCCAGCGTCGTCAGCAAGTAGGCGCCGCCGAACAGCAGGAGCGCCCGCGTCACCCCGAACCCGTCGACCAGCAGACCGGCGGCCAGTCCGCCCATCGGCATCGCCAGCTCGGAGCCCGCCGTGCTCACCCCCGAGACGCGGCTGCGCAGCTCCTCCGGAACGTTCTCGTACACGACCGTGGTCAGGATCGGGTTGAGCACGCCCGCGCCGAGCCCCGACAGCGCCATGGTCATCGCGAGCGGCAGCGGGGTGTCCGTGAGCGCGGCCGTCACGAACCGGGGCGCCCCGCACAGCAGGAACGCGGCCGCGAAGACCAGCCTGCGGGGGAACCGCTCGCCCCAGGCCCCGTAGAGCAGGGCGCCCAGCAGCGCGAAGCCGCCGAAGAGCGAGATCATCAGGCCCAGGGTGGTGGCGCCGCCGAGGGCCTCGTCGCCGTGCACCGGCAGCAGGACGGAGGACCAGCCCTGGTCCAGGCCGTTGGTCAGCATCACCATCAGGGTGATGCCCAGCAGCAGCCGGGAACGGGTCAGGAAGGCCCAGCCCTCGGCCAGCTCGGCCCGGTACCCCGCGAACGACACCTTCCCGGCGGCGCGTTGCGGCTCCGCGGCCGGCACCCCGCGCAGGAAGGCGGCCACCAGCAGGGAGGACACCATGAAGGTGGCCGCGTCCAGCAGCAGTACGGTCTCGGCCCCGAACGCCGCGATCAGTACGCCGGCCAGCGCGGCCCCGATCATGCGGGCGCCGCGCGAGACCGCGTCGTAGAGGCTGGCCGCCTTGGCGACGGTGGTGCCCGCGTGGTCGGCCAGGTTCGGCAGGAGTACGTAGCGCGCGGTCAGGCCCGGCGTGTGCACGAGCCCGCCGACGGCCATCAGCGCGCACAGCATCCAGAACTCCAGGACGCCCGCGTAGTGCAGCAGCGGGATCGCGCCGACCGAGACCGCACAGATCAGGTCGGAGGCCGCGGAGACCCGCCGGCGGCCGATCCGGTCGATGACCGGGCCGCCGACGAGCGCGGCGACCACGACGGGCAGGGTGGCGCAGAAGGCGACGATCCCGGCCCGGCCGGCGCTGCCCGTGGTCTGGAGCACGAACCACGGCACGCCGATGAGGGTGAGTGAACTCCCCGCTATGGAGATGGTGTTGGCAGCAAGGACCGCGGCGAAAGGCCGCCTGCTCATGCCGCGAGCCGGTGCTGGACGCGGCTGTGGATGCGCTCCGGCCGCAGCAGGCGGATCCCGGCGGAGATCAGGGCCTCGCCGAGGCGGTCGCGCAGGGCGGGGCCGGTGTCCACCGAAGCGGCGAGGCGCCAGGCGGCGGCCTCGGCGGCGAGTTCGGCGGTGCGGGTGGCGTGGGTCAGGGTATGGGTGAAGGCGTGCATGGCAGGACTCCTTCTGCGAAAGGGGTGCTATTCGGCGGAGCGGCGCGGGATGACGTGCGTGTGGATGCGGACGGTCTCCGTGTCCTCGGCGGCCGGAAGGTCCCGGTAGCTGTTGACCAACTCGTGCATCTTCATGAGCAGTTCGACGGCCTGCTCGGGCGTCAGGCGCAGCGTGAAGTCGCTGAGGTCCGAGGCGCGGCGCCATGCGTCGGACCAGGTGCGGGCATCGCCGAGCCAGGTGTTGAGCTCCTGCGTGTGGATCGTCGCGATCTCGTGGAGGAAGAACTCGGCCGCGCCCCGCGTCTCGGGGTTGTCGTCCTGCAGCAGGGCCTCGTCGAAGCGCGTGCCGTCGTGGGAGGCCTTCCACCACCGCTCGCGCCCCTTGCCGTGTTCGGGCGCGTCCTCGACGAACCCGTGCGCGGCGAGCTGGCGCAGGTGGTAGCTCGTGGCGCCGCTGGATTCGCCGAGCCGGCCCGCCAGCTGGGAGGCGGTGGCCGGGCCGTCGCGGCGCAGGGCGGCGAGCAGGCGCATGCGCAGGGGGTGGGCGAGGCCGCGCAGCGAGCGGGCGTCCAGGGTGCGGACGCTCGGCTCGGTGGGTTCGGCGGGCCGGGTCGGCTGGGTCGGCTGGACGGGGTCGGGCTCGGGGCCGTGGCCGGGCTTCTCGGGCATGCCTCAAGCGTAGAGTTGCAAAGAATCCTATGCAAGCATTTCTTTGCAACCACTTCTTTGGAACTCTCCGCTACTCGTCCGCGGCCGCCTGCTCGACCAGCGGGATGATCCGCAGCGGCACCGGGTTCTCCATCACGATCGCCGTCGAAGCCCGCACGATCCCCTCGAACCCGACGACGCGGTCGATCACCCGCTGGAGATCGGCGTTGGACCGGGCCACGAGCCGGCAGAGCATGTCCCCGTGCCCGGTGGTGGTGTGCAGCTCCAGCACCTCCGGTACGCCGTCCAAGTGGGCCCGTACGTCGGCCCCTTGGCCCTGCTTGATCTCCAGGGTGGCGAAGGCCGTGACCGGGTATCCGAGGGCGGCCGGATCGACCTGGGGGCCGAATCCGCGGATGACCCCGTTCGACTGGAGCCGGTCGAGACGGGCCTGCACGGTCCCGCGCGCCACCCCCAGGCGGCGCGAGGCCTCCAGGACGCCGATCCGGGGCTCGCGGGCCAGCAGGACGATGAGGCGGCCGTCGAGTTCGTCGATGCCCACAGGTGCCTCCGTGGTGGTCATAGTGCACAGATGTTTCAGCCATCCTCCGGCTGCACTGGGCAGTCTGTACAGTCAAGCAGGAAACTATTGCGCAGCTTGTGGATCGGCGGGACTCTGCGGTCATGACTGAGACCCTCGACACCACCCCGCACACCGCGCGTGAGGCAGACCCCTTCCCGGTGAAGGGCATGGACGCGGTCGTCTTCGCCGTCGGCAACGCCAAGCAGGCCGCGCACTTCTACTCCACCGCCTTCGGCATGAAGCTCGTCGCCTACTCCGGACCGGAGAACGGCGTGCGCGAGACGGCCAGCTACGTCCTCACCAACGGCAGCGCCCGCTTCGTCCTCACCTCGGTCATCAAGGCGACGACCGACCACGGCCGCTTCCTCGCCGAGCACGTCGCCGACCACGGCGACGGCGTGATCGACCTCGCCATCGAGGTCCCGGACGTGCGGGCGGCGTACGCCTACGCCGTCGAGCACGGCGCCCGCGGCCTGGACGAGCCGTACGAGGTCAAGGACGAGCACGGCACGGTCACCCTGGCCGCGATCGCCACCTACGGCCAGACCCGCCACACCCTGGTGGAGCGCGGCGACTACACCGGCGTCTACCTCCCCGGCTTCGTCCCCGTCGACCCGATGGTCGAGCCCCCGGCCAAGCGCACCTTCCAGGCCATCGACCACTGCGTCGGCAACGTCGAGCTCGGCCGCATGAACGAGTGGGTCGCGTTCTACAACAAGGTCATGGGCTTCACGAACATGAAGGAGTTCGTGGGCGACGACATCGCGACCGAGTACTCGGCGCTGATGTCGAAGGTGGTCGCGGACGGCACCCTGAAGGTGAAGTTCCCGATCAACGAGCCGGCGATCGCGAAGAAGAAGTCGCAGATCGACGAATACCTCGAGTTCTACGGCGGCGCGGGCGTCCAGCACATCGCGCTGGCCACGAACGACATCGTCGCCACCGTCCGGTCGATGCGCGCGGCGGGCGTGCAGTTCCTGGACACGCCGGACTCGTACTACGACACGCTCGGCGAGTGGGCGGGCGAGACGCGCGTGCCGGTGGAGACCCTGCGCGAGCTGAAGATCCTCGTCGACCGCGACGAGGACGGCTACCTGCTGCAGATCTTCACCAAGCCGGTGCAGGACCGGCCGACGGTCTTCTTCGAGATGATCGAGCGGCACGGGTCGATGGGCTTCGGCAAGGGCAACTTCAAGGCCCTGTTCGAGGCGATCGAGCGCGAGCAGGCCAAGCGCGGCAACCTGTAGGTCGCGAAGCCCGGGCCCCCTGGCTCCCGGCCGGGGGGCTTTGCCGGGCCCGCCGGGGGCTTCGCCGGGCCGCCGGACGCGGCGCCGTCGCCGGGGGCTCCGCCCCCGGACCCCCGCGCCTCACACGCCGGCGGGGCTGAATTCGGCTCCGCCGGTGCTTCATGTGTTCCCCGCAGCGGGATCGCGGCCCCGTGAGGGGAGGGCCGCGATCCCGGTCAGCGGGAGGACGGAGTCGGAGTCGGAGTCGGAGCCGGAGTCGGCGTAGGGGACGGCTTCGGCTTCGGCCGGGCCGCCGCAGGCGTCGGCTTGGCCGCCTTCGGGAGCTCCGGGGCCACCCACGGCGTCGCCGGCTGCATGTGCTCCGGCCCGCCCGCCGGCGGCTGGCCGATCGCGGCCAGGGCCTCCTTCGCCAGCGGCGCCCGCAGCGGCGAGAAGTGCGGGTTCGTACGCATCGCCTCCTGGAGGTGGCGCCGCGTCGCCGCCTCGTCCCCCAGCCCCCGCTCGATCATCGCCCGGTGGTACGCGAAGTCCGCGCTGCGCAGCCCCTGTTCGGTGGCCTTCTTCGCGTACTCCAGCGCCGCCGAGTCCTCGCCCGCCTTGTGCAGCGCCCAGCCCAGCGCATCCGCGACCTGCACGCTCTTGTGCCGCGACCACTCCTCCGACAGCCGCCGCACCGCCGCCCCCGGATCGCCGTGGTCCGCCTCGTACAGGCCCAGCACCACGTCGTCGTCGACCCCGCTCGAGCCCTCCCGCACCGTCAGCGCGTCCAGCATGTCGTACGGGACGCGCGCCTCCTGCTCCCGGCCCAGCGACTCCAGCAGCTCGCCCAGTTCCAGCGCCAGCCGCGGCAGCGGAGTGCGTCCCAGCGCCAGCCGGTAGTCCCGGACCGCCTCCCCGCCGCGCCCCAGCGCGGCCAGCGCCCGGGCCCGGCCGCCCAGCGCCTCCGCCTGCGCCGGATCCGTCCGCAGCGCGCCCTCGTACAGCCGCAGCGCCTCGCCCGCCTCGCCCCGTTCCCAGGACAGCTCCCCGAGCCGGAACAGCGCGTACGCCTTCTCCGCCGGGCCCTTGGCCGCGGCCGACGCGTGCTCCATCGCCACGACCGCGTCCTCGCGCCAGCCGCGGTCCCGGTAGACCTGCGAGGCCCTGATGTACGCCACCAGTCCCGGCCGCAGCTCCAGCAGCCGCTCCATCGCCGCCTGCGCGGCCTTGTAGTCGCCCAGACCGGTGTACGCGTCCACGAGCACCGGGTACGCCGTCCACCGCCGCGGCGACTGCGCCCGCACCAGCTCGCCCCACTTCTTGCCGGTCCCGAAGTCCCGCCGGGCATTGGCCAGCGTGCCCATGCCCGTCATCGCGTCGAAGTTGCCCTTCTCGGCCGGGCGGACCTCCAGGGACTTCTTCAGCGCCTTCTCCGCCTTCGGGAACCAGGCCGGGTCCGCCGAGCGCCGCGCCTGCTCCAGGTAGGCGGCGCCCAGGACCGCCCACGAGGCGTCGTCGTCCGCGTGCTTCGCCAGCCACTCCTCCCGGTCGGCGACCAGCGCCGTCAGGTCCACGGCCGCAGCGGGCGCTCCCCTCCCGACCGCCGCCGCAGCCCGTTCGCTCGGGCCCGGCGGGCGGGCGTCGTCCCCGGTCCGGGCCGGGCGGATCAGCAGGGCCCCCGCGATCAGGACCACCGCGACCGCGGCCGCCACGAGCGTCTTGCGGCCGGTGAAGGTCACGGGCGGCGCCGGGGTCTGCGCTTCCTCGTCGATACGGTCGATACGGTCCATGGCCTCACTGTGCGTCAATATGAAGAGCTCTCCGAGGTGCCCGAAGCCGCTCGCGGCCGTGTTCACACCGATGGTCCCCCGCCTCCCCCTGGGAAGCGCCCCCACCCGGGTGTCACGCTGGTTCCATGGATGACGATCTCTTCGCACGTCTTCGAACGAGCCTGCTGGAAGGGCTCCCCGCCGAGGCACTCCTCACCGACCCCCAGGTGACCGCCTCCTACGCCACCGACATGGCCAGCTTCTGCGCCGCGGGCACCCCCGCGGCCGTCGTCCTGCCCCGGACCGTCGAACAGGTCCAGCACGTGATGCGCACCGCCACCGCCCTACGGGTCCCCGTGGTGCCGCAGGGCGCCCGTACCGGCCTGTCGGGCGGGGCCAACGCCTCCGACGGCTGCATCGTGCTGTCCCTCGTCACGATGGACCGGATCCTGGAGATCTCCGCCGTCGACCGGATCGCCGTCGTCGAACCGGGCGTGGTCAACGCCGTGCTCTCGCGGGCCGTCGCCGAACAGGGCCTGTACTACCCGCCCGATCCCTCCAGCTGGGAGCAGTGCACCATCGGCGGCAACATCGGCACCGCCTCCGGCGGGCTGTGCTGCGTCAAGTACGGGGTCACCGCCGAGTACGTGCTGGGGCTCGACGTGGTCCTGGCCGACGGGCGGCTGCTGAGCACGGGCCGGCGCACCGCCAAGGGCGTCGCCGGATACGACCTCACGCGGCTCTTCGTGGGCTCCGAGGGCAGCCTCGGCATCGTCGTCCGCGCCGTGCTCGCGCTGCGGCCGGCGCCGCCCCGGCAGCTCGCGCTGGCGGCGGAGTTCCCCTCCGTCGCGGCCGCATGCGAAGCCGTCTGCGCCGTCATGGAGGCCGGCCTGACCCCCTCGCTGCTGGAGCTGATGGACCGCACCACCGTCCGGGCCGTCAACGCCCTCGGCAGGATGGGCCTGCCGGAGGACACCGAGGCCCTGCTGCTCGCCGCCTTCGACACCCCCCACGCGCCCGAGGACCTCGCGGCCGTGGGGAAGCTGTGCACGGCGGTCGGGGCCACCGCCGTCGTGCCCGCCGAGGACGAGGCGGAGTCGGAACTGCTGCTCCAGGCCCGCCGGATGGCCTTCCCCGGGCTGGAGGCGCTGCGGCCCGCCACGATGATCGACGACGTGTGCGTACCTCGCTCGCGGCTCGCCGAGATGATGGACGGCACGGCCGAGATCGCCCGCACGCACGACCTGCTCATCGGGGTCTGCGCGCACGCGGGCGACGGCAACACCCACCCGATCGTCTGCTTCGACCCCGCCGACGAGGACGAGACGCGGCGGGCCCGCGCGTCCTTCGGCGAGATCATGGCGCTGGGGCTCTCGCTCGGCGGGACCATCACCGGAGAGCACGGGGTGGGCGTGCTGAAGAAGGAATGGCTGGCCCGCGAACTCGGTCCGGTGGGACTGGAGGTGCAGCGGGCGGTCAAGGCCGCCTTCGACCCGATGGGGCTGCTGAATCCCGGCAAGCTCTTCTGACCTCTCGGCCGGCATCACAGGTCCCCGTCGGCGGACTCGTCCGAGGGCCAGGGGTCGCGCATCCACAGCTCGTCGGCGGGCGTCGGGGCGAGCAGCTCGGCCAGCGCGTCGTCCAGGCCGAGCCGCTCGGCCTCGGTGCCCGGCGGGACGATGCGCAGGGTGCGCTCCAGCCACGCCGACACGGTGGTGGCGGGGGCCTCCAGCAGGGCGTCGCCGTCGGGCGAGCTGAGCGCCATGCAGAGCACGGCCTTGTTGTCGATCTTGGTGGGCCAGATCCGGACGTCGCCGTGGCCGCACGGCCGGAACACGCCCTCCACCAGCAGCTCGCGGGCGAAGGTCCAGTTGACGGGGGCGCTGGAGCCGGTGTGGAAGGTGATGTGGACGGCGTACGGGTCGTCCGTGAGGTAGAGCAGGCGGGCGGGCACGGGGACGCTGCGCTCGGGGGACAGGACCAGCTTGAGTTCCAGCTCGCGCTCGATGACGGGGTGGTGCATGGCGGCCTCACTTCGGTTCGGTGCGCGGGGGCGGATCGCGCCCCACACCCGGAGAGAGCTCCGGTGTGCCCGGGTATGACGCGACTTCGGGCGGCGAATCGAAGGTTGGCCGATTTCTGTCGGGTGACCGGAAACAGTCGCATGGCCCGGGGTTCGCCCGAAGGTTTGCAATCTCCCGTTACCGGACCTGTCGGGGGGCGGTTCTTGGCTATGGTCCTGCCCTGCACATGCCTCAAGCCACGATCGGAGTTGGGGACATTGACGGCCTCCCCTGGTGACGGCGAGCACGCGGCCCGCGAGGGCTACTACCCCGATCCGTCCATCCCCGGGTACGTCCGGTACTGGAACGGTGCCGCCTGGGTTCCGGGTACGAGCCGCCCTGCCCCTGCCCCGGCGCCCGCCCCTGCCCCGGCTCCGGTTCCCGCGGAGCAGACGGGGCCGGTGTTCCTGGACCAGACGTCAGCGACGGCGGCCCTGGCCGAACGGGTGGCCGAACGGGTGGCCGAGCGGCCCGCCGAGCAGCCGGTGTGGCAGGCCGACCCCCTCCACCAGGCCGGCTTCGGCGGGCCGCGCGACCACCGGGTGTCGTGGGGCAGCCCGCCGGATTCCGAACCCGAGCCCGAGCCGGAGCCCCAACCTGAGCCGGAGCCGGAGCGGGTGGCCCCGCTTCCCGCCCGGGCCCCGGCCGCCGGGATCTCCCTCGCCCGTACGCCGTCCGCCGCGGCCGGGATCCTGTCGGCCCGCTCCCCGGCGGCCGCGGCCCCGGCACCCGCCCCGGCCCCGGCCCCGGCATGGCCCGATGCGCCCGGGGCTTCCGCCGGGTCCAGAGGGTCCGGCCTGACCTCCTCCTGGCCCGAGACGCCGGCCCCCGCGGTCCGTTCCGAGCCCTGGTCGCCCCGGCCCGCGGGCGCCAGCCCGTCCGTGCCCGCCGCCAGGCCGCCGGCCCCGGCGGAACCCCGCCCCGAGGACCGGGCACCCCGCGAGGAGGACGCCGCCGAGGCCTGGCCCCGCCGCCGGCACGAGCCCGCAGCCGCCTCCCCGGCACCCCGCCGGGAGGACGCCGCGGAGAACCGGCTACCCCGCCGAGAGAGCACCGCGGAGGCCCCGGCCCCCCGCCGGGAGGAGGCCGCCGAGGCGTGGCCGCCGCGCACGGAGGAGGCCGCCGAGGCCTGGCCCCCGCGCCGGGCGGACGCCGCCGAGGCCCGCACCGCGCGCCGGGAGGAGGCCGCCGAGGCCCGGACCTCCCGCCGGGAGGACGCCGCGGAGACCCCGGCAACCCGCCGCGAGCCAACCGCCGATGCCCGCGCGCCCCGCCGGGAGGACGCCGCCGACGCCCGGGCGCCCCGGCGGGCCGGTACCGAGGCATCCGCCCCCCACCGGGAACGCGCCGGGACCCCGCGGGAGGTGTTCGAGCGGATGGCCGAGCGCGCCGTGCGGCCCGCCGGGCTGGTCCGCCGGGCCGTGGCCCGCGCCGTGGACTCCCTCGTGTTCGCGGCGGTCGCGGCCGCCGCGACCGCGCCCGTGGTCCCCGCCGCCACCGCGCACCTCCAGGCCAAGGTGGACGCCGCCCGTACGAGCGGCCGCACCACCACCGTCTGGCTGCTCGACGGGACCATCGCCGGCCACCTCGGCATGGTCCTCGGCGCGGTGCTCCTCTTCGGCGTCTTCTACGAGGCCCTGCCCACCGCCCGTTGGGGCCGTACCCCGGGCAAGAAGCTGCTCGGCGTGCGGGTGCTGGCCGCCGCCACCCTGCGCCCGCCCACCGTCGGTGCGGCCCTGCGCCGCTACCTGCTGTTCGTCCTCCTCGGCCCCGTCGGCAGCCTCTGGTGCCTCGTGGACCGCCCGCGCCGCCGGGCCTGGCACGACAAGGGGGCCGGGACGTACGTGGCCCGCTGAGCCGCCCGTGACGGGCCCGTCCCCCGGATGGATGCCGTCGCGTTGCGGGGTTGACGGTGCCGGGTTCGACTCGGGCCATGAGTACCGATCAGCCGCCGCCGGGCGAACGGCCCGAGGACGACCCGTTCCTCAAGAAGCCCCAGGAACCGACACCTCCGTCGGGCGGTTCGCCGTACGGCTCGCCGCCCCCGGGCTCGCCGCCCCCCGGCGGCACCGGCGGCGGCGGATACCCGCCCCCGCCCCCGCCCCCGTACGGCGGTGGCGGCGACCCCTACGGCGGAGCCGGCGGCTACGGCATGCCCGATCCGCTCGCGGGCATGCCCCCGCTCGCCGACTTCGGCAAGCGGCTCGCCGCCCGCATCATCGACGTGATCATCGTCGCCGTGCCGCTGTTCCTCATCCAACTGGCGTTCGGCACCCAGCGGTACACGGTCGAGACGAACGAGGGCGAGGACATCAGCGAGGTCATCACGCGGTCCTACAGCGGCAGCGGCCTGATCATGACGCTGATCTCGATCGTCGCGTACCTCGGCTACGACTGGTGGTTCACCAAGAAGAACGGCCAGACGGTCGGCAAGAAGGCGATGGGCCTGCGCGTCGCGATGCTCAACGACGGCAGCGTCCCGCAGTCCGGCCCGGCCCTCGCCCGCGCCGCCGTGCTCTGGCTGCCGACGCTGATCTGCTGCTTCTGCCTGTGGCCGATCGCCATCGCGATCTCGATCCTCGTGGACAAGCCGTACAAGCAGGGCCTCCACGACAAGGTGGGCAGGACGGTGGTCGTCCAGTCCACCCCCTAGACCGTCAGTGGTGAACGGGGTGTTCCGCAGCGGCCGTCCGGGGTTCGGGTACCCGGGCGGCCGTCGGCGCGTCCTCGTACGGGAGGGGCGCGGGGGCGGGCGGGGGAGTCGGGGCGGGCGCGGGGGCCGGGGCGGCCGCAGCCGGGCGGCGCCGGGCCGCGTGGCGGCCCCGGGGGCGCCCCGGGAGCGGCACGGTGAGGGCGACGAGCAGGCCGAGCGCGAGGGCGGCGGCGCAGACGACCCCGATCCAGAGCCCCGAACTCGTCTGCGAGAGCAGCAGCATGGCGATCGTCGATACGACGACGGTGGCGGACCCGTAGGCGAGCTGTGCGGCGGTCGGACGCGGCATGGCGATATCCGTCCTCGGTGAGGGGAGGGGGAGTCGGCTCGACTAGGTCGCGTGTCAAGTGACTCTACGACGGGGGATGCCCGAGCGGAACCGCCAGTAAGCGTGACCTAACCCACGGTGCCGCAGCACGGGGGGCGCACGGGGTCATCGCGCACGCCCCAGCCGACCCGAAATGCCCTGGCGAGGCATGTGATGAGCGGTCGTGACGCGGCCTTCGCCCCATATGGCAGCGGAACGTCCGAATAGCGGAACTGACTGACCGCATAGTGCAGTTGTAAGGAACAAGTCAAGGTCTGTCTTTTCTTTCGACTCTCCGGTCAAATGTCGTCACTTGAGACGCGCGCCGCGCGGAACCCCCCGCTCCTATGGAGACGTTCCGACCGTCCATGCGGCCGCGGGAGGGGAACGACATCAAGTGACCAGCAATTCCGCCAGACGGCGTGCGCTTCGTACCGCCGCCGTCGCCGTGACCATGGCCGCCTGCGCGAGCAGCGCCACCTTCTTCACCGTCGCCACGGCCCAGGCCGACGACCGGGGTGCGACCGCCCCCGCGGCCGACCACCAGGACCCGACCGCCCCTGCCAAGGTGGTCGAGCACAACCTCAAGGGCCCGTTCAGCGAGCAGCAGGCGCAGCAGCGCAAGGCCGCCCTGGAGCAGGTGCTCGCCGGCACGAAGGACGTCGAGCAGCGCGGGGCCTCCAAGGTCGTCAAGCTCGACGAGAGCAAGTACGTCGAGCTCGGCCGCGAGAAGACCGACAAGATCTTCACGATCCTCGTCGAGTTCGGCGACCAGGTCGACAACACGACCATGTTCGACCCGGACGGCCCCGGCCCGAAGCCGGCCGTCCCGAAGTACGGCGGCACCCCCGGCCCGGCGCACAACACGATCGCCGAGCCGGACCGCACCAAGGACAACAGCACCGCCTGGCGCAAGGACTTCAGCCGCGACTACTTCCAGGAGCTGTACTTCGGTACGGGTCAGGGCAAGCACTCGCTGAAGACCTACTACGAGAAGACCTCCTCGGGCCGCTACTCGGTCGAGGGCGAGGTCTCCGACTGGGTCAAGGTCCCGTACAACGAGGCCCGTTACGGCTCCAACTACTGCGGCCAGTCCAACTGCGCCAACGTGTGGGACACCGTCAAGGACGGCGTCACCGCGTGGACGGAGGCCCAGAAGAAGGCCGGCAAGACCGACGCCGAGATCAAGGCCCAGCTGGCCCAGTACGACCAGTGGGACCGCTACGACTTCGACGCCGACGGCAACTTCAACGAGCCCGACGGCTACATCGACCACTTCCAGATCGTCCACGCGGGCGAGGACGAGTCGGCCGGCGGCGGCGCGCAGGGCACGACCGCGCTGTGGGCGCACCGCTGGTACGCGTACGGCACCGCCGCGGGCAAGACCGGCCCGGACAACAACAAGGCCGGCGGCACCCAGATCGGTGACACCGGCATCTGGGTCGGCGACTACACGATGCAGCCGGAGAACGGCGGCCTCGGCGTCTTCGCGCACGAGTACGGCCACGACCTGGGTCTGCCGGACCTCTACGACACCTCCGGTGGCGGCGAGAACTCGGTCGGCTTCTGGTCCCTGATGTCGGCCGGCTCCTGGCTCGGCACCGGCAAGGACTCCATAGGCGACCTCCCGGGCGACATGACCGCCTGGGACAAGCTCCAGCTGGGCTGGCTGAACTACGACACGGCCAAGGCCGCGACGAAGTCCACCCACAAGCTGGGCGTGGCCGAGTACAACACCAAGGACAAGCAGGCGCTGGTCGTCGAGCTGCCCAAGAAGAAGGTCACCACCGAGGTCGTCGCCCCCGCCGAGGGCGCCACCCAGTGGTGGAGCAACATGGGTGACGACCTCAAGAACACCCTCACCCGCTCCGTGGACCTGACCGGCAAGACGTCCGCCGCCCTGTCCCTCAAGGGCTGGTGGGACATCGAGGCCGACTACGACTACCTCTACACCGAGGTGTCCACCGACGGCGGCGCCAACTGGACCGCCCTCGCCGGTACCGCCGACGGCACGGCCATCCCGGCCGACGCCTCCGGCAGCCCGTCGCTGACCGGCGTCTCGGGTGCCTGGCAGAACCTGAACTTCCCGCTCGACGCCTACGCGGGCAAGAAGATCGACCTCCGCTTCCGCTACCAGACGGACGGCGGCGCGGGCGGCAAGGGCTTCGCGGCCGACGCCGTCACCCTGACCGCGGACGGCGCCGCGCTGTTCACCGACGGCGCCGAGAACGGCGACAACGGCTGGACCGGCAAGGGCTTCTCGCGGATCGGCGCCGGCTTCACCAAGGAGTACGCGCAGTACTACCTGGCCGAGAACCGCCGTTACGTCTCGTACGACACCACCCTCAAGGTGGGCCCGTACAACTTCGGCTTCGGCAACACCCGTCCGGACTGGGTCGAGCACTACCCGTACCAGGACGGCCTGCTGATCTGGCAGTGGGACACCTCCCAGAAGGACAACAACACCAGCCAGCACCCGGGCCAGGGTCTGATCCTGCCGATCGACGCCAACGCCAAGCCCATGAAGTGGGCGGACGGCACCCTGCTGCGGAACAAGATCCAGCCGTACGACGCCGCCTTCAGCGCGTACTCCACGGACGCGTTCACGCTGCACAAGAACGGCGAGTCGCTGTTCCTGAAGCCGAAGCCCGCCCAGCTGGTCTTCGACGACCGCAAGGGCAAGTACTACTACGACGAGAACCCGACCGGCTCGGTGAAGGTCACTGACACCAACACCAAGATCAAGATCGCCAAGGAGACCTACGACGGTCTCGTCATGACGGTCGAGGTCGGCCCCTCCTCGAAGTAACTCGGTAAAACCGCAGGTCAAAGCATGATCGGCCGTCGCCCTCTAGCGGGCGGCGGCCGATCGCGTTTAGATGCGTGGTGCCAGTTTCTTATTGACGGGGGAGATGACCGACATGCCCGGTGGAGGTTTCGTCAGATTGCCAGGCGGCAGCGTGGTGGTCGCGCTCACGCTGCCGAGGCCCTCGGGAGAGGGCGGAAACGTGCGCGTTCTGGTGCACGCCCCGAACCGGGCCCGCGCCCTGACCAGGCTGCGGAACCTCGGCATGCGGGCGGTGTACCTGCGGGGCAATGCCCAGCCCCCGACCCCGGACGAGGTCACGGCCGTCCTGCATCACCCGGACGGCCTGCTCTGGCGCTGCGCGCCCGACGTCGAGGACGAGCTCTGGCACCCGATCCGGGCCCTGCTGGGGACCTAGCCGCCGCACCAGGGCCCCCTAGCCGCCCACCAGGGCGACTCCGGCGGCCCGGAGCTCGTCCAGGGCGCGGGCGGTGGTGTCCGGGGCCACGGCGGCCGTCAGGTCGAGCAGTACGCGGGTGGCGAAGCCGGCGCGGGCGGCGTCGAGGGCGGTCGCCCGGACGCAGTGGTCGGTGGCGATGCCGACCACGTCCACCTCGGTGACGTGCCGGTCCCGCAGCCAGCGGGCGAGGTCCGTCCCGTTCTCGTCGGCCCCCTCGAACCCGCTGTACGCGGCCTCGTACGCGCCCTTGTCGAAGACGGCGGCGACGGCGCCGGACGCGACGGCGGGGGCGAAGTTCGGGTGGAAGCCGACACCCTCGGTTCCGGCGACGCAGTGGACCGGCCAGGAGGTCTCGTAGTCCGGCTCGGCCGGGGGGCGGGCGAAATGGGCGCCCGGGTCGATGTGGTGGTCCCGGGTGGCGACCACGTGCCGGTAGCCGGCGGTCGCCTGCCCGATGAGTTCGGTGATGGCGGCGGCGACCTCGGCTCCGCCGGTCACTGCGAGGCTGCCGCCCTCGCAGAAGTCGTTCTGTACGTCGACGACGATCAGTGCGCGGTGCATGACGTGTCCTTCGGCTCAGTGTCCATGGTGCGGCGGCGGGCGGCCCCGCGGGGCTCTTCCCCCACCCCGCCCCTTCCCGAAACTGGGGCTCCGCCCCAGACCCCGTACGTGCGCTGCGCGCCCGTGCCCTCAAACGCCGGGCGGGCTGAAAGACAGCCCCGCCGGCGTTCGAGGCGCAGGGCTGGGGCGGAGCCCCGGCAGGCGGCCTGCGGCCGCTACGCGTACTCCGTCGGGATCACGGCCTCGCCGCGCGAGAGCTGGGTCGCGGAGAGGGGGAGCCCCGCGCGGGCCGCGCGGTGGCGGTCGCGCGCGGCCTCCAGCGGCTCGCGGGCGACGACCTCCCCGGCCTTGACCAGCTGCACGAGCAGCTGGGTGCCCGACAGGGCCGAGGGGACCGGGCCCACGCCCACGACCTCGGCCTCCGCGACGCCCTCGGAGTCCAGCCGCCGCGCCGCCCACTTGCGGCCGCCGATGGAGGTCTTGCCGCCCGTGGACTTCTTCGCCACCGGCGCCAGCGCGGCCTTCGGGTCCGCCGACGTCGCCCGCGCCACCAGCTTGTAGACCATCGAGCACGTCGGGTGCCCGCTGCCCGTCACCAGCTGGGTGCCCACCCCGTAGGCGTCCACGGGCGCCGCCGCCAGCGAGGCGATGGCGTACTCGTCCAGGTCCGAGGTGACCACGATCTTCGTCCGGGTGGCCCCCAGCTCGTCCAGCTGCTGCCGCACCCGGTGGGCCACTAGCAGCAGGTCGCCGGAGTCGATGCGGACCGCGCCCAGGTCCGTCCCGGCCACCTCGACGGCCGTGCGTACCGCCTCGGCGACGTCGTACGTGTCCACCAGCAGGGTGGTCCCGCCGCCCAGCGAGGCCACCTGCGCCGTGAAGGCGTCCCGCTCGCTGTCGTGCAGCAGGGTGAAGGCGTGGGCGCTCGTGCCGACCGTCGGGATGCCGTAGCGGAATCCGGCCGCCAGGTCCGAGGTGGAGGTGAAGCCGCCCACGTACGCGGCGCGGGACGCGGCCACGGCGGCCAGCTCGTGCGTGCGCCGGGCGCCCATCTCGATCAGCGGCCGGTCGCCGGCCGCCGAGGCCATCCGGGACGCGGCCGCGGCGATCGCCGAGTCGTGGTTCAGGATCGACAGGATCACGGTCTCCAGCAGCACGCACTCGGCGAAGCTGCCCTCGACGCGCAGGATCGGCGAGCCGGGGAAGTAGACCTCCCCCTCCGGATAGCCCCAGATGTCGCCGGAGAAGCGGTACGAGGCCAGCCAGTCCAGGGTGCGCATGTCGACGACGGCCCGCTCGCGCAGGAAGTCCAGCACCGCGCCGTCGAAGCGGAAGTTCTCCACCGCGTCGAGGACCCGGCCGGTTCCGCCGACCACGCCGTAGCGGCGTCCCTCCGGCAGCCGCCGGGTGAACACCTCGAAGACCGAGCGGCGGTCGGCGGTGCCGTTCGCCAGGGCGGCTTGCAGCATCGTCAGCTCGTAATGGTCCGTGAAGAGCGCTGTCGACGGCACGTCCACCGGCAGGCCCAGGTCCGCAGGGTTCATGCCTGGGATGCTAGCGCACATTTCGTCAAAGTGACGAGATGTAGGGCCCGTTTGTGCGACGGGCCCGCTGCGGTGGCAGCATGGGACAAGTGAGTGTTGCTCCCCTTGAGATCGAACGCACCGAGTCGGCCGAAGAGACCTTCGCGGTCCCGGAACCCGACGTCCCCTGGGTGACCCTGGTGCACAACGACCCGGTCAACCTCATGAGCTACGTGGCGTACGTGTTCCAGGCGTACTTCGGCTACTCGAAGGACGTGGCGCACAAGCTGATGCTGGACGTCCATCACAAGGGGCGGGCGGTCGTGTCCAGCGGCACCCGCGAGGAAATGGAGCGCGACGTGCAGGCCATGCACGGCTACGGCCTGTGGGCGACCCTCTCGCAGGACCGCACCTGATGGGCGGCACGTTCCAGCCCCTGAAGGGCGGCGGCGCCGCCATCGCGCTCGACGAGATCGAGATCTCGATCCTGCGCTCCCTGGCCGTCCAGCTGCTCGAGCTGATCGGCCCCGGCGAGCCCGAGCCCGCCGAGGACGCCGACCCGCTGGCCGCGCTGTTCGCCTCCGACGGCCCCACCGAGCCCCCGTCGGACCCGGCGCTGGCCCGGCTCTTCCCGGACGCCTACGGGGGCCCGGACGGCCCCGGGCCCGCGGAGGACGCCGAGGAGCTGCGGACCCGCTCCGCGGAGTTCCGCCGCTTCACCGAGAACGACCTCCGTACCCGCAAGCGCGAGGACGCGCTGGCCGTCGTGCACAGCCTGGACCGGCTCACCCCGGCCGGTGACGGGGCGGCGGTGCTCGAGCTGACCGGGGAGCTGCCGCTGCGCTGGCTGGGCGCGCTCAACGACCTGCGGCTGACCCTCGCGGCCCGCCTCGACATCACCGAGGACGACGAGAGCGAGGCGCTGTTCCGGCTGCCGGACGACGACCCGCGCAAGCCGATGGTGATGGCGTACCTGTGGCTCGGCGGTCTCCAGGAGACGCTCATCGAAACGCTGTGACCCTCTGAAGATCCTCAAGGACGCGTTCCGTTCGCTCAGCGGACGCTCAAATCCGGATAACGATCAGATCACCGCGATGCGGTGGTCTGATCCATTTCGGGACCTCTGTCCTGAATTTCCGGTGGCCTGTGTCACATTTCCCGGCCTCGGTCACCCATAAGCACGTGATAAATCTTCACGACCGCCGTCGGGACGCCACCCATGTCCCGCGGCCTGCTTGAACCGGCGGACCGCCGGAGTGCAACTCCATCCGTATCCGGGGGGATCGAGGACCCGATCCGCAGCCAGCAGAAGGCGCGGGTCGGCGTGGAGAAAGGCGCACCAGACATGACCTCAGTGCAGGTCGAGCAGCACGGCAAGACGCCCGGCGAGGGCACGCAGGGCGAGGGTGAGGGCGGGGGCTACCACCGCACACTCGGCGCCCGCCAGATCCAGATGATCGCGATCGGCGGAGCCATCGGCACCGGCCTCTTCCTGGGCGCCGGCAAGGCGATCTCCAAGGCCGGCCCGAGCCTGATCCTGGCCTACGCCATCGCGGGCCTGGTCATCTTCTTCATCATGCGGGCCCTGGGCGAGCTGCTCATGTACCGCCCCGTCGCGGGCTCCTTCTCGGACTACGCCCGAGAGTTCCTGGGCCCCTTCTGGGGGTACGTCACCGGTTGGACGTACTGGCTCTTCTGGGTGGTCACCGGCATCACCGAGGTCACCGCGGCCGCGCAGTACATGGCGTATTGGACCCACGACAGCTTCCCGCAGTGGGCGTACGCGCTGATCTTCACCGTCATCCTCTACGGCGCCAACCTGATCTCCGTGAAGCTCTTCGGCGAGCTCGAGTTCTGGTTCTCCATGGTCAAGGTCACCGCCATCGTCGGCATGATCCTGATCTGCGCCGGCATCCTCACCATCGGGTTCTCCGACGCGGCCGACACCGCGACCGTCAGTAACCTGTGGAACGACGGCGGCTTCTTCCCCAAGGGCATCGGCGGCACGCTGATGACCCTGCAGATCGTGATGTTCGCCTTCCTCGCGGTCGAGCTGGTCGGCGTCACCGCCGGCGAGTCCAAGGACCCCGAGAAGACCCTGCCCAAGGCCATCAACACCGTGCCGTGGCGCATCGCCGTCTTCTACGTCGGCGCGCTGATCATGATCCTGTCGGTCGTCCCCTGGACGCACTTCCAGCCGGGCGTCTCGCCCTTCGTCGCCGCCTTCGAGCGCATGGGCCTGGGCGTCGGCGCCGCGATCGTCAACTTCGTCGTGCTGACCGCGGCCCTGTCCTCCTGCAACTCCGGCATGTACTCCACCGGCCGCATGCTGCGCGACCTCGCGCTCAACGGCCAGGGCCCGAAGTTCTTCACGAAGCTGACCAAGAGCGGCACCCCGCTGATCGGCACCACGTTCTCCGCCTCGCTGATGCTGGTGGGCGTCTGGATCAACTACGTCGCCCCGGGCAAGGCCTTCGACTACGTCGTCTCCTTCGCCACCATCTCCGGCATGTGGGCCTGGATCATGATCCTCGTCTGCCAGCTCCGCTACCGCGCCAAGTCCGACCGCGGCGAGCTGCCCCGGTCCGCCTTCCGCGCGCCGGGCGCCCCCTGGACGAGCTGGTTCGCCCTGCTCTTCATCGGCATGGTCATCGTGATGATGGGCATGGACAAGGACGCCCGCGTCTCGCTCTACTGCGCCCCGCTGTGGGGTCTGCTCCTGGGCCTGTCCTACCTGTTCCTGAAGTTCCGCAACCCGCGCGGGGCCGCCTTCGCCAAGGCCTCCTGAACCAGGTCTGTCCAGCATCCGGGCCCTCCCGTACCACACCTCGGTACGGGAGGGCCCGTCTGCTTATCCTGTCGCTCATGCTGACCCTCACCCAGGCCCTGTACGACCAGATCGTCGAGCACGCCCGCCAGGACCACCCCGACGAGGCGTGCGGCGTCGTGGCCGGACCGGCGGGCACCGGCCGGCCCGAGCGCTTCATCCCGATGCTCAACGCGGCCCGCTCGCCCACGTTCTACGAGTTCGACTCGAAGGACCTGCTCAAGCTCTACCGCGAGCTGGACGACCGCGACGAGGATCCGGTGATCGTCTACCACTCGCACACCGCGACCGAGGCCTACCCCTCCCGCACCGACGTCTCCTACGCGAACGAGCCCGAAGCGCACTACGTGGTCGTCTCGACCGCGGACAAGGACGGCCTCGGCGAGTTCCAGTTCCGCTCGTACCGCATCGTCGAAGGCGTGATCACCGAGGAAGAAGTGCAGGTCGTCGACGCCTACTGACCACCATGTGAGCACAAAGCGTCCACGATGCGGGATACTACTCCAAACGGGGGACCTGGAATCGTTAACATGACCGCATGGTTTCCCACGACGTGAGCATCGAGACGCCCGGCAGGCTGCTGCTCGTGGCGCGGCTGCACGTCGACCTGTGCCGCCTCGCCAGCGCGATCTGTCCCGTCGTCTGAGCACCAGAGCACCGGAGCCCTCCTGCGCGGGGTGCCGACGAACCGCGCGCCTGCACGTCCTCACGTACCGACGTACTCACGCCCTCCCTCACGACTGGAGCCAGCCATGGCCATCGAGGTCCGCATCCCCACCATCCTCCGCACCTACACCGACGGCGAGAAGGCCGTGTCCGGTGAGGGCGCCACCCTCGCCGACCTGTTCTCCGACCTGGAGACCCGGCACAAGGGCATTCGAGAGCGACTCGTCGACGAGGCCGCCGCGGGCCAGCTGCGCCGTTTCGTGAACGTCTACCTCAACGACGAGGACGTCCGCTTCCTCGACGGCATCTCCACCGCGCTGAAGGACGGCGACAGCGTCACCATCCTCCCGGCCGTGGCCGGCGGCGCTGTCTGATGCGTTACGACTCCCCGCTGGCGGCGGTGGGCAACACGCCGCTGGTCCGGCTGCCCCGGCTGTCGCCCTCGGACGACGTCCGCATCTGGGCGAAGCTCGAGGACCGCAACCCCACCGGCTCGATCAAGGACCGCCCGGCGCTCCACATGGTCGAGCAGGCGGAGAAGGACGGCCGGCTGCGGCCCGGCTGCACGATCCTGGAGCCCACCTCCGGCAACACCGGGATCTCCCTGGCGATGGCGGCCAAGCTCAAGGGGTACCGGATCGTCTGCGTGATGCCGGAGAACACCTCGCAGGAGCGGCGTGACCTGCTGGCGATGTGGGGAGCCGAGATCATCTCGTCGCCGGCGGCGGGAGGGTCCAACACCGCGGTGCGGGTGGCCAAGGAACTCGCGGCCGAGCACCCGGACTGGGTGATGCTCTACCAGTACGGCAACCCGGACAACGCGGGCGCCCACTACGCCACCACCGGCCCGGAGGTCCTCGCCGACCTCCCGTCCATCACGCACTTCGTGGCGGGCCTGGGCACGACCGGCACCCTGATGGGCGTCGGCCGGTACCTGCGCGAGCACGTCCCCGGAATCAAGATCGTCGCGGCCGAGCCGAGGTACGACGACCTGGTGTACGGCCTGCGGAACCTCGACGAGGGCTTCGTCCCCGAGCTGTACGACGCCTCCGTGCTCACCACCCGCTTCTCGGTGGGCTCGGCGGACGCGGTCACCCGGACCAGGGAACTCCTCCAGCTGGAGGGCATCTTCGCGGGCGTCTCCACCGGGGCCGCACTGCACGCGGCGATCGGCGTCGGCCGCAAGGCCGTGGCCGCCGGCGAATCGGCGGACATCGTCTTCGTCGTGGCCGACGGCGGCTGGAAGTACCTGTCGACGGGCGTCTACACGGCCGCCACCACCGAAGAGGCCATCGAGGTCCTCCAGGGCCAGCTCTGGGCGTAGCCCGCCTCAGCCGCTCCACCCCTTTCGCGGATCCCGAGCCCGCTTCCCCTCCACCGGGGGAGCGGGCCGCGGCATGTCCGGGGCCGCATCGCCCGAACGGCCCGCGGAAGTCGCCGGGACGGCGGTACGGCCGGAGGCTGAACGTGCCCGACCGACCCGACAGAGAGCGTGGTGGCTCGATGACGACCACTCCGAACCCCGCGGCCCCCGGCCCCTCCGGCACCCCGCCGCCAGGCAGCGCGTCCGGCTGGGCGGCGGGCGGCGCGATGTTCGCCGCCGTCCTGATGATGATCAACGGCGTGCTGGCGATCCTCGAAGGCATCGCCGCGCTCGCCAAGGACGACGTCATCTGGCGGATCCGCGACTACACGTTCAAATTCGACCTGACCGCCTGGGGCTGGATCCACCTGCTCCTGGGCATCGTCGTCCTGATCGTCGGCATCGCGATCCTCAAGGGCACGCCATGGGGCCGGGCCCTCGGCGTCGCCCTGACCGGCGTGATGATCATCCTGCACTTCCTGTGGCTGCCGTACCAGCCGTTCTGGTCGCTGATCGCCATCGCCATCGGGGTGTTCGTGATCTGGGCCCTGTGCGTCGACCGCGGCCCCAGCGCCCTCAAATGACCCGTCGGGGCCTGGCCGCGGGCCGGGGCGCCGACGCGGCATCCCGGCCCGCGGCCCTCACCCGGCCCGCGGCGCTCAGCCCGGCTCCGCGCCCAGCAGCTCCGCGAGGATCGCCGCATGGCTCGACGCCGGGTCCTTGACCGCGGTCAGCAGCGTCAGCGGCCCGGCCGCCGCCAGGCCGCGCAGCCGGTCCAGCTCCGCCACCGCGTCCGGCTCCGCCAGCTCCGCCTCGTACCGCCGCCGGAACTCCCCGGCGGAGCCACCCGCGTGGAACCACTTGCGCAGCTCCGCCGACGGCGTCACGTCCCGCGGCCACTCGTCCACCGCGGCCGCCTCCTTCGCCAGCCCTCGCGGCCACAGCCGGTCCACGAGCACCCGGACCCCGTCCGCACCCGGCTCGGGGGTGTCGTAGATCCGCCGGATCCGGATCACCGTCAGCCTCCCAGTCCCTTGATCTCGTCCCACACCGCCGGATCCAGCATGCCCAGCCGCCTGTCGAACTCCCACAGCGACACTTCCTCCGGCCGGTCCGCCTCCAGGAAGGCCGCCCGCCCTCCGGCCGCCACCGAACCCGGCGGCAGCGGGATCACCCCCGCCCGCCGGTCGTCGTACTTCCCGCTGATCCACGCGACCCGCGCCCGGTGCCCCCGTACCTGCTCGACCGCCAGCACCAGGCAGATCCGGCCGTCCGCCAGGTCCCACAGCTCACCCGGCCGGGGCCTCGGCGGCGGCCCGGGACCGTGCGCGGGCGCGGGCCGGGCCCGGCGGGGGAGCCACAGCCGCCCCCCGGCGACCAGCGCCACCAACGCCACGACCACGGCCGCGGCCACCGCGGGCCACCAGGACGTGTCCATGTTTCGACCGTAGCCGTACGGGAACGCCCCGGCATGGCAACGTGGGGCAACGCCTGTGCCCACCGTCGCTCCCCCGGGTGACAGCGCAGGTGATTCCCCCCACAACGGCCCGCCGCGGAGGAGCGACCAGTCGTTTCGCGCCTTACGCTCGACCCACGCACGGCCCGCATTCCGTCCACGGACCGTCCACGGAGGTTCACGCTCCATGAAGCTCACCGTCGTCGGCTGCTCGGGCTCGTTCCCGTCCGCGGAATCGGCCTGTTCGAGCTACCTCGTCGAGGCCGACGGCTTCCGGCTGCTCCTCGACATGGGCAACGGCGCCCTCGGCGATCTCCAGCGCCACATCGGTCTCTACGACCTCGACGCGATCTTCCTGAGCCATCTGCACGCCGATCACTGCATCGACATGTGCGCCTACTTCGTCGCCCGCTACTACCGGCACGAGGGCGGCCGCTGCGGCACCATCCCCGTCTACGGACCCGAGGGCACCGAGAGGCGCCTGACCGCCGCGTACGACGACGTCCCCGACGAGCGCTCGATGAGCGAGGTCTTCGACTTCCGCACCCTGAAGTCGGGCACCTTCGAGATCGGCCCCTTCCAGGTCCGCACCGAGCGCGTCAGCCACCCCGTCGAGTCGTACGGCATCCGCGTCGAGCACGGCGGCCGCGCGCTCGCGTACTCCGGCGACACCGGGACCTGCCCCGAGCTGGGCCTCCTCGCCGAAGGCGCCGACCTCTTCCTCTGCGAGGCCTCCTTCACGCACGGCAAGGAGGACATCCCCGACCTCCACCTCAACGGCCGCGAGGCCGGGCAGTACGCCCAGGGCGGCCGGGTCGGCCGGCTCGTCCTCACCCACATCCCGCCGTGGACGGACCCGCAGCAGAACCTCGCCGACGCCCGCGCGGTCTACACGGGCCCGGTCGACCTGGCCCACGCGGGCGCCGTCTACGAGGTGTAGTGCCGCCGCGTCCGTCAGGCGCAGGCGGGCCGGCCTGCCGGCCGCCGAGGGCCATCCGGTTCCAGGTGTGCCGGCGGCCGCGGATCGCCACCGAGTACGCGTACATCACCGTGGTGCATCTTCCCCGACCACAGCGCCGCGTCGGAGCCCAGAGCCCGCCGCAGTTCCTCGGTGACCCGCGCCATGGCCGCGTACGAGCCGCCCGTGCCCGGGTTCGCCGTGATGCACAGCAGCGCCGCGCCCATGTCGACGAGGCGCTTGGCGTACTCGGGCTTCGCACGCCGGATCTCCGGTATGTCGCCGGGCTCCAGGTTCACGCCGGCCGGCCGCCCGATCACCCGGGCCAGCCTCGGTGAAGGACGCGAACTCGCCCAGCCCCGGCAGCCGCAGCCGCTCGCCGTCCCAGGCCCGTTCGATGAGGTTGAGTACGACGACGTCCGCGCCGAAGGCGGCCACCAGCTCGGCGTTGTGCACCCCGCGCCCGTCCGGGTGCGGGGACAGCGCGGACAGGCCGAAGCCCCTGCCTTTCGCAGGGAAAGGCTAGGGGCTTCGGACCCGGATGCGCGGCGCGTGCGCCGAGGCCTACTTCGCCTCGGCCTTCTCCATCTCGGCGATCTCCTCGTCGGACTCGCGGCCCGGCGTCGGAAGGTTGAACTTGATGATCGCGAAGCGGAAGACCACGTAGTAGACCGCCGCGAAGACCAGGCCGATCGGGATGATCATCCACGGGTTGGTGGCGAGCTTCCAGTTCAGCAGGTAGTCGATGAGGCCCGCGGAGAAGCCGAATCCGTCGTGGACGCCCAGGCCCCAGGTGACGGCCATGGAGACACCGGTCAGCACCGCGTGGACCGCGTACAGGGCCGGCGCGAGGAAGAGGAAGGTGAACTCGATCGGCTCGGTGACACCCGTGATGAAGGAGGTCAGCGCGAGGGAGATCATCATGCCCATGACGGCCTTGCGGCGGGCGGGCTTGGCGCAGTGCGCGATGGCGAGCGCGGCGGCCGGAAGGCCGAACATCATGATCGGGAAGAAGCCCGACATGAACTGGCCGGCGGTCGGGTCACCCGCGAAGAAGCGCGGGATCTCGCCGGTGACGATCGTGCCGTCGGCCTTGGTGAACGAGCCGACCTGCTGCTGGAAGAAGGTGTTCAGGAACTGGTGCATGCCCACGGGGATCAGGCCGCGGTTGAACACGCCGTAGATGCCGGCGCCGACCGAGCCGAGGCCGATCAGCCAGTCGCCGAAGTCGGCGAGGGCGCCGCCGACCGGGCCCCATGCCAGGCCGAAGAACACGCCGAAGGCGGTGCCGATGAAGGCCATGATGATCGGGACGAGGCGGCGGCCGTTGAAGAAGCCGAGCCAGTCCACCAGCTTGGTGCGGTGGTACTTCTCCCAGATGATCGCGGAGACGAGGCCGACGATGATGCCGCCGAGCACGCCCGGGTCCTGCGGCTTGCCCTTGGGGAGCAGCTCGGTGACCGATCCGTCCATCGGGAACGCGGTCAGGACGTTCTTGTAGACGAGGAAGCCGACGAGCGCGGCGAGCGCGGTCGAGCCGTCCGCCTTCTTCGCGTAGCCGATGGCGACACCGACGCAGAAGAGCAGGGCGAGGTTGGCGAAGACCGCGTCACCCGCGCTGGCGAAGACACTGGCGACCTTGCCCCAGTTCAGGCCGTCCTTGCCGAAGACGTCGTCCTGGCCGAGGCGCAGCAGAATCGCGGCGGCGGGCAGGACGGCGACGGGCAGCTGGAGGCTGCGGCCAACCTTCTGCATGCCCTGCATCAGGCCGGAGCCCCGCTTCTTGGCGGGAGCGGCGGTTGCCGTACTCATCAACTTCCTCCAGTGGGCAAGGCGCCGCCTGGGGACAAGAAAAGGGGGGACGGCGACGTCTCAGAAAGGGGGGTGCGCGCGCCAGACAGGCCCGCGTGGTCTACACCAATCGTGGTGTAGACCAGTTGTAACACGGTGAGGGATAGATAAGGAACCTTCGATTTCCTGTGGTCTACACCACAGGAGGTTCGGACCAGGCCAAAGCCCCCGGATCCGAAGATCCGAGGGCCTGGGAGGCGCGGCCGAAGGGCCCGCGCGGCGCCGGAGGCGGGCGCTACGCCTTGACGTTCTCCTTCTGCATCTCCTCGATCTCCTCGTCCGACTCCCGGCCCGGCGTCGGGATGTCGAACTTCGTGATCGCGAAGCGGAAGACCGCGTAGTAGACGACCGCGAAACACAGCCCGATCGGAATGATCAGCCAGGGCTTGGTCGCCAGGCTCCAGTTGATGACGTAGTCGATCAGGCCCGCCGAGAAGCTGAATCCGTCCTTCACCCCCAGCGCCCACGTCACCGCCATCGACACGCCCGTCAGCAGTGCGTGGATCGCGTACAGCAGGGGTGCGACGAACAGGAAGGAGTACTCGATCGGCTCCGTGATGCCCGTGACGAAGGAGGTCAGGGCCACCGACAGCATCAGGCCGCCGACCTCCTTGCGCCGCTGCGGCTTCGCGCAGTGCGTGATCGCGAGCGCCGCCGCGGGAAGGGCGAACATCATGATCGGGAAGAAGCCGGAGAGGAACTGGCCGGCCTCCGGGTCCCCGTTGAGGAACATAGCGATGTCGCCGTGCACGACCGTGCCGTCCGGCTTGGTGAAGCTGCCGAACTGGAACCACACCGGCACGTTCAGGAACTGGTGCAGGCCGATCACCAGCAGCGCACGGTTCGCGACGCCGAAGATGCCGGCGCCCCAGGCCCCCAGCCCGACCAGCCAGTCGGAGAAGCTCTCCAGCGCGTCACCGATCGGCGGCCAGATCCACAGGCAGAGCACGGCGAACGCGATCCCGACGAAGGCCATGATGATCGGGACCAGCCGGCGGCCGTTGAAGAAGCCCAGCCAGTCGACCAGCTTCACCCGGTGGTAGCGCTGCCAGAACCAGGCGGCCAGCAGGCCCATGACGATGCCGCCGAACACCCCCGGATTCTGGAAGGTGTAATCGGCGAAGGTCTCGCCGGGACCCAGGCAGCCGCCCCCGATGTCCCTCGTCCCCTCCGGGCAGCTCTTGGGGAAGGCCTGCAGCACGCTCCGGTAGACGAGGAAGCCGACCGCCGCGGCCAGGGCGGTCGAGCCGTCCGCCTTCTTGGCCATGCCGATCGCGACGCCGATGCAGAACAGCAGCGGCAGGCCGAGGTCCGCGTTCAGCAGCGCGCCGCCCGCGTTCGCCATCACCTTGGCGACGTTCGTCCAGGCGAGGCCGTCCTTGCCGAAGACGTCGTCCTGGCCGAGGCGGTTCAGGATGCCCGCCGCGGGCAGGACGGCGATCGGCAGCTGCAGGCTGCGGCCCATCTTCTGCAGGCCCTGGAACAAGCCGTTCCACCACTGCTGACGTGGTTCTGCTGCGGCGCTGCTCGCGCTCATCGGCGTCCTCCCTGACCGGCCTCGTTTGGGCAGTTGCAACACGTGCGGCACACTGGTGTAGACCAGTTGTGGGCAGGTTGCCGCTGATCTTCAGCATTCGGCAGACGGCGGTCATGTGCTCGCATAGCTGGGCCAACCGTGCGTTACCGTGACAAAGCGGACTGCGTGGAGCGCTGTTCAGCCACCGGACGCCGAGACTCGTTCTTCGTAGGACTCAGGGAGAAACACATGGCCACCAAGGCTGAGAAGATCGTCGCCGGGCTCGGCGGTATCGACAACATCGAAGAAGTCGAAGGCTGCATCACCCGCCTGCGCACCGAGGTCCACGACGCGAGCCTGGTCGACGAGGCCGCCCTCAAGGCCGCCGGCGCCCACGGCGTCGTCAAGATGGGCACCGCCATCCAGGTCGTCATCGGCACCGACGCCGACCCGATCGCCGGCGAGATCGAAGACATGATGTGAGCTGAGCCCACGCGCTCGGCCCCACGCCGCGACCCCGTCCCGGACCCCTCCGGACGGGGTCCTCGCGTTGCTCCACAGGGGCTAGGCTCGAGCCATGTCTCGCATCGACGGCCGTACGCCCGAACAGCTCCGCCCGGTCACCATCGAACGCGGATGGAGCAAGCACGCCGAGGGCTCCGTCCTCATCTCCTTCGGAGACACCAAGGTCTTCTGCACCGCCTCCTTCAGCGAAGGCGTCCCGCGCTGGCGCAAGGGCAGCGGCGAAGGCTGGGTCACCTCCGAGTACTCGATGCTGCCCCGCTCCACCAACACCCGCGGCGACCGCGAATCCGTCCGCGGCAAGATCGGCGGCCGCACCCACGAGATCTCCCGCCTCATCGGCCGCTCGCTGCGCGCCGTCATCGACTACAAGGCCCTCGGCGAGAACACCATCGTCCTGGACTGCGACGTCCTCCAGGCCGACGGCGGCACCCGCACCGCCGCGATCACCGGCGCCTACGTCGCCCTCGCCGACGCCGTCGCCTGGGGCCAGCAGAAGAAGCTGATCAAGGCCGGCCGCAAGCCCCTCACCGGCACCGTCGCCGCCGTCAGCGTCGGCATCGTCGACGGCGAACCGCTCCTCGACCTCTGCTACGAGGAGGACGTGCGCGCCGAAACCGACATGAACGTCGTCTGCACCGGCGACGGCCGCTTCGTCGAGGTCCAGGGCACCGCCGAGGGCGAGCCCTTCGACCGCAAGGAACTCAACGCCCTCCTGGACCTCGCGGCCGGCGGCTGCGCCGACCTCGAAGCCATCCAGCGGAGCGCGCTGCAACTGTAGGGTCGGCAATCCGCGTCTGTCCGGATACGGGCGCACGGTGTCACAGCCGTGCGCCCTTCCACGCATACCGAGTTCTTGGGGACCCAGATGAAGCCGAAGCACCGCGTCGCCGCCATAGCCCTGGCAGCCGCTCTGACCCTCCCGGCCCTTTCCGCCTGCGACGCGATCTCCACGGCGATGGACTGCGCCAACACGGCCGTGGCCATCACGGACGGAGCCAACGACCTCCAGCAGGCGGTCTCGCAGGCCGGCAACAGCCCGCAGGACGCCCAGAACGCGCTCAACCAGATCGAGGCGAACCTCAAGAAGATCGGCGACCAGACGGGCAACGCCGACCTCGGCAAGGCCATCGACTCCATGAACACCGCCGTGAAGAACGTCCGCACCGCCATCGAGAGCGGCGACGCCACCCCGGACATCCAGCCGGTCGCGGACGCGGCGAGCGAGATCTCCAAGGTCTGCACCCCGGGCTGAGGCGGCCGGCGGCGGCCGCCCCGGCGGGCCGGAAATGACGGGGGGCCGGAAATAATGGGGAACATGACCTCCACGCCGCCCCGCCTCATCCTGGCCACCCGCAACGCGGGCAAGATCGCCGAACTCCACGCCATCCTGTCCGACGCCGGCCTGCCGCACGAGCTGGTCGGCGCGGACGCGTACCCCGAGATCCCGGACGTCAAGGAAACCGGCGTCAGCTTCGCCGAGAACGCCCTCCTCAAGGCCCACGCCCTCGCACAGGCCACCGGCCTGCCGGCCGTCGCCGACGACTCCGGCCTGTGCGTGGACGTCCTGGGCGGCGCCCCCGGCATCTTCTCGGCCCGCTGGGCCGGCCGGCACGGCGACGACCAGGCGAACCTGGAGCTCCTCCTGGCCCAGCTCGGCGACATCGCCGACGAACACCGCGGCGCCCACTTCGCCTGCGCGGCGGCCCTGGCCCTCCCGGACGGCACCGAACGCGTCGTCGAGGGCCGCCTCCTGGGCACCCTGCGCCACACCCCGTCGGGCACGGGCGGCTTCGGCTACGACCCGATCCTCCAGCCGCTGGGCGAATCCCGCACCTGCGCGGAGCTCACCCCGGCGGAAAAGAACGCCATCTCCCACCGCGGCCAGGCCTTCCGCGCCCTGACCCCCTTCGTCCGCGCCCTGCTGGGCTGAGCCGGATACGCCGAGGACCCCGTACGCAGCTGGGTACGGGGTCCTCGGCATGGACGTGCGGTTGGGGGGACTCGAACCCCCACGGGTTTTACCCCACTTGGACCTAAACCAAGCGTGACTGCCTATTCCACCACAACCGCGACATAGAACCCAATTCGGACATTGCGCCTGGCTGGGCCGCCATCAGTCTACGGGGCACTCGGCTGGGGCGGCAGGTTTGGGGCGGCGATTCCGGCACCACGTGTCCGTCAGGGAGTGGCAGTTGGGGCACAGGTAGCGGAGGTTCTCGCGGCGATTGTCGAGCCGGTCGCCCGCGCGAGCCGCGCTGCGACGGTTGCTGGCGGAGGCCGCGGCAAGGGTGAGGTCCTCTGTGGTGAACGGAAGCTCGACGGTGGTTCGTTGCATGGCGTAAACGGAGCGGCCCGCACCAGTGGGGTGCGGGCCGCTCCGGCGGGGCAAGGGCGGGTCAGATGCCCAGGTCCTTGATGATCTTGGCTACGTGGCCCGTGGCCTTGACGTTGTAGAAGGCGTGCTCGACCTTGCCGTCCTCGTCCACGACCACCGTCGAACGGATGACGCCCGTCACCGTCTTGCCGTACAGCTTCTTCTCGCCGTACGCGCCGTAGGCGGTCAGGGTCTCCTTCTCGGGGTCACTGACCAGGGTGACCTTCAGGTCCTCCTTCTCGCGGAACTTCGCGAGCTTCTCCGGCTTGTCCGGGGAGACGCCGATGACGTCGTAGCCGGCCGTCGCCAGGACGTCCAGGTTGTCCGTGAAGTCGCAGGCCTGCTTGGTGCAGCCCGGCGTCATCGCGGTCGGGTAGAAGTAGACGATCACCTTGCGGCCCTTGTGGGCGGCCAGCGAGACCTCGTTGCCGTCCGCGTCGGACAGGGTGAAGGCGGGGGCGGTGTCGCCCGGCTGAAGTCGCTCGCTCATGTCGGCAGTCTCCTCACGAGGGGATCGGTATGGCACGAGACTAAGCTGCTGACAGACTGTTCATGGCGGACTACGCCCCCACAGACGACGACACGACGACGGAGGCAGCGCGGTGCCGGAAGCCAGGACCCCCGCACAGATCGAGGCGGACATCGTCCGCCGCCGGGAGCAGCTCGCCGAGACGCTCGACGAGATCGGCGTGCGCGTGCACCCGAAGACGATCATCGGGGACGCGAAGGCCAGGGTCGCCTCGACGGTCGACCACACCGCCGGGCGGGCCTTCGTCGCGGTGAACCGTCTCGTGACGGACGCGAAGGCCTCCCTGCGCCACGACGACGGCACCCCGCGCGTCGACCGGATCGTGCCCGCCGTGCTGCTGGCGGCCGGTGTGGTCGGGCTGCTGGTCGTCTCCGCACGGCGCAAGCGCTGATGACCCTGGGCAGCGCGGGTCCGGTGAGGGCAGGTAGGTTCGAGGCGTGAGCGAGAACACCACCCACGACAAGCTGCCCATCCGGATGCTGCACGACCGCGTGCTCGTGAAGTCCGACCTGCCGGAGGGCGAGCGCCGCTCCGGCGGCGGCATCCTCATTCCGGCGACGGCCGCGGTGGGCAAGCGGCTGGCCTGGGCGGAAGTGGTCGCGGTCGGACAGAACGTACGGAGCGTGGAGCCCGGCGACAGGGTGCTGTACGACCCCGAGGACCGGGCCGAGGTCGAGGTGCGGGGGGCGACGTACGTGCTCATGCGCGAGCGCGACCTGCACGCGGTGGCTGCCGAGCGGCTGGAGGGGTCGAAGGACTCGACCGGCCTCTACCTCTGATTCCTTTCCGAAGACTGCGGTACAGGGCTGGTGGCCGAGGTCACCAGCCCTTTTCGCTGCCCTTTGCTACGGTGGGGGAACCCCGACGAGACGCGCCGTACCGGGTACGACAAGACGACGCACCCCGTATCGCTCGATGTCTCGGAGGTGCCGTCATGGCATGGGTCCTGCTGCTGCTCGCCGGTCTGCTCGAGGTCGGCTGGTCGATCGGCATGAAGTTCACCGAAGGATTCACCCGGCTGTGGCCCAGTGTGTTCACGGGCGCCGGGATCGTCGCCAGCATGGTGTTGCTGTCCTATGCCGCGAAGACCCTGCCCATCGGTACCGCGTACGGAGTATGGGTGGGCATCGGAGCCGCCGGTGCGGCCGTGCTCGGTATGGCGGTGCTGGGTGAGCCCGTCACCGCCGCCCGGATCTTCTTCATCTGCCTGCTGCTGGTGGCGGTGGTGGGGCTGAAGGCCACCTCCGGCCACTAGGCCCCGTGCCGGGGCCGCGGCTATTCGAGGAACGCCGACGGGGGGCGCGTGCCTCCCGACGCGCCCGCGTCGGCGCCCTGGGCGGTGCCCGCGTCGGTGCCCCGCGTCGTGCCGGCCTGGGTGCCCGCGGAGGTGCCGCCCTGGTCGCCCTGGTCGCCCTGGGTGGTGCCTCCGTTGGTCTGGCCCCCTTGGGTCTGTCCTCCTTGGGTCTGGCCTCCGTTGGTCTGCCCGCCGTTGGTCTGGCCCCCCTGGGTCTGGCCGCCGTTGTTCTGTCCGCCCTGGTTCTGGCCGCCCGTCGGGTTCGGCGGGGTCGGGCGGGTGGGGCGGGCGGGGCCGGTCGGGGTGCGGTCGCCGGGGGTCGGCTCCTCCGGCGGGAACGGTTCGAAGCCGGGCTGCGACGGAGGCGGGGAGGCGCCGGGCTGGAGTTCCAGGTCGAAGTCGACGGGGTCGGTGCCCTCCAGGGCGGTCTTCGTGTACGCCGCCCAGATCCGGGCCGGGTAGCCGCCTCCGCCGATCCGTGGTTCCCCGAGGGCGTTGTACAGCGATTGCAGGGCGCCGGTGTCCGGGTCCTGGCCCATCATCGAGACCACCGTGACCAGGTCCGGGGTGTAGGCGGCGAACCAGGCGGAGCGATCGAGTTCGCCGGTCCCGGTCTTGCCGGCGGCCGGGTGGCCGGCGGCGAGGGCCGCTGTGCCGGTGCCGTTGTCGACGACGCTGACCAGCATGGACGTGGTGGTGTCGGCGGCCTCGCGGCTGATCGCCTGGGTGGCGGTGCGCTCGGGCAGGGCGATCGTGTCGTCCTCCTTGGTGATCTTCTCCAGGAAGGTGTAGGGCGTGCGGCGGCCGTGGTCCGCGAGGGTCGCGTACGCGTGTGTCATGTCCAGGACGCTGGCTTGCAGGGTTCCGAGCGCCATGGCGGGGACGGGATCGAAGTTCGGGGTGTTCTCGGGGATGCCGAGGGCGACGGCCGTCTCCTTGACCTTGAGGGTGCCGACGTCGACGGCCATCTGCGCGTACACGGCGTTGACGGAGAGGTCGGTGGCGGTGTTGACGGTGATGTTCCCGTACGAGACCTGGCCCTCGTTCTCCGGGGCGAAGCGGATCCGGCCGCCGACGACCGGGCGTTTGTTGTCGCCGTTGTAGACGGTGTGGGGGGTGATCCGGCGGCCGTCCTGGGTGCGGGAGTCGTTCTCGACGGCGGCGGCGAAGACGAACGGCTTGAAGGTGGAGGCGACCTGGTAGTCGTGCCGGGTCGCGTTGTTGACGTACTGCCTGGTGTAGTCGATGCCGCCGTACAGGGCGACCACCTTGCCGGTGGCCGGGTCGATGGAGACCCCGCCGGCGCGGACCACCCGGTCCGCGGCGCGCTTCTCCGGGTCGAGTTTGGCGACCATCTGGGTGTCGACGGCTTCGACGAAGGCGTTCTGGCGGCGCCTGTCGATGGTGGTGGTGATGTGGTAGCCGCCCTCGGCGAGGGTCTTGTCGTCGAGGATCTTGTTCTCGACGATGTAGTCCTTGACCGCCTCCACCAGGTATCCGCGCTGGCCGGACAGCCCCGCGGCCGCGCGCACCTTGCCCGGTTCGGGGAACTGGGTCGTGGCGCGTTCGGCGGCCGGCAGCCAGTCCTTCTTGACCATGCCGTCGAGTACGTAGTTCCAGCGGGCGAGGGCGCGGGGGCGGCCCTGGGGGTGCGAGACGACGTCGAAGGCGCTGGGGGAGTTGAGGAGGGTGGCCAGGTAGGCGCCCTCGGCGGTGGTGAGGGCGCCTACGTCCTTGCCGTAATAGGCCTGGGAGGCGGCCTGGATGCCGTAGGCGTTGCGGCCGAAGTAGCTGGTGTTCAGGTACCCCTCGAGGATGTAGTTCTTCGATTTCTCACGACCGAGTTTGATCGCGATGAAGAACTCCTTGACCTTTCGTTTGATCGTCTGTTCCTGGCCCAAGTAGTAGTTCTTGACGTACTGCTGGGTGATGGTCGAGCCGGACTGGGTGCCCTTGCCGGTCGCGGTGTTCCAGGCGGCGCGGAGCATCGCCTGCGGGTCCACCGCCCGTTCGGCGTAGAAGTTCCGGTCCTCGGCGGCCAGTACGGCCCGCTGTACGGTCAGCGGGACCTGTGAGAGCGGGACGTTGACGCGGTTGACCTCGCCGTCGCGGGCGAGCGGGGAGCCGTCGGAGTAGAGGTAGACGTTCGACTGGGCCGTCGCGGCGGCGTTGGCCGGCGGGATGTCCACGAGCAGGTACCCGGCGACGAGGGCGCCGCCGAGCAGCAGCGCGAACAGCAGGAGCAGGCCCAGGACCATCCGCCAGGTGGGCAGGAGGCGGCGCCAACCGGTCCGCCTGCGCCGGGACTTCATGCCGGCCGCCTTCCCGTCGGCGGTGCTGCCGGCCGTCCTGCGCGGTTCGGCGGCAGCCGCCGTCGCGGGCGGTCCGTCGGGCGTGTCCGGGTCGCGAGGGGTCCAGCCCGGGGGTCGTGACCGGTCGCTCATCTCCAGGACTCCTCGGCGCCGTGCGAAATATCCACTTCTGTACCTCATGGTGTCTACCCGATTGGCCGCCGATTCCGCTCCGGACGGGGTAAATCGGTCGCGTGGCTCGCCCCTCCGCACTAAGCTCGCGCGCTTTGGCCGACGTAGGAACGACAGGGGAAACGGAGGGATACGGTGCGTCAGAAAGTGCGGCCGGGCGACCGGCCGGGCGACCGGCCGGGCGTCCGGTCCGGGGCCCGGCACCGGGTGCCGCTCTACCTGGCCGTCGCGGCAGGCGGGTTCCGGCGCTACGCCACGTACGGGACGGCGACGGCGGCCGGGGTGTTCACCAACACCGTGTTCGGTTTCATCGTCGCGTACACGTACATCGCCCTGTGGGACGCGCGGCCCGGACTCGGCGGCTACGACCAGGCGCAGGCCCTGACCTTCGTATGGGTGAGCCAGTCGCTGCTCGCCGCCGGGGCGTTGATCGGGGGCGGGTTCCAGGAGACGTTCCAAGAGCGCGTCCGTACGGGTGACATCGCCGTCGACCTGTACCGGCCGGCCGACCTCCAGATGTGGTGGCTCGCGGCCGACCTGGGGCGGGCCGCCTTCCAGTTGGTGGGGCGCGGGGTCGTCCCGCTGGCGGCCGGGGCGCTGGCCTTCCAGCTGGCGCTGCCCGCCGATCCGGTGCGCTGGCTGCTGTTCCTGATCTCCGTCGTGCTGGGGCTGGTGGTGAGCTTCGGACTGCGCTACCTGCTCGGACTGGCCGCGTTCTGGCTGATGGACGGCTCCGGGATCAATCTGATGGCGCAGGTCGTCACCGTGTTCTTCTCCGGGGTGCTGCTGCCGCTGACCGTGTTCCCGGGCGGCTTCGGGGAGTTGGTCCGCAGCCTGCCGTGGGCGGCGATGCTCCAGGTTCCGATGGACGTGCTGCTGGGAAAGCACTCCGGCGCCGGGAGCGCCGCCGGAGCGCTGGGGTTCCAGGCCGCGTGGGCGTGCGTACTGCTGGGCGCGGGGCGGCTGTTGCAGTCGGCGGCGACGCGGAAGGTGGTGGTCCAGGGTGGCTGAGGCGGTACTGGAGCGGGATCCGGGGCCGGATCCGGATCCGGCCCCGGAAGCGGACGGCGGGCTCAGGCGGGAGCCGGTTGCGGAACGGGAGTCCGCCGGTGTGCTGATGCCCCGGCGCGGCCGGGCGCGGGAGGGCCTGCGCGGCTACGGGCTGATCGCGGGGATGTGGATCCGGTCGACGATGACGTACCGGACCTCCTTCTTCCTCTCGCTGTTCGGGAACGCGGCGATCCAGCTGCTCGACTTCGTGGGCATCTGGATCATGTTCCAGCACGTGGATGCGCTGGGCGGCTTCTCGCTGCCCGAGATCGCCCTGCTGTACGGGTCCTGCTCGGCCTCCCTGGGCCTGGCCGACCTGCTGCTCGGCAACACCGACCGGATCGGTGCCCGCGTGCGCGACGGCTCCCTCGACACCATGCTGGTGCGCCCGGTTCCGTTGCTCGCGCAGGTCGCGGCGGACCGGTTCGCGCTGCGCCGCCTGGGACGCATCGTGCAGGGGCTGGTGGTGCTGGGCTGGGCGGTGTCGGCGCTGGACGTGGACTGGTCGGCCGGGAAGGTGCTGCTGGTGCCCGTCATGATCGCGGCCGGGGCGGCGATCTTCGCGGCGGTGATGGTGGCCGGGGCCGCGTTCCAGTTCGTCGCCGGGGACGCGGCGGAGGTGCAGAACTCCTTCACGTACGGCGGGAACGCGATGCTCCAGTACCCGCCGACGATCTTCGCGAAGGACCTGCTGCGCGGGGTCACCTTCATCATCCCGCTGGCCTTCGTCAACTGGCTGCCCGCGCTGCACGTGCTGGGGCGGCCCGACCCGCTGGGCCTGCCGGGATGGGTCGCGTACCTGAGCCCGCTGGTGGCCTTCGCGGTGTTCCTGCCCGCGTCGCTGGCGTGGCGCGCGGGGGTCCGTTCGTATCGAAGCACGGGGAGCTAGGGGAGCCAGTGGTGTCGGATTCAGCTGTGCCGGATGTGTTGATCTCGCTGGAAGGGGTCGAGAAGGTCTTCGGCGTACGGCGCCGGGTGGGCCTGATGCGCCGGGAGAAACGCGAGGTCAGGGCGGTGGACGGGATCAGCTTCGCGGTGGCGCGGGGCGAGATGGTCGGGTACATCGGACCCAACGGCGCCGGGAAGTCGACCACGATCAAGATGCTGACCGGCATCCTCACGCCCAGCGGCGGCCGCCTGCGGGTCGCGGGGATCGACCCGGCGCGGGAGCGGATGCGGCTCGCGCACCGGATCGGGGTGGTGTTCGGGCAGCGCACGACGCTGTGGTGGGACCTGCCGCTGAAGGACTCGTACGGCCTGATGCGGCGGATGTACCGGATCCCGCGGGCGCGGTACGAGGAGAACCTCGAGCGCTGCGTGGAGCGGCTGGACCTGGCCGAGCTGCTGGACGTACCGGTGCGCCAGCTGTCGCTGGGGCAGCGGATGCGCGGGGACATCGCGGCGGCCCTGCTGCACGATCCGGACGTGCTGTACCTGGACGAGCCGACGATCGGGCTCGACGTGGTGAGCAAGGCGAAGGTGCGGGGCTTCCTGCGGCAGCTGAACGCGGAGCTCGGCACGACGGTGCTGCTGACCACGCACGACCTCCAGGACATCGAGCAACTGTGCGAGCGGGTGATGGTGATCGACCACGGGCGGCTGATGTACGACGGTCCGCTGGCCGGGCTGCACGCGGCGGGGTCGGTGGGGGAGAGCGAGCGGACGCTGGTGATCGACCTGGAGCGGGAACTCGGGCCGATCGAGGTGGCGGGCGCGCGGGTGGTGAAGGTGGACGGGCCGCGGCAGTGGCTGGCGTTCCCGGCGGGCGCCTCGGCCGCGCCGCTGGTCGCGGAGGTGGCGGCGCGGTATCCGCTGCTGGACCTGTCGGTGCGGGAACCGGACATCGAGGACGTGATCGCGCGGATGTACGCGGGGCGGGAGTAGCGGGGGGGGCGGGGACGGGCCGGGCGGGCCGGGCGGGCCGGGGGTAAATCAGGGGCAACCCGGAGTCGGACAGGGGTTCAAGCCGTACAACTCCCCGGGTTCCCTGCATAGTCTGGTCCGCATGAGTGACGAACGGCCGGAGAAGCCGTTGCCGGAGCTGAGGGCGTCGGATGCCGACCGGGACCGGGTGGTGGAGCGTCTGCGGGACGCCGTCGCCGAGGGCCGGCTCGACATGGAGGAATTCGAGGAGCGGCTGGAGGCGGCGTACAAGTCCCGTACGTACGCGGAACTGGAACCGCTGACCCGGGACCTGCCGGCGGCCGGGGGCGCGGCGCCGCTGACGGCGCCGGCGGCGGCCGCGGGTTCGTCCTGGCCGGCGCGGATCGGCGGCCGGGGGACATCGACGACCGCGATCGCCGTCATGTCGGGGTTCCAGCGCAAGGGGGTGTGGACCGTGCCCGCCCGCTTCGACGCGGTGGCGTTCTGGGGCGGCGGTGAGCTGGACCTGCGCGAGGCGAACTTCGCGGAGCGCGAGGTGGTGATCAACTGCTTCGCGATCATGGGCGGCATCCAGATCACGGTGCCGCCGGGCGTGGAGGTCGACGTACGGGGCATCGGCCTGATGGGCGCCTTCGACCAGCGCGACAGCCCGGGCCCGGTGGAACCGGGCGCTCCGCGCGTGGTCGTCACGGGCCTGGCCTTCTGGGGCGGCGTGGACATCAAGGTCAAGCCCCCGAAACGCCCGCCGTCGGGCCCGTCCCTGCAGAAGCGGCTGTAGGGGCGCCTGCGGCGCGCGGTCCGCGGTGGCAGGGCGGGGCGGGGCGGGGCAGGGCGGGGCGGGGCAGGGCCGGGGTGCGGAACGGAAGCCTGGCCGATGGGCCGCTCGCGCCCCGGCGCGGCTCGCTCGTACGGCGGGTCGTGGCAGCCGGGCGACGCAGCCGGGACGGCGGTCTGGACGAGGTCGGGACGGCGGGGGGTGCGGTCGTACCTGGTGGCCAGGCGTGGCACCGGGCGGGGCGGCCCACGCCGCGGCCGAGAGGCGAACCCGGACGGGCGGCCGGCGCGGGCGCTCGGGGACGGCCGCTGGCCCAGGCCCAGGCCCAGGCCCAGGCCCAGGCCCAGGCCCCCACCCCGCCACGGGACCAGGACCGGCGGCTGGACCGCCCCCCTCGCGGGAGCGAAACGGCGTGCCGGGAACTCCTCGCGCCTCCCAATAGTCGGATGCTATGCAGACAAAACCGGCGCGCCCCGGGGGAAGGCAGGACGACGTGGACCACCGCACCACCACAGGAGGTGCCGCCCCACCGCCACCGCCACCACGAGCGGCCGCGGCAACCGCCACGGCAACCGCAACGGCAATGGCAGCGGCCGCGTCCCGCGGCGCCTTCGTGTTCAGCGCCGCCGACGAGGAGCGCCGCCGCGGCGTCCGCCGGATGAAGACCACCGCGACCGGCCTGCTGGTCCTGGTCGCGCTGGTCTACGTACTGGCCAAGTACGCCCAGCACGCCTGGGGCGCCGGCGGCTGGGCCGGCTACGTCGCGGCCGCCGCCGAGGCCGGCATGGTCGGCGCGCTCGCGGACTGGTTCGCCGTCACCGCCCTGTTCCGGCGGCCCCTCGGCCTGCCCATCCCGCACACGGCGATCATCCCGACCAAGAAGGACCAGCTCGGCGTCACCCTCGGAGAGTTCGTCGGCGAGAACTTCCTCTCCGCCGACGTGGTCAGGGCCCGGCTCCACGCCCTCGGCATCGGCGGCCGCCTCGGCGCCTGGCTGGCCGAGCCCGCGCACGCCGACCGGGTCACCGCCGAGCTGGCCACTGCCCTGCGCGGAGCCCTGACCGTACTGCGCGACTCCGATGTGCAGGCCGTCGTGGGCGAGGCCATCACCCGGCGCGCCGAGACGGCCGAGATCGCGCCGGGCATCGGCAAGACCCTGGAGCGGGTCGTCGCCGACGGCGGTCACCACCGCGTCGTCGACCTCGTGTGCGTCAAGGCCCACGACTGGCTGGTCACGCACGGCGACTCGATCACGGACGCCGTCCAGGGCGGTGCGCCCGGCTGGACCCCGCGGTTCGTGGACCGCAAGGTGGGCGAGCGCGTCTACAAGGAGTTGCTCCGCTTCCTCACCGAGATGCGGGACATGCCCGAGCACCCGGCGCGCGGAGCGGTCGACCGCTTCCTGACGGACTTCGCGGCCGACCTGCAGGCGGACACGGACACCCGGGAGCGGGTCGAGCGGCTCAAGTCCGAGCTGCTGGCGCGCGGCGAGGTCCAGGACGTGATCGCCTCCACCTGGACCGCCGTCCGCTCGATGATCATCTCGGCGGCGGAGGACGAGCAGAGCGAGCTGCGGCTGAGGGTGCGTTCCTCGCTGATGTCCCTGGGGACGCGGCTGGCCACCGACGGTCGCCTCCAGCGGAAGGCGGAGGGCTGGCTGGAGGGCGCCGTCGTCTACGTCGTCACCACCTACCGGACCGAGATCACCTCGCTGATCACGGACACGGTGGCGGCCTGGGACGCCGAGCACACCTCCCGCAAGATCGAGGCGCACATCGGCCGGGACCTGCAGTTCATCCGTATCAACGGCACGGTGGTCGGCGCCCTGGCGGGCCTGCTCATCTACACGGTGTCGCGCGCGTTCGGGGCGTAGGCCGTTCGGCGCCGTCCCTCTGGTCAGCCCTGCTGGTCAGCCCCGCTGGTCAGCCGCGCTGGTCAGCCGGGCTCGTCAGCCGCGGTCGTCAGCCGCGGTCGTCAGCCGCGGTCGGCGACGGCCCAGGACGCGGCGGCCACGACCCCCGCGGCCCCGAACACGGCCGGCCACGCGCCGACCTTCTTCGCGAGCGGGTGCGCGCCCGCGAAGCCGGCCAGGTACAGCGCGCCGAGTCCGGCCGCCGCGGGCGCGCCGCCCCGGCGGTGCCACTCGCGTCCGGCGGCGAGCCCGGCCGCGCCGAGGACGACACCGCCCAGCGGCCGCTTCTTGGTCCACCGGGCGACGGCGTAGCCGCCGACCAATCCGGCGGCCGCCACCACGGAACTCGGTACCCGCGCCATGTCGAACTCCTCGGTCTCTCTTGCCGTATCGATGGTCCTACGAGGCTAACGCGGCGGCCCGGCCATCCGGCGGGCGCCCAGCACCCACACCACCACGACCACGGCTCCGCCGATCAGCGCGTCCGGCAGGGCGTCCCGTACGGCGCGCGGCAGCAGCGCCACGACGCCGAGGACGAGGAGGAAGGCGAGCGCGCACCGGCCGGCCGCCCGAAGCAGTCTGTCCACGGCTGCTCAACGCGGGCGCGGGGCCCGCCGACACGGAGGGCGGGGAGGGGATTTGTCGCACACTCGCCGGATCCGTGCGGTGTGTGCCTTCAGGAACCCGAAGGGCATAAATTCACTCTCCCCACCAAAGGGAAAAATCCCACCCCACCGCCTCACCCGCCTCACTCAGGAGCCAGGACATCGTGATCTGCTACGGACAGGCCGTCCTCGACCTCGCGGACGAACTGGTCGACGCCTATGCCGACGTCTTCTCCGGACCGCCCTGGAACGAGGACGAAGAAACCATTCGCCAGTTCGCCGCCCGCCTCCCGGTCGACGCCCGGCGCCCTGGATTCCGTACGGCCCTCGCCCAGTCCCCGGTCGGCATCGACGGCTTCGCCACCGGCTGGATCACCCCGGCCGCCTTCCCCAGGAACCGCGCGTACGCGCAGGTCCGCGACCAGCTCGGCCCGGACCGCGTGAAGGAGCTCCTGACCGGCGCCCTGGAGATAGACGAACTCGCCGTACGCCCCTACGCGCGCGGCCGCGGCACGGGCCGGGCCCTGCTCACCGAGATCACCGCCGACGCCCCGGACCGGCGCGCCTGGCTGCTGACCTCCCGCCTGGCCACCGACACCGTGGCCACGTACCGCCGCCTCGGCTGGCACGAGGTCCCGGCCCGCCCGGGCACGGAGACGGGCGTGATCGTCTTCCTCTCCCCGGACCACCCGAACCGCTGAGGGTGTCCGCCCCACCCCGGCGGGGCATACCCGCCGCATGATCACACCCCGCCTCACCCGGCAGTCCACCCGACCCCCGCGCCCACCCCACGACGGGGCCCAACCGGTACAACCCGGCCGGACGCCCGCACCCCGCCGCCAGCTCAACGTCGCCACGCGCCACCAGCTCACCGCGGCCGGCGTCGCCGGCGGCACGATCACCTCCCGGACCCGCCCCGGCGGGCCGTGGCAGCGCTTACTGCCCCGGGTCTACCTCCTCCAGACCGGACCCCCGGACCACCGCCAACGCGCCCTCGCCGCCGTCCTGTACGCCTCCGAACCCGCCGCGGACCCCCTGTCCGGCGACACGGCCGCCCTCACCGGCGGCGCCGCCCTCGCCCTCCTCGGCATCCGCGAGGCCCCGCAGACCCCCGCCGACGTCCTGATCCGCGCTCCGCGCAAGCTCACCGGCACCCCGGAGGTCCGCCCCCTCCCGACCTCCCGCTGGCCGCGCACGATCACGGTGCACGGCATCCCCAGCACGCGCCCGGTCCGCGCCGCAGCCGACTTCGCCTCCCGCACCCACGACCCCGACCACATCCGCTCGACCCTCGCCCACGTCGTCCAGGCCGGCTGGTGCCACCCCCACGACCTGCACGCCGAACTCCGCGCCGCCCGCCTCCTCACCCGCCCCGCGATCCGCGCCGCCGCCGGCGAACTCCTCGCCGGTGTCCGCTCGATCGCCGAGGCCCGGGCCCGCGACGTCCTGACGGCGACGGACCTCCCGACCCCCCTGTGGAACGCCCGCCTCTACACCCCGGACGGCACCTTCCTGGCCAGCCCGGACGCCTACTGGCCCGACGAGGGCGTGGCCCTGGAAATCGACTCGGTCGAGTACCACTACACACGCGACGCCTGGCACGCCACCCTCCGCCGCCGCCTCCGCCTGGAGTCCCACGGCATCCTGGTCATCAGCGCCACCCCCTCGATACTCCGCGACACCCCCCAACAAGTCCTGGCGGCCCTCCGCACCCTCCTCACCCTGGCCACCACCCGCCCCACCCCACCCACAGCCCACGCCCGCGGCCACCAACAGCTCCTGCTGCCCTTGTAGTTGCTGCTCAAAATCTGATCGGCCTTGATCGGCGGTGGCTATGCTGATGTGATGACAGTTGAGCGAATCATTGGGCACATTGATGGAATTGAGCCCGGTTCTGTGCTTCGGCGGCGGAGGGACGTCTTCGACGCGCGCCTCCACAGCGATCTCCAGCGGGGCATTTCCAAGCTCAAGGACTCCGATGGCGCAGTCGTGTCGGATGCAATCGTCCTCAATGGTGGATATCGCGACGATGATGATTCATGGCACGAGATCCGCTATACGGGCGCTTCTCCCGACGTGGACCGGGATCCGCAGACGAAGCGGCTCAAGGCAAGTCAGCGCTGGGACTATGCAGATAATGCTGCACTAAAGCTGAGCTATGATCGCGGGCATCCGATTCGGATCCTCCGTGGATACAAGGGTGACGAGCGCTACTCGCCGAGTGAGGGCTATCGCTACGACGGCCTGTACCGCATCACTCGGGCAGCCACAGCTATTTCTGCGACGCCGGGTCCGGAGGGTCAGTCGATCGAGATTTGTCAGTTCATCCTCGAGCGCTGCTCGGAACCTGAGCAGGAACTCACCGCGGTGGAGCGCGCCGTCGTTGAACTCTCCGATTTCAGTGACGAGGAGAAATTTCCACAGACGCGAACCGCGCAGGTCCAGCGGATGATTCGCGACACGGCGGCTGCCCGCCGGATCAAGGACCTGTACGACGGGCAGTGTCAGACCTGTGGCATAAGGCTGGTCGGCGCCAACTCCAAGCCGTATAGCCAAGGTGCGCACCTCAAGCCGTTGGCTGAACCTCACAGAGGGCCGGATGTCGAGCGCAACATCCTGTGTCTTTGCCCCAACTGCCATGTGCGATTGGACATCGGAGCCATATCGTTCGGAGCGGACTGGAGCGTGATCGAGCGTGTTCCTCAATCTGGTGCGCGCACGACGCTGCCTCGACTCCTGATGAAAAGGAGTCACGGTCTCCACCCCGTCTATGCCGCATATCAGCGTGACTGGTGGGACAATTTCTATTCAGGTCGCACCAGTCAGTAGCCCCAGTCCTGGCTCGGGTCAATTAACGCCCGCCGCCCCGCCCCCGCTCCTGTGCCGGTCAAGTATTCGATGTCGCCCCGTGGCACTCCGAGTAGGGCTTGCCCGACGTGCACCAGCAGGGGTTCGTAGGGGTGGGGGGCCAGGGGGTGGCTTTGCCGCGGGCGGCCAGGGTTGTGGCGTATTCCGCGAGGAGGGACGGGGAGGCCGGGGAGGTTTTTTCCGAGGCGGCGAAGGCCTCGTACGACGGGACGTTCCCCGTGACGATGCCGAGGTTCGTCGTGCCCGAGGCGGCGAGGGCGCGGAGGGAGGATTCCACCTGTGCCAGGTGGGCCTCGTGCGAGGGGTACTCCGCCGCGAGGGTGGGGTACGACGTGAGGAGTTCGGCCAGTTCCCGGGCGGGCCAGTGGAGGATCGCCACCGGGAAGGGGCGGGAGAGGGCGGCGCGGCGGTCGCCGAGTTCGGCGCGGAGGCGGGCGATCTCGGCGCGGAGTTCGGCCGGGTCGTCGGAGCCGAGGGCCCAGATGCGCTTCGGGTCGTGGAGTTCGTCCAGCGGGATCGGGCCGATGTGGCGGGTGTCGGCGACCATGTCCCAGTCGTCGTGGGGCAGGGCGAGGAGGCGGCGTACCCGGTGGCGGCCGGTCAGCAGGGCGGTGGTGGCCGGGGTGAGCGGGGCGTCCTCCGCGATCAGGAGGGTCGCCGCCTCCGAGAAGCAGTGGTGCGCGGCCTCCAACTCGTCGTGGGCCTCCAGCGTTTCCGCGATGACCTCCCACGGCGCCGGGTCCATGGGCGAGGCGGCGCGGATGCCCGAGATCAGGGCACGGGCCTCCGGTTCGTGGCCGTACTCCCAGAGGTTCGCCGCCTGCAGGGCCTTGACCAGGTGGGGGTTGGCCGGCGAGGCGGAGAGGAGCTGGTCGTACAGCGCGCTGGCGCGGTCCCGGGCGTCTGCCAACTCGAGGTGGGCAGCGGCCTGGAGGAGCAGCGGCTCCTGGTCCTCGGGATAGCGGGTCGCCGTGCGGATGAGGCGCTCGGCTTCGGCGATGTGCTCGGCAGGCGTGTCAGGGCGCATGGATCACACCGTACTGCTGCTGGTCAGTTGACGGGGGAGGACTTAAGGTGCCGCCCGTGCGGGATCACATACCTGTGGTGGTTCAGGGGAGCGGCCGGCGGGCGCGCCGGGCCGGTTTCGCAGGGGTGCTGTGGGCGGCCGCGGAGTTGACCGTCACGGTGGGGGTGGTGGTCCTGTTGCTGGTGGTGCACCAGGTGTGGTGGACCAACCGGCAGGCCGTCGCGGCCGCGCAGGAGCGGGTCAGGGCCCTGGAGAGCGACTGGGCGCGTATGACGCCGGACAGCCCTCCCGAGGAGTCCGCCGGTTCCGTGTCGCCTGCGCCGGTCGGCGCGGACGCGACCGGCGACGGTGACACAGAACCGGATACGTCGCCTGCGCCGGGGTCGTCCGCCCCCCGGGCACCTGCCGCCAAGCCTCCGGCCCGGGACCGGGCGTACGCCGTCCTGCGGATCCCCCGCCTCGGCCTCACCGTGCCCGTCGCGCAGGGCATCGACAAGCGGGCCGTGCTCGACAAGGGGTACGCGGGGCAGTACCCGGGGACGGCCGGGCCCGGGGAGCAGGGGAACTTCGCCCTGGCCGGGCACCGGAACACGCACGGGGAGCCGTTCCGGTACATCAACCGGCTGCGGGCGGGCGACGAACTGGTCGTCGAGGTGCGCGGGCGGCGGTTCACGTACGTGGTCGGGAAGGTGCTCGGTGAGACGACCGAGCGGGACGTGGGGGTCATCGCGTCCGTGCCGCGGAGCCTGGTGAAGCCGGACCACGGGTACAGCGAGCCCGGCGCGTACATCACGCTCACCACCTGCACGCCCGAGTACACGTCCACGTACCGGCTGGTGGTGTGGGGGACCCTCCGGTCCTGATCCGCCCCCGTCCCCGGCTCTTTGTCAGTGGGGGTGGTTAGTATCGGTGGGAAGACGCGGGTCTCGTACGGAGGTTCGCGCGGGGGAGTGGAAGGGGGAGGTCGGCATGGCTCGGCGCTTCTTCTTCTGCCTGTTCGCACCCCGGACCTCGTGGGCGGCTGCTCTGCTGCTGCTCGGGGGAGTCCTCGCGCTGTTCGCCGGGGAGGGTGGGCTGGGCGCGGTCGTCGTCGCTCTGGCCGCCACCGTTGCCGTGGGCTCCGAGGCCCTGGCCGCCGCCGCGCGTCTGGCGCGGCCCGTGCCGCCGCACCGCATACGCACCGCGATCCGTGATCGCGAGCAGCGCACGGCGTTCCTGCCGCAGCGCGATCCCGATGCCTCGGGCCGGTCGCGGCCCAGGGCGCCCGGCCGTGGGGTCCCGACGGCCGCGTAGGGGCGCGCAGCACCGCAGCTTCCGCAGTACCGCACCACTTCTCGCCTTCTGCTGAGCGATCACTGTCGTCGCCCCTCGCGGGTCGTCACGCCGAAATGCATCTCCCTGCATCTCTTTCGACGTCGACGAGACCCTTCGGAGGGCCCGCGTGTCCGTTTTCACCCACCTTGTTGCCGAGCTGGGCCGGCTTCTCGAGCCGGTACTGGCCGAGTCCGCGACCGCTGCCGCGATCGTGCTGTTCACCGTGCTCGTGCGGCTCGCCCTGCATCCGCTGAGCCGGGCCGCCTTCCGCGGCGCGACCCCGGCGGCGGGCTGCCTGCCGGTGCTGTTGCAGCTGCCGGTGTTCTTCCTGCTGTACCAGGCCTTCTCCTCGGGCGACGAACTGCTGGCGCACCGGCTGTTCGCCGCGCCGCTCGGCGCCCGGTGGACCGAGGCGCTGGGGGAGGGCGGCCTGCTCGGGGAACAGGGGCTGGTGTTCCTCGGGCTGTTCGCGGCGATCGGGGCCGTGGCCGCGTGGAGTGCGGTACGGGGCCGCCGGGCTGCCGCCGAGGCCGCGCTCGCCCCGGCCGGGTCCGGGTCCGGGTCCGGGGCCGGGGCCGCGGCTCCGGCCGGAGTGAGCGCCGAGCAGCGGGAGGTCCTGCGCAAGCTGGGCGGCGTACTGCCCCTGCTGTCCTTCGGGACGCTGATCACGGCCGCGGTGGTGCCGCTCGCCGCCGGGCTGTACCTGCTGACCACCACCGCCTGGTCGGTGGCGGAGCGCGCCTGGCTCCAGTCCCGCGGAGGCGGGCGTTCCAGTCTGTGAACAGGGTCTTGCGGATTGGCCGCAGTTCTTGGAGGATCGACCAATCCTCCGATGGCCGCAACCCATCGGCCGGCGCCTGGGCCCGCCCCTGCGCCGACCACCCACGACCACGGGAGAATGCCCATGAAGCTGCTGCGTGTCGGACCCGTCGGGTCGGAGCGCCCCGCGCTGCTCGACCAGGACGGCACCCTGCGTGACCTGTCCGGCCTGATCACGGATGTGGACGGCGCTCTCCTCGCGGAGGACTCCGTACTCTCCCGGGTGCGGGAGGCGGCGGAAGCGGGTGAGCTGCCGGTCCTGGACTCCGAAGGGCTGCGGATCGGCGCGCCGGTCGGCCGCATAGGCAAGATCGTGGGCATCGGGCTGAACTACTTCGGGCACGCGGCCGAGATCGGCGCGGAGCCGCCGGCCGAGCCGATCCTGTTCCTCAAGGCCGCGGACACCGTGGTCGGCCCGGACGACACCGTGCTGATCCCGCGCGGCAGCGTGAAGACCGACTGGGAGGCCGAGCTCGGCGTCGTCATCGGCAGCACCGCCCGCTACCTGGCCTCCGCCGAGGAGGGCCTCGCGCACGTCGGCGGGTACCTGCTGGTCAACGACGTCTCGGAGCGCGAGTTCCAGATCGAGCGCGGCGGCACCTGGGACAAGGGCAAGAACTGCGAGACCTTCACCCCGCTCGGCCCGTGGCTGGTCACCGCCGACGAGATCCCGGACCCGCAGGTCCTGGACGTGAAGCTGTGGGTCAACGGCGAGCTCAAGCAGGACGGCAACACCGCGGACCAGATCTTCCCGGTCGGCGAGGTCGTCCGGTACCTGAGCCAGTTCATGACCCTGTACCCGGGCGATGTCATCGTCACCGGTACGCCGGCCGGCGTGGCCATGGGCCAGCCGGAACCCAAGCCGTACCTGCGGGCCGGTGACGTCGTGGAGCTGGAGATCGCCGGCCTGGGCCGGCAGCGCCAGGAGTTCAAGGGCGCGTAACGCGCATACCGGTACACGCGAAGACGCGTACGCGCGGACACGCGGAAGGGGCGGGGCCGCCATCGCGAGCCCCGCCCCTTTCCCGTGCGGTGGGCGGTGCGGCTCAGCCCTCGGTCGACGTGCGGCGACGGCGGTTGGCGAGCACCAGGCCCGCGCCCGCCGCGAGCGCGGCGGCGCTGCCGCCCGCGAACCAGACGTTCTCCGCACCGGCGCCCGTGTTCGCGAGGGAGGCGGACCCGCCCGCCGCCGTCACGTTGCCGTTGCCGCCGGTGCCCTGGGCCGCGACCTGAGTCGTGCCGGTACCGGTGCCGGTCGTGCCCGTGCCCGCGGACCCGTCCTTCCCCTTGTCCTTCTCCTTGTCCTTCTTGTCCTGCTCCGCCTTGGCGGCGTCCTCCGCGGCCTTGTCCTTGGCGCGCGCCTCGTGCTGGCCGGTCGCGAGGAACGCGGCACGGTCCTCGGGCGTTCCCTTGAGGGCGGCGAGAGCGGCCTTCTTCAGCTCCGGGCCGGCGTGGTTCACCATCGACGAGATCAGGACGGTGTTGTCCTCGTCGCGCAGCTTGTGCTGCCCCGTCTTCACGAACTCGCGCAGCTCCGCGTTGGACGGGTGCCCGTTGAGGAGCGCGTTGATGGCCGCCTTCAGACCGGGGCCCGCGGTCTCGTACATACGCGCGAGCTCGACGCGGTCGTCACTCGCGCGGACGTTGTGCTGGTCGACCTCGATGAACTTGCGCACCTGCTCCGGGGTTCCGCTGCGCAGCAGCTTCTCGACGGCCTCGCGGATGCCGTTGCCCGCGCCGTTCAGCATGCGGAACAGCTCGACCTGGTCGTCCTCGTACCGGGCCTGGTGCTGCCCGACCGCGAGGAACTCCTTGAGCGCGGCGTGGGTTCCCGCCCGCAGGGCCTTCTCCGCCTCCCGCTTGACGGCGACGCCGCCGAGGCTGTGGATCCGGGAGACCCGTACCCGGTCGTCGGTGTACTGCTCCTGCTGCCAGACGACCTCCAGGAAGTGCCGCATGTCCGCGGCAGTCCCCTTGAGCGCCTTCTCGGCCGCCTCGCGCACGCCCGGCCCGCTCGCCGGGTCGGCCAGGATCGCCTGGATCGCGGCCCGGTCCTTCGCGGCCTGCGGGTCCTCGGCGGGCTTGTCCGCGGGCTTGTCCGCCGCCTTCTGCGCCGGGTCCGCCCCGACGGGCCGGCCCTCCGAGTCCTGGTCCGGCACGGTCGGGGCGGAGGGCGTGGACGGGGTGGAGGCCGACGGGGCGTCAGCGGCGAAGGCCGGCGAGGAGAGCAGGACGGCCGGGGCCATCGCGGCGGCGGCGACGACCGACGCGATCCGGGGCAGCTTCACAGATGATCCATTCTTCACACACGTGATGATCACGTTGATGGCAATCCGTGCAGGATAGATCGTTTGGCCGCCCGGGTTCGCCGATTTCCGTGAGCGCCGGCTCACAGCTCGACGGTCACTCCGTCCCGGGACGAGGTACGGGCCGCCTCCAGGACCTCCAGGCAGTGCGCGGCCTCGTACGCCGTGACCGGAGCGGGCCCGCCCTCGCGCAGGGCCGCCGCGACCGCCGCGTAGTACGCCGGGTAGTCGCCCGGGGCCGTCGGTACCGGGGTGCCGCCGCCGGTCAGCGGGGACTCCCCGGAACCGAGCCGGCCCCACAGGTGCTCGGGCTCCTCGCCCCACGGTGCGTCCGCGCCCGGGCGCAGCCCCTCGCGCAGGGCGCCCTCCTGCGGGTCGAGGCCGTACTTCACGTAGCCGGCCCGGGACCCCAGGACGCGGAAGCGCGGCCCGAGTTGGGCGGTGGTGGCGCTGACGTAGAGGTGGGAGCGGATGCCGTTCGCGTGCGTGAGGGCGATGAAGGTGTCGTCGTCGGTCTCGGCGCCCGGACGGCGCACGTCGGCTTCCGCGTAGACCCGTACCGCCGGGCCGAAGAGCACCAGCGCCTGGTCCACGACGTGACTGCCCAGGTCGTACAGCAGGCCGCCGATCTCCTCCGGGGCGCCCGACTCGCGCCAGCCGCCCTTGAGGTGGGGGCGCCAGCGCTCGAAGCGGGACTCGAAGCGCTGGACCTCGCCGAGTTCGCCGTCCGCGAGGAGCCGGCGGACGGTGAGGAAGTCGTTGTCCCAGCGGCGGTTCTGGAAGACGGACAGGAACGTGCCGGTCCGCTCGGCGAGGGCGGCGAGTTCGCGTGCCTCGGCGGCGGTGGCGGCGAGCGGCTTGTCCACGACCACGGGGATCCCCGCGGTCAGGGCCGCCGTGGCGAGCGGGACGTGGGTCCGGTTGGGGGAGGCGATCACGACGAGGCCGAGGGCCTCGGGGCCGCCCGCGCGCGCCCACAGCTCGTCGGGCGAGGCGGCGATCCGGACCTCGGGGAATGCGGCGCGGGCCTGCGCCTGCCGGGCCGGATCGGAGGTGACGACGGTGTCGAGGACGAGCCCGTCGGTGGCCGCCACGAGGGGGGCGTGGAAGACGGAACCGGCGAGTCCGTAGCCGATCAGGCCGACGCGGAGGGGGGCGGAGCGGGGGGTGGCGGGGGCGGTGACGTTCATGGGTGCCACTTTGGCAACAGTGTTGCCGAAGTGCAAGGAGGGTGGACAATGGCCGGGTGAACAGGGGAAACGGGGACGGGCACGGAGACTCGGACGGGCACGGCCACGGGGACGGGCGCGGGCACGGGGACGGGCACGGGCACGGCCACGGGCACGGGCACGGGCACCAGAACGGGCACGGCCATGGCCACGGGTACGCGTACGGGCGTGGCGGCGTGAACCTGCCCGCGCTGCGCGGCCACAACGAGGCGCTCCTGCTGGACCTGCTGCGCGGCGCCGGGCCGGCGGGACTCGGGCGTGCCGAACTCGCCGCCCGCGCCCGCCTCACCCCGCAGGCCGTCAGCAAGATCACGGCACGGCTGTGCGGGGAGGGGCTCGTCGCGGAGGCCGGCCGCGCCGTGTCCACCGGAGGCAAGCCGCGCACCCTGCTCCGGCTGGTGCCGCAGGCCCGGTACGCGGCCGGGGTGCACCTGGACCGCGACGAGCTGCGGGCGGTACGGGTGGACCTGGCCGGCACGGTCGTCGCCGAGAGCCGCGGCCCGCTGGACTTCGGGGCCGGTCCGGATGCGGTGGTGGAGGTCGTCGTACGGGCGCTCGCGCGGGTCGGTGACCCGGGCGGCCGGCCGTTGCTGGGGGTCGGCGTGGCCGCGCCGGGGCCGCTGGACCACCGGGCCGGGGTGATGGGCCGGGTCACGGGGTTCCCGCAGTGGGCGGGGTTTCCGCTACGGGAGGTGCTGGCAGGGCGGATGGGGATGCCGGTGCTGCTGGACAAGGACACGAACGCCGGCGCGGCCGCCGTTGCCCCCGGGGCCCGCGGCACCTCGGTGTACCTGCACGTCGGAACCGGGCTCGGGGCCGGGCTGCGGCTGGGCGGGGAGGTCTACCGGGGCGGGCGTTCGGGGGCGGGGGAGTTCGGACACCAGGTGCTCCGGCTGGACGGGCCGCCGTGCCGGTGCGGGGCGCGCGGGTGTGCGGAGGTCCTGTGCCTGGCGGCGGTGGCCCGGGGGGACCTTGCCGAGGCCGCGCGGATCGTGGGGGAGGGGGCGGCGAACCTGGTGGCGCTGCTGGATGTGGAGCGGGTGGTGCTGGGCGGGCGCGTGGTGGCCGGGGCGCCGGAGGTGTTCCTGGAGGGGGTCCGGCGGGCGATCGCGGTGCGGGGGCCCGGAGGCGGCGGGGCGGTGGAGGTGGCGCTGGCCGAGGCCGGGATCGCGGAGGGGGCCGCGGAGCTGGTGCTCGGACCGGTCTTCGGGCGGACGGGGTGAGGGCCCGGGGGGTTTTTGACTGTTTGCGCCGTTCGAGGGTAAAGCAGAGGGGCCCGGGCGTGGTGGGCCGGGTGGGGATCGGGGGCGTGGGAGGGTGCGGGCTGGGCGGGGTGATGGTCACCTCGTCCTACCATCGTTCCGTCCGGTGAGCAGCGAGGGGTCTTCCATGCGAGTGCGCACAGCCCTTGCCCTCGGCGCCGCCCTCTCCGCCGCCCTGGCCGCCACCACCGCATCCACCGCCGGTGCGGACATCGGTACCGGCAGCGGGGCGCGCCCGGCTCCCGCGCTGCCGTCCCGCGCGCAGGCCACCTGCGGGGACGGGAAGAGCACCGCCTTCCCCATCGGGGCACGGATCCGCGGCGGACCCGCCGTGTACCGCACTGGCGGCGGCCCGCAGACCTGGTACCTGGACCTGACGAACACCACCACATCCCTCTGCACGGACATCCACCCCGTGGTCGTCCTCACCGACAAGGCCCGCGCCCTGCGCCCCGCCCACCTGCGCATGGAGTTCGACACCCCGAGCGGCACCCTCCCCGTCAGCCTGGAGCGGACCGACCGCGACGAGATCATCGCCGTCTTCGACGGCGGGTCCGCCTTCCCCGGCTTCACCGTCGCCGCGGGCGGGTCGCTGACCGTCCGCGTCGGCCTCGCCTTCGCGGCCGACGCGCCCACCGGGGAGGTCCTCGCGGACGCCGCCCTCGTGCAGCGCAAGGGCGACGACGGCGACTGGGTGGGCGAGGCAGGGGGGTACCGGTTCTCCGTCGAGGGCCCGGAAGCCCCCCACGAGGCGGGCTCCCTCGCGCACACCGGGCCGCGCGAACGGGCGTACGGGGCGGGGGCCGGTGCCGTGGCCGCCCTCACCCTCGGCGGCGGACTCGTGATCGGGGCCCGGCGGCTGCGCGGCCCCGCCCGCTGACCTACGGCCCGCCGATCCGGCGTCTTCCCATCCCGCGTCCGCCGCTCCCGCCCGCCGATCTCCGTACACCCGGCCCGCATAGAGTCCCAGCGTGGAAGAACAGACCCCGCACCACCGTCCCGGCTCGCCCGTCCGCTCCGGCATCCCCGAGCACGGCCGCATCCCGAAGTACTACGCCGTCAAGGCCCGCATCGCCGAGCTCCTCGACGAGCTCGGCGAGGGCGGATCGCTGCCCACCGAGCGCGATCTCGCCGAGCGGTACGAGGTGTCCCGCGAGACCGTCCGCCAGGCCCTGCGCGAGCTGCTGCTGGAAGGCCGCCTGCGCCGCGCCGGCCGCGGGACCGTCGTCGCCGGCCCCAAGCTGGAGCAGCCGCTGTCCCTGGCGAGTTACACCGAGGGCGTCCGCCGTCAGGGCCGCCGGCCGGGCCGTCACCTGATCGGGCTGGAGCAGTTCCCGTGCCCGCCCGACCTCGCCCCCGGCATCGGCGCCGAGGCCGGGGAGCCGGTCTGGCACCTGGAGCGGGTCCTGCTGGCCGATGACGAGCGGGTCGGCCTGGAGAGCACCTACGTCCGGGTCTCCCGTGCTCCGCGGCTCGACACCGACTTCCCGCCGGACTCCTCCTTCTACGGATACCTCCGCGACCGGCTCGGCATCTCCTTCGGGGACGCCGACGAAAAGCTGGAGACGGTCCTCGCGACGCCCCGCGAAGCCCTGCTGATCGGCACCCCGCCCGCCCTCCCGATGCTGCTCATCCACCGCTTCTCGCGGGATCAGGACGGCCGGCCCCTGGAGCGGGTGCGTTCGCTCTACCGTGGCGACCGGTTCAGCTTCACGACCCGTCTGCGGCCCGAATAGCCCCGCCGGAACCACCCCTTACCCGACCCAAAAGGACGCACTCAGATCACAGAAAGATAACGGGTCTAGTCCAAGCTTGGGGGGCTGTTCACCGGCGCGTCGCCCGCCGGCTCCCCCCGGGCCACGGGCGCCGCCCACCGTGGGCGGCGTGAGAGTCATAGTCGTCGGAGGCGGCGTGGTCGGCACCATGCACGCCTGGCAAGCAGTCCAACGCGGCCACGAGGTCGTCCAGATCGAGCGGGAAGCCGAGGCCCGCGGCGCGTCCCTGCGCAATTTCGGCCAGATCTGGGTCAGCGGACGGGCCGGGGGCGAGGAGCTCGACACCGCCCTGCGGGCCCGTGCGCTCTGGGAGCGCATCGGCGCGGAGGTGCCCGGACTGGGCTTCCGCGCCATCGGCTCCCTCACCCCCCTCCGCAACGCCCGTGAGCACGCGGTCGCCGAGGCGGCGGCGGCCCGCCCCGACGCCGCCGCCCGCGGCTACCAGCTGGTCACCGCCGCCGAGGCCCGGGAGATCAACCCGGCCCTGCGCGGCGCCTTCGAGGCCGCCCTGTGGTGCGAACGGGACGCGGCCGTCGAACCGCGCACCGCGCAGCTCCGCCTCCGCGAAGCCCTCAGCGCCGGCGGCCGGTACACCTTCCTCCCGGGGCGGGAAGTACGCGAGATCGCGGGCCCCGGCGCCGTCCGCGACGACCACGGCCACGTCCACCGCGGCGACGCGGTCGTCCTGGCCACCGGGGCCTGGCTGTCCGGCCTGGTCCGCGAGCTGGTCCCCGACCTGCCCGTGCGCCGCGTCCGCCTCCAGATGATGCAGACCGCCCCGCTCGGAGAGCCGCTGACCACCTCCGTCGCGGACGCCGACAGCTTCCGCTACTACCCCGCGTACAAGTCCGCCGCCCTCGACGCGCTGGCCGCCGGGCAGGCGCAGGCCCCGATCGCCGCCGCCCACAAGATGCAGCTGCTGATGGTCCAGCGCCTGGACGGCGGACTGACCATCGGCGACACCCACGAGTACGAGCACCCTTTCGCGTTCGACACCCTCGAAGACCCCTACGAGCACCTCGCCGAGGTGGTCGAGTCCTTCCTGGGCCGCCCCCTGCCCAAGATCAGGCACCGCTGGGCGGGCGTGTACGCGCAGTGCACCGACACCACCCGCGTCGTCCACCGCCAGCAGGTGGCCGACGGCGTCTGGCTGGTGACCGGACCCGGCGGGCGCGGTATGACCTGCTCGCCCGCCATAGCCGAGACCACCGCGAACGAACTGGGCTGGTAAGTCAGATGACCGAGCACCACAGGCAGAACCTGATCGTCCTGGACATGGCCGGTACCACCGTCGCCGACGGCGGCCTCGTCGAGCGGGCCTTCGAGCGCGCCGCCGAGCGCCTCGGGGTCGAGCCGGGCAGCGCCGACCACGCCGAGAAGCTCCGGTACGTGCGCGACACCATGGGCGAGTCGAAGATCTCCGTCTTCCGTCACCTCTTCGGCGCGGAGGACCTCGCCCAGCGCGCCAACTCCGCCTTCGAGGAGGCGTACGGGGAACTCGTCGACGCCGGCCTGATCGCCCCGGTCGCCGGAGCCCGCGAGGCCATCGAGGAGCTCCGCGCCGACGGCCGCACCGTCGCCCTGACCACCGGCTTCGCCCGCGCCACCCAGGACGCCATCCTCGACGCCCTGGGCTGGCAGGACCTGGCCGACCTCACCCTGTGCCCCGCCGACGCGGGCGGCCGCGGCCGCCCGTACCCGGACATGGTGCTGGCCGCGTTCCTGCGCACCGGCGCCGTGGACGACGTACGGCAGATCGTCGTCGCGGGCGACACCGCCTACGACATGCTCAGCGGCCGGCGCTCCGGCGCCGGGACCGTGGCGGGCGTCCTCACCGGCGCCCACGACCGCGCGGCCCTGACCGCGCACGGCGCCACCCACGTCCTCGGCTCCGTCGCCGAACTCCCGCGGCTCCTGGCGGAGTCCGCGTGAGCGGCATCCGCTTCGAGGGCGTCAGCGTCGCCTACGGCGCCCACACCGTCCTGGACTCCCTCGACCTGACCGTGGAGCCCGGCGAGGTGATGGCGCTGCTCGGCCCCTCCGGCTCGGGCAAGACCACGGCGCTGCGGGCGGTCGCCGGTTTCGTACGGCCCGCCGCGGGCCGGATCCTGATCGGCGGCCGGGATGTCACCGCGCTCCCGCCGCACAAGCGCGGCATCGGCATGGTCGTCCAGCAGTACGCGCTCTTCCCGCACATGAAGGTCGAGGCCAACGTCGCCTTCGGTCTGAAGGCCCAGAAGGCGCCCAAGGCCGAGATACCCGGCCGGGTCGCCGAGGCCCTGGAGATGACCGGCATGGCGGCCTACGCCCAGCGCTACCCGCGCGAGCTGTCGGGCGGCCAGCAGCAGCGCGTGGCCATCGCCCGCGCCCTCGCCATCCGCCCCGGGGTGCTCCTCCTCGACGAGCCGCTGTCCGCACTCGACGCGCAGCTGCGCTCCGGAATGCTCGCCGAACTGGCCCGCCTGCACCGCGAACTGCCCGACGTCTCCCTCCTGTACGTCACCCACGACCAGGTCGAGGCGCTCACCCTGGCCGACCGGATCGCCGTCATGGACAAGGCCCGGCTCCAGGACTGCGGCACCCCGCAGGAGCTGTACCGCACCCCGCGCACCGCGTTCACCGCGTCCTTCGTCGGCAACGCGAACCTGCTGCCGGTGACCGTGGCCGAGGGGGGCGCCGTCTTCGAGGGCCGCCCGCTGGCCCTCGACCGCGGCCGCGCCGTGCCGGGGTCCACCGCGACCCTGTGCGTACGTCCGCACCTGCTCGGCCTCGGCGACGGACCGAACGCGCTCACCGGCCGCATCGCCGAGGTCCAGTGGCGCGGCTCGACGCACCGGCTGTACGTCGACGTCGACGGCCACCGCGTGAAGGCGGACCTGCCCGAGCTGCGGGAGACCCCCGCCCTGGGGGACCGGGTGACCTTGCACTTCGAGCCGCGCGACGCGGTGCTGCTGGCCGCTGGGGTGTCGGATGGCTGAGCCCATGCCCTTGGCCTCCGGCTCGGTGGCGGGTTCGGCTCCGGCCGAGGCGTCCCCTCCGGCCCCCGGCGTGCCGGTCCCGGCTCCCGGCCGTCAGCCCGAAGCCGCCCATGACACCCCGTCCGGGGAGGCACGGGGCTCCGCCCCGGACCCCGCGCCTCAACCGCCGGCGGGGCTGGACACTGCGGCGCAGCCGCGCAAGGGAGCGGGCGCCGCCTCCCGCCGCACCGACGCCCCGCAGGCGCTTCCACAGGGGAACGGGCAGGCGACCCCGCGGGGGCACCGGCGAGGGATTCGGCTGCCGCGCAGCGTATGGGTTCTGCCGCCCGTCGCCGTGCTCGCGCTCGTCTTCCTCTATCCGCTCGCGCTGGTGGTGCAGCAGTCCTTCACCCCCGAGAACGGGGGCGGCGCCTTCGACGCCTACTCCTCCGTCTTCGCCTCGCAGAGCTTCCGCGAAGCGCTCGGCACCACCGTGTGGCTCGCCGTCGGAGCCACCGCCGGCTGTCTCGTCCTCGGCTTCGCGCTCGCGCTCGTCATTGCCTTCGTGCCCTTCCCGGGGGCCCGGGCCGTCGCGAAATTCATCGACGTCTTCCTCTCCTTCCCCTCCTTCCTCATCACCCTCGCCCTGCTCTTCCTGTACGGAACCGTCGGCATGGCCAACGGAGTCTGGACCGGCATCACCGGCGCCGCCGACGGGCCCTTCCACTTCCTGACCACCCCCTGGGGCGTCCTGCTCGCGGAGATCACGTACTTCACGCCGTTCGTGATGCGCCCCCTGCTCGCCGCCTTCTCCCAGCTGGACACCGCCCAGCTGGAGGTCGCCGCAGGCCTCGGCGCCCGGCCCGCCCGGATCATCCGCCGGGTGATCCTGCCGGAGGCGCTCCCCGCCCTGGCCGCAGGCGGCAGCCTCGTCCTCGTCATGTGCCTCAACGAGTTCGGGATCGTCCTGTTCACCGGAGCCAAGGACGTCACGACCCTGCCGATGCTCATCTACGGCAAGGCGATCCTCGAATCCGACTACGCGGCCGCCTGCGTGGTCGCCGTCGTCAACATCGTGATCTCCGTCGGCCTGTTCGGCCTCTACCGGGTGGTGGGCAAGCGTGCTGGTGCATAGCAAGACGGGCCGCTGGGCCGTCTGGAGCCTCTTCGGCCTCCTCTTCCTGCCCCTGTTCGCCCTGCCCCTGCTCGTCGTGGTCGCGGCCTCCTTCGCCACCCACTGGTCCGGAGCCTTCCCCTCCGGACCGACCACCGCGCACTACGCCTCCGCCGTGCAGGGCGAGTCGCTCCGGGCCCTGACCACCAGCCTGGTCACCGCCGTGGCCGCCAGCCTGCTCGCGCTCACCGCCGGCACCTGGGCGGCGCTGGCGGGAGCGGCCCTCGGCAAGCGCGGGAAGAGGTCCCTGGACGCGCTGTTCATGCTGCCCGTCGCCGTGCCGTCCGTGGTCGTGGGCCTGGCCGTGCTCGTCGCCTTCAGCCGGCCGCCGCTGCTCCTCAACGGCACCGGCTCGATCGTCGTCCTGGCCCACACGATCCTTGTCACGGCGTTCGCCCACCAGTCGGTTTCGGCGGCGATCGTACGGCTCGACCCCGCGTACGAGCAGGCCGCGGCCTCCCTCGGCGCCCGCCCCGGCTACGTGCTGTGGCGGATCAGACTCCCGCTCCTGCTGCCGTCGCTCACCGCGGCCGCGGGCCTGTGCTTCGCCCTGTCCATGGGCGAGCTGAGCGCCACGATGATGCTCTACCCGCCGGACTGGATGCCCCTCCCGGTGCGGATCTTCACGGCCACCGACCGCGGTTCGCTCTTCAGCGGGTCCGCCGTCGCCGTGGTTCTGATGGCCACCACCCTGCTCGTCCTGCTGGCCGTCTCCCGCATCCGCACCAAGGCCTCCTACCGCTGAACCCCGCCGACTCCCTTTCCCGGTAAGGAAGTTCCATGCCCAGCAAGCTCGTGCTCCGCACCACCGCCGCCGTCACCGGCAGCCTCGCCCTCGCCGTCCCCCTCACCGCCTGCGGCGGCTCCACGGCCGCCGGCTCCGGCACGGGCGGCGGGGAGAAGGTCGTCACCGTCTACAGCGCCGACGGCCTCAAGAGCGACAAGGGCGACGGCTGGTACGACAAGGTCTTCGCCGATTTCACCCAGAAGACCGGCATCGAGGTCAAGTACGTCGAGGGCGGCTCGGGCGAGATGGTGCAGCGCGCCGTCCGCGAGAAGACCAACACCCAGGCCGACGTGCTGATCACGCTTCCGCCCTTCATCCAGCAGGCCGACGGCAAGGGACTCCTCCAGGCCTACACGCCGCAGGGCTCCGAGAAGGTCAACGGCGCCCACAAGGCCGCCGACGGCAAGTGGACCTCCGTCGTCAACAACTACTTCGGCTTCATCTACAACAAGAAGGAGCTCGCCGAGGCCCCCAAGACCTGGGAGGAGCTGCTGGGCGCCACGTACAAGGGCAAGCTGCAGTACTCCACCCCGGGCGTCGCGGGCGACGGCACCGCCGTCCTCATCAAGTCGATGCACGACTTCGGCGGCAAGGAGCCGGCGATGGAGTACCTGAAGAAGCTCCAGGCCAACAACGTCGGCCCGTCCTCCTCCACCAGCAAGCTCGCGCCGAAGACCGACAAGGGCGAGCTGCTCGTCGCCAACGGCGACGTCCAGATGAACTTCGCGCAGTCCAAGTCCATGCCGAACATCGGCATCTGGTTCCCCGCGAAGGACGGCGGCAAGCCCACCACCTTCGCCCTGCCGTACGCGGCCGGCCTCGTCGACAAGGCCCCGCACACCGAGAACGGCAAGAAGCTCCTCGACCACCTGCTCAGCGAGGAGGCGCAGCAGCTGGTCAGCGGGGTCGGCGGCGGCTTCCCGGCGCGCACCGACGTCAAGCCGACCGACGCCAATGCCGTGGAGCTCACCAAGATCATGGCGGGTGTCGAGGTCTTCGAGCCGGACTGGGCCGACATCGACGCGAACCTCACCGCGTACGTCGACGCGTGGAAGTCGGCAACCGGCAGCTGACCGGTCACTTCCCGGACACCCCGGTCCGGAAAAGTGACGCTTGCATAACGGGTCTGGACCGAAATGCCTTATGGTCCGGCCCGGTTACATGTCCCCGTACCTCCGCCGCCCACTTGCTCCCCAGGAGGAGTACGTGTCCACTGCCCTGCCCGGACGACGCGTCATCGCCGCGACCGCGTCCGCCGCCGCCCTGATCGCCGCCTCCGCCCTGGCCACCCCGGCCGGCGCCGCGGGCGCGGCCGCCGCCGCCAACACCGACAAGGTGCTCGTCATCGGCATCGACGGTGCGGTCCTCGACCGCGTCAAGGCGGCCAACGCCCCCCACCTGCAGGGCCTGATGGCCCAGGGCCTGACCGCCCGCAGCACCCTCTACGCGAACCCGATGGCCGCCACCTCCTCCGGCCCCGGCTGGTCCACCATCGCCACCGGCGTGTGGCCCGACCGGCACGGCGTGAAGGACAACTCCTTCGCCGGCAAGAACTTCACGGCCCACCCGGACTTTCTGACCCGCATCGAGAACGCCAGGCCGGAGCTCAACACGTACGCGGCCGCCGACTGGGAGCCCATCACCTCCACCGACGCGGGCGGCCCGATCTTCTCCGCCAAGGTCGACAAGCGCCTCTCCCTGAAGGGCGACCGCGACGGCTACGGCAGCGAGGACCCCAAGATCGCCGCCGCGGCCGCCGCCGAACTGCGCGACCAGAACCCCGACGCCGCCTTCGTCTACTTCGGCGAGATCGACATCGCCGGCCACTCCCACGGCGCGGCCAGCCAGCAGTACCTCGACGCCATCGGCCGCTCCGACCAGCTCATCGGCCGGCTGCTGGCCGCCGTACAGAGCCGCCCGACCTACGCCCAGGAGAACTGGAAGGTCCTGGTCACCACCGACCACGGCCACACCGGCGCGGGCGGCCACGGCGGCTCCACCCTCCAGGAGCGCGGCACCTTCGTCATCGCCAAGGGCGCCGGCATTCCGGCCGGTTCGGTACGGGACGACGTGAAGCTGGTCGATGTCGCCGCGACCGCGCTCGCGCAGGTCGGCGTCTCCACCGCCGCGCTGGACGGCGTCCCGCTGAACGCTCCCGACAGCGACCCCTTCGACACCCTGCGTCCGGCCCTCCAGGGCCGCGTGGACGAGACGGGCATTCCGGCCGGTGTGAAGGGCTTCACCCACACCCCTCCCGCGGGCTGGTCCGTCGACAACTCCGGGATGGGCGCGGGCGGTGTCACCGAGTGGGCCGGATGGGCCTTCGCGACCGACGAGTTCTGGAGCCAGGCCCAGCGCGACCAGTGGCGCGAGCTGAACGTCCGCTCCCGTGACGTGTTCGCCGACTCCGACGAGTGGGACGACAAGAGCCACACCGGCAGCTTCGACTCCACCCTGATCACCCCCACGTGGCCGGTCACCGCGGGCACCACGAAGACCCTGTCCTTCCAGACGCACTACCGCCACGAGGCCGGGCAGACCGCCCAGGTCCTGGTCTCCTACAACGGGGGTGCGCCCACCGTCGTCAAGAGCTACACCGCCGACGCGGTGGCCCGGGCCGAGTCCCTGAACCTCCGGGTCCCGGCCGGTGCCACGGACGTCCAGATCCGCTTCCGCTACAGCGGCAGCAACAACTGGTACTGGACCGTCGACAACGTCCGCCTGGCCTGAGTCCAGGCCCCCGGGGTCCGGGCCGTGGACGCACCGTACGCCCGCGACCCGGCCCCGATAGGGTGGTAGAGACCAGCGGTCAGACCAGAGGTCACAGAGGTCAGACGCCACCGAGAGCGGAGAACAGTCCAGTGGGAGAGCGCAAGCCGATCGAATCCTGGCTCACCGACATGGACGGGGTCCTCATCCACGAGGGCACCCCCATCCCCGGCGCCGATGCCTTCATCAAGCGGCTGCGCGAATCCGGCAAGCCCTTCCTGGTGCTGACCAACAACTCCATCTACACCCCCCGCGACCTCCAGGCCCGCCTGAGCCGCATGGGCCTGGACGTCCCCGTCGAGAACATCTGGACCTCCGCGCTGGCCACCGCGAAGTTCCTCGACGACCAGCGCCCCGGCGGCACCGCGTACGTGATCGGCGAGGCCGGGCTGACCACCGCCCTGCACGACATCGGCTACGTCCTGACCGATCACGAGCCCGACTACGTGGTCCTGGGCGAGACCCGCACCTACAGCTTCGAGGCCATGACCAAGGCGGTCCGCCTGATCAACGCGGGCGCCCGGTTCATCTGCACCAACCCCGACGAGACCGGCCCCTCCACCGAGGGCCCGCTCCCGGCGACCGGCGCGGTCGCCGCGCTGATCACCAAGGCCACCGGCAAGAAGCCGTACTTCTGCGGCAAGCCCAACCCGCTGATGATGCGCACCGGTCTCAACGCGATCGGCGCGCACTCGGAGACCAGCGCGATGATCGGCGACCGGATGGACACCGACGTGCTGGCCGGTCTGGAGGCGGGCATGCAGACCTTCCTCGTCCTCACCGGTCTGACCGCGGCCGTGGACACCGAGAGGTTCCCGTACCGCCCGACCAAGACCGTCGACTCGATCGCCGACCTGGTGGACCTCGTTTAAGTCGTTCGGCTGACACGTACGGCGCCGCTCCGGATGCGGAGCGGCGGGCAGCGCGTGAATCTCCTTGTTGAGGAGGTTCACCATGCGCAGTGTTCACAACGCTCTCCGTGCCGCCGGGGTGGCCGTCGCCCTGACGGCGTTCTCCGCGGTGACAGCGCCCGCCGCCCTCGCGGGTGAGGAGGACCGGGGCGGCCGGGGCGACCGCGGCAGCATCTCGGTCGAGCCCGACCCGGCGCACCCGGGAGCGCAGGTCAAGCTGCGCGTCAACGGCTGTGAAGGCACCAGGGGCGAGGCCAAGTCCTCCGCCTTCATGGTGGACGCCGAGCTGTACGGCCGTGACGGCGGCCGCAGCCCGCTCTACGGCGAGGCGATGATCAGCTCGCACGCCCGGCCGGGCCGGCACTCGGTGCGGGTGACCTGCGACGGCCACGACAAGGTCCACGGCTCCATCGAGATCTCCCACCGCAAGCCGAGCCACCACGCCTCCCCGGTCTGGCCGGTCCACGCGGGCGGCGGCGGCATGTCCGCCGAACTCGCCCAGAACTCCCGGACGGCCGCGGCGAAGAAGGACGAGCACGGCAGCGACGGGCCGGGGCTGCCGCACACGGTCATCGGCGCCGTCCTGGCAGCCGCCGCCACCCTGGCCGTCGCGGGCCGTGCGCTCGCCCTGCGGCGCCGCCGCAGCGGTGACTGACCGCGCGGCGATCGGGTGAGCGGCGCATGAACGAGTGGCGCACGGACGAGGGGCGCATGAGCGAGGGCAAGTCCTCCGGCGGCGGCCGGCTGCTGACTTTCGCCGCCTGGTCGGTGCTGGTCCTGGGGCTGTGGCTGTGGGGCCGGCAGATCACCGGGGTTCCGGCCCCGCTCGCCGGCCAGGCCGGCGGGGCGATGGGTCCGGCGCTGCCCGCGGCGCGCGCCCCGCTGGCCGCCTCCCCGCCGCAGCGCGTCGACGTGCCCTCCATAGGCGTGCAGGCCCCGGTGATTTCCCGGGGGCTGGACGCGGACGGCGCGATCGAGCCGCCGCCGTACGACAGCCCGGGCACGGTGGGCTGGTGGAGCGACGGCGTGCAGCCGGGCGCCGCCGGGGCCGCGCTGATGGTGGGGCACGTGGACACGCAGTCCAAGCCGGCCGTGTTCTACGGGCTGAGCTCGGCGCAGCCGGGCGAGAAGGTGCGGGTGGTGCGGGCGGACGGTTCGGTCGCCGAGTTCACCATCGAGGACGTACGGGTCTACGAGCGGGCGGCCTTCGACCCGCACAAGGTGTACGGCCAGCGGATCAGGGGCCGTGCCGAGCTGAGGCTGGTGACCTGCGGCGGCACCTACGACAAGGCGGCCAAGGAGTACACCGCGAACGTGGTCGTCTCCGCCTACCTGACGGGCGCCGGCCTCCGGCCCGGTACGGCGGCCTAGCCCGGCACCCGTACAGCACCGCAGGAAACGAAGAAGCCCCCCGCAGCTTTCGCTGCGGGGGGCTTCTCCCGTCTGTGCGCCGCCAGGGACTCGAACCCCGGACCCGCTGATTAAGAGTCAGCTGCTCTAACCAACTGAGCTAGCGGCGCTTGCTGACAGGGAAAACTCTACCTCACCCCGAGTGGTGCTCGTGACCAGCCACGCCCGCCTTGTCCGATTAACCCATGTTTAAGGGGTTTGTCGTGCACGATGTGTGTGGCCGTGCCGCATCTGATGACCCGCCAGATGCGGCTCCGGCTGACCAGTGGACGAACAGGGGAGTGGACGGAACCGCATGACGATGCAGCCGCCGACGCATGTGCAGACGCCGATGCCGATGCCCGCCTTCGAGGAGTACGAGCCCGCGGGCGACTGTGCGTGCCGGGGGTGCGCGCAGCGCCGTCGCGCCCTCGCCCGCGCCCGGGCCATACCGCTGCGTGACGGGGGTCACCCCGCCGCCCGCGGGGCCCGCCGGGCGCTGGTCCTGGCCACCGCCGCCGGGGTGGTCCTGGGCGGTGGCGGCGCGGCCGCGGTGGCGGTCACCGCCCCGGCGGCCGGGCCCGTGACCCTGGACGATCCCGGTTCGCCGCAGGGCGGCCGGACCCCGCTGCACGGGCCGAAGGGCAGCCCGGCCGGCAAGCCGGGGGCGCCCGCCAAGGTGAAGCGGATCGACCGGACGACGATCATCAACCGGGCGAAGCTGTGGCTGGACGCGAAGGTCCCGTACAGCATGTCCCAGTACTGGACGGACGGATACCGGCAGGACTGCTCGGGCTACGTCTCGATGGTCTGGAACCTTGGTACGAACGAGTGGACCGGAAGCCTCGACAAGTTCGCCACCAAGATCACGAAGGCGGAGCTGCTGCCGGGGGACATGCTCCTCTTCCACAACCCGGCGGACCCCAACAATGGCTCGCACGTGGTCATCTTCGGCGGCTGGGCCGACGAGACGCAGACGCACTACATCGCCTACGAGCAGACGCGGCCCACGACCCGCAAGCTGGCCACGCCCTACGGGTACTGGGCCAACGGGTCGAAGTACGTCCCCTACCGGTTCAACGGGGTCACGGGCGGGATCGCGCCCGAGGAGCCGGTGCCGGGCCCGAAGCCGGGGGACTCGACGGCGTTCCCGGGCGCCGCGAAGTTCGGTCCGGGCCAGACCAACGACCACGTGGCCCAGCTGGGCCGGATGCTGATCGAGCGCGGCGCGTACCGGTTCTACCCGAAGGGGGTGGCCGACCGGACGTGGAGCGAGCACGACCGGCTGGCCACCCAGGCCTTCCAGGCCGCCCAGGGCTGGACCGGCGCCGAGGCGGACGGCGTTCCCGGCGCGCACACCTGGCGCCTGCTGGTCGAGCGGCAGGGCGCGGACATCCCGCCGACGGTGGGGGCCGCTCCGGGGCCGCCCGGGGTACGGGCCTACCCAGGGGCCGCGGTGTTCCGCCCGGGCCGGTCGCACCCGGCGATCACCGCCCTCGGCCGCCAACTGATCAAGAAGGGCTTCGGCAAGCACTACACGTCCGGTCCGGGACCGCGCTGGAGCGAGGCGGACCGCCGCAACGTCGAGGCCTTCCAGCGCGCGCAGGGCTGGCGCGGTGCCTCGGCCAACGGCTACCCGGGCCCGGAAACCTGGCGCCGGCTGTTCGCATGACGGAGGACACGATGTACCCCACGCACACCACCTCGGCCACGGGCACCTTCCGGGTACCGGCGGTGGCCGGCCCCGCTCCGGCGCCCGCTGCCGCCCCTGCCGCCCCTGCCGCGCCTGCCGCCCCTGCTTCCGTACCCGCCCCCGTCCCCGCCGTTCCGGCGGCCTCGCCGGTGCGGGGGGCCGCCGCACCCCGGGAGGCGGTTCCGGTCTCGGGCGAGACCTCGACCGGATGGGCCACCGCCCCGGCGGTCCTCCTGGCGGCCGGCCCCGAGGTGCCGGTGCCGGCCGCCCGGGCCCAGGCCGAGCCCGAACCGGTGCACACGGGCCTGGACATCCCGCACCCCCAGGACGAGGCGGCCCGCGCCGGTACGGCCACCCTGCGCCTGCGGATCAACGACGCGGAAGCCGCCGCACCACCACGGGCACCGGCACCGGCACCGGAACCGGAACCGGAACAGGAACCGGCGCGCGTGGCCCCTGTGCTGCGCGGCCCGGATCCCCGGCTGGCGCGCATGCAGCCGAAGGCCGAAGCCGCGCCGCAGCCGGACCCCCGGCCGCAGCCGGTGGCCGCAGCCGAACCCAGGCCCCCGATCGCGTACCCGGAACCGGAACCGGAGCCCGCGGCTGACCCGGACCCGGACCCCGAGCCCGAGGCCGTGCGGTCCGGTGTGCCCGGCCCCGGGGTGGTGGGGATCGTCGCCCGGGCCGTGGCGCGCGCCCTGGTGGAGGAAGACGCCACCGAGGACGCCCCCGCCCCGGACCGCCCGCCGCTGCGCGGCACCGCCGTCACCGAGGTGCCGGTGCACCTGCCGTTCCGCGATGCGCGGAAGGCCGTGCCCGCACCCGCAGCCGCCAAGGCGAAGGCTCCGGCCCCCCGGCCGCCGGCCGCCCCCCGCCCCGCCCCCGGCCGCCGGGTCCCGCGGGGTGACGACCGGCTCCGGGAGCACCGCGGCCCGGTGCTCCCCGGCTGGATCGGCGTGGCCGTCGGCGGGCTCGCGCTCACCGGCTGCACGGCCGTGCTCTGGCGGGCCGGCGCGGTCCCTTCCGCACTCCTGGCCGCCTTCGGCGCCGCCCCGCGCGCCTATCAGGGACTGCGCGCCACCCACTGGCCCCCGCTCGCCTTCCTCGGCATCGTCGCCCTCCTCGCCCTCGGCGGCCTCGGCCGCTCCCGCACCGGCCATGCCTGGGTGCTCACCCTGTTCGGCCGCTACCGGGGCACGGTCCGGCGTACCGGACTCACCTGGATCAGCCCCCTGCTGCTGCGCCGCCGGGTCGACGTACGCCTGCGGCACTGGCGCAGCGAGCCCATGCCCGCCGTGGACTCCGGCGGCCTCGCCCTCCAGGTCGTCGTGCAGGTCGTCTGGCAGGTCAAGGACACCGCCAGGGCCGCCCTGGCCGTCGCGGACCACGTGGAGTACCTGGCCGAGCAGGTGGAATCCGCGATGGCCCGCGTGCTCTCCCAGCTCCCCGCCGACGCCTTCCACGAGGACGCCCCGACCCTGCGGGACGCCGAGGCCGTCGGCGACGCGCTGACGCGGATGCTGGCGGCGGAGACCGAGGCCGTCGGGATCGAGGTCTTCTCGGCCCAGCCGACCCGGATCGAGTACGCGCCCGAGGTCGCCGAGGCCATGCGCCGCCGCAGGGTCGCGGCGATCGACGCCAAGCACCGGGACACGGTGCTGACCTCGGTCGTGGACGCCGTCGACGACACCGTCCACCGGCTCACCTCGCGCGGGCTCGTCGAGCTCGACGACTACGAGCGCAAGGCGCTCGTGAAGGACCTCACCGTCGCGTTCTACACGGGGCGCTGCGAGTAGCGCGCCCTGCGGTACGGGAGAACGAGCGCAGGACGAACGGGTGGCCGGATCCGACCGGACCACCCGTTCGTCCTTTGGTATGGACATGGCCAACTGCCGTCCATAGTCTGGGACTTGGTCTAGACCTAAAATCCGGAGATCATCCCCACGCGTGCGCACGCTCTCGCCGAACTCCCCCCACGTTCAAGGAGCATCATGCGTCACCTCCGCATGCCCGGACGGGCGGGCGCCGCCGCGCTCGGCCTCGGCCTCGTCGCCGGAATCACCCTCCTCGGCGCCCCCAGCGCCAGCAGTCACGGCTACACCGACACCCCCATCAGCCGCCAGAAGCTCTGCGCCAACAAGACCGTCTCCGACTGCGGTGCCATCCAGTGGGAGCCGCAGAGCGTCGAGGGCCTCAAGGGCTTCCCGGCCGCCGGACCCGCCGACGGGAAGATATGTTCCGCCGGCCTCCCGCAGTTCGCGGAGCTCGACAACCCGCGCGGCGGAGCCTGGCCCACCACCAGGGTGACCAGCGGACAGGGCTACGGCTTCCGCTGGCAGTTCACCGCCAACCACGCCACCACCGACTTCAAGTACTACGTCACCAAGAACGGCTGGAACGGCACCAAGGCCCTCACCCGCGCCGACCTCGAACCCCAGCCCTTCCTCACCGTCGCCTACAACGGCGCCCGGCCCGCCATGACCACCGTCCACCAGGGCTCCATGCCGAGCGGCCGGACCGGCCGGCACCTGATCCTGGCCGTCTGGACCGTCCACGACACGGCCAACGCCTTCTACGCCTGCTCCGACGTTCAATTCTGACGTAACGTCAGCTAACCTCCGGCGGCATGCGGACGACGACTGCACCCGAGACCGTCGCGGAGCTCGTGGCGCGCCAATGGGGCGATCACCGGCCGGGGCTGAAGTACGAGGACAACGAAACCGCCGCCGTCCTCAGCCACCACCGGACCGCCCAGGAGGCCGCCGCCCGCGCCGCGCTCCTCGTCGACCTCCTGCCGCCGGGGGCCGAGCCGCACGTGGGGGTACTGCTGGACAACACCCCCGAGTTCCCGTTCTGGCTCAGTGCGGCGGCCCTCGCGGGGGCCGCCGTCGCCGGGATCAACCCCACCCGGCGCGGCGCCGAACTGGCCCGCGACATCCTGCACACCGACTGCCGGATCCTGGTCACCGAACCCGCCCACCTGCCCCTGCTGCGCGGCCTCGACCTGCCCGGCGTCCGCCTCCTGGTCACGGGCACCGAGGAGTACGAGGCCCTGCTCGCCCCCTACGCCGCCGCCAAGCCCGGCGAGGCGACGCTCGGCACCCCCGGCCCGGGATCCCGGCTGCTCCTCTACTTCACCTCCGGCTCCACCGGCGCCCCCAAGGCCGCCATCTGCACCCAGGGCCGGCTCGCGGCGGCCGGATCGGCGCTGGCCCGCCGGTTCTCGGTCACCCCGCAGGACGTCCACTACGTCTGCATGCCGCTGTTCCACGGCAACGCGGTCATCGCCGACTGGCTGCCGGCGCTCGCGGGCGGGGCGTCGGTGGCGCTGCGCCGGCGCTTCTCCGCCTCGGGGTTCCTGGACGACGTACGCGCGTACGGGGCGACGTACTTCACCTACGTCGGGCGGGCCGTCCAGTACCTGCTGGCCACCGAACCGCGCCCCGACGACCGCGAGCACACCCTGCGGCTCGGCTTCGGCACCGAGGCCGGCGCGGTGGACGCGGCGCGCTTCGCCGAACGGTTCGGCGTCCCGCTGGTGGAGGGTTACGGGGCCACCGAGGGCGGCGCCTCCGTCCAGCACACGCCGGACACCCCGCCGGGAGCGCTCGGCCGGGCGGCGGAGGGGGACGACCTGGCGGTGCTCGACCCGGAGACCGGCGCCGAATGCCCGGCCGCGGTGCTGGACGCGGAGGGCCGCCTGCGGAACGGCTCGGCCGCCATCGGCGAACTCGTCAACCGGGGCCGGAGCCTGTTCGAGGGGTACTGGCGCAACCCGGACGCGGAGGCCGCCCGTACGCGGGAGGGCTGGTACTGGACGGGCGACCTCTTCTTCCGCGACGCGGCGGGCTTCCTGTACTTCGCGGGCCGTACGGACGACCGGCTGCGGGTCGACAGCGAGAACCTGGCCGCGGCGGTGATCGAGAACATCCTGGCGCGGTGGGCCGACGCGGCGGCGGTCGCCGTGTACGCCGTCCCGGACGAGGTCGCGGGGGACCAGGTGATGGCGGCGGTCGCCCTCCGGGAGGGCGCGGCCTTCGACCCGTCCGCCTTCTCGGCGTTCCTGGCCGCGCAGCCGGACCTGGGCACGAAGATGGCCCCGCGGTACGTCAGGATCGTGCCGGCCATGCCGGTCACGGCGACGAACAAGATCCACCGCGCAGCCCTGCGCCGGTCCGCCTTCCTCTGCTCCGACCCGGTCTGGCACCGGCTCCCCGCCGGGGGCTACCGCCGTCTGTCGCGGGCCGGCCTCGACGCCCTGCTGGCCAGGTACGAGGCCCAGGGCCGCCTCGACCTCCTCGACCGCTAGCCATTGCCGCCTGTCCGGTGCGGCGCCGTTGTCGGGGGCCAGCCCCCGAACCCCCGCGCCTCAAACGCCGGCGGGGCTGAGTTTGGGCTGATGCCGCGCGCAGGGCAACGGGTTGTGCTGCCGCGCTTCTTGGCCGAGGTCGGGCAAAATCCAGCCCCGCCGGCGTTTGAGGCGTGGGGGTCCCCCCCCGGACGGAGTCTGGGGGAGGGTCTGGGGCGGAGCCCCAGGTCTTTGAGCCGCACCCGCGCTCGAGGCCCGGGGGTAGGGCCGGGCATACCCCCGGACACCCCCTGGGCCCATGGGACCGGCGGGCCCGCCCGCCTACCGTGGGCCCATGGACGACACCTGGCAGGCCCTCAGCCGCGGCCACTACCTCCGCACCACATGGCCCTGGCGCGCCGCCGGCTACCTGGCCGGAGGGGTGCTCACCGGCATCCCCGCCCTCCTCGCCCTCGTCCTGCTCACCGGCGCCGGCCTCCTCCTCGTGGGCCTGCCGCTGCTCGCCCTCGCCGGCATCCCCCTCGGCGCGCTCGAGCGCCGCCGCCTGCGGCTCATCGACCCCGACCCCGCCCCCACCCCCCACCGCACACCCGCCGAACCCGGCCTCGCCGCCTGGGCCCGGCTGCGCTGCCGCGAACAGGCCACCTGGCGCGAGCTCGGCTACGCCGTCCTGCACGGCTTCCTGCTCTGGTGGGCGGACCTCGCCGCCCTCGCGCTCCTCCTCGGCGTCCCCCTCCTCCTCCTGACCACCCCCCTCCAGCTCGCCCTCGCCGGTGACGGTGAGGTCAAGGTGCTCAAGACCTGGCTGATCACCGGCTACCCCGCCGCCTTCCTGTTCGCCGCCGCCGGGGCACTCCTCCTCCCCGTGCTCCTCTTTCCCCTCGGCGCCCTCGCCGGCGCCCGCGCCGCCCTCACCCGCGCGCTCCTCGCCCCCCGCGACCACGAGCTCCGCGGGCGCCTCGCCGAGGTCACCCGGTCCCGGGCCCGCCTCGTCGCCGCGTTCGAGGCCGAGCGCCGCCGCATCGAGCGCGACCTGCACGACGGCGCCCAGCAGCGGCTCGTCGCCCTCACGATGACCCTCGGCCTCGCCCGCCTGGACGCGCCGCCCGGCCCGCTCGCCGACCAGCTGGCCACCGCCCACGACCAGGCCGGCAAGGCCCTGACCGAACTGCGCGAGCTGATCCACGGCATCCACCCCCAGGTGCTCACCGACTACGGACTGCCCGGCGCCCTCGCCGACGTCGCCGAGCGGTCCGCCCTGCCCGTGGACGCCGCCATCGACCCCGGCCTGCCGCGCCTGCCCGAGTCCGTCGAGGCCGCCGCCTACTTCGGCGTCTGCGAAGCCCTCGCCAACGCCGGGAAGCACAGCGGCGCCGCCCGCGCCGCCGTCACCGCCCGGCACACCGGCGCCGCACTGCTGATCGACGTACGGGACGACGGACGCGGCGGCGCCGATCCGGCGGCCGGTTCGGGACTGACCGGACTCGCCGACCGCATCGCCGTCCTCGATGGCACACTGACGATCACCAGCCCGCCCGGCGGGCCGACCGTCCTGAGCCTGGAGATCCCGTGCCCGGTGCATCCCTGAGAGTCGTCCTCGCCGAGGACGGCGTCCTGCTCCGCGAAGGCCTCGTCGGTCTCCTGACCCGTTTCGGACACCGGGTGGAAGCCGCCGTCGGCGACGCGGACGGGCTGCGCGGCGCCGTCGCCGCGCACGCACCGGACATCGTCGTCACCGACGTACGGATGCCCCCCGGCTTCACCGACGAGGGACTGCGCGCCGCCGTCGAGCTCCGGACCGCCCGCCCGGACCTGCCGGTGCTGGTGCTCAGCCAGTACGTGCAGCGCTCGTACGCCGCCGACCTGCTGGACTCGGGGGACGGCAGCGGCGTCGGGTACCTGCTGAAGGACCGGGTCGGGCAGGTGGAGCAGTTCCTCGACGCGGTGGTCACGGTGGCCGGCGGCGGCACCGTGGTGGATCCGGAGGTCGTGCGCCAGCTGCTGCGCCGGCGGCGCGACCCGCTGTCCGCGCTGACCCCGCGCGAGCGGGAGGTGCTGGGCCTGGTGGCGGAGGGGAAGTCCAACGGGGCGATCGCCCGGGAGCTGGTGGTGTCCGAGGCCGCCGTCGGCAAACACATCGGGAACATCCTGGGAAAGCTGGGCCTGCCGCCCGCGGAGGAGACCCACCGCCGGGTGCTGGCCGTCCTCGCGTACCTCCGCCGGTAATGGTTTTGAGCACCCCGGAGGACCAGGTAGTATTTTCTCTGTCAGCAGGCGCCGCTAGCTCAGTTGGTTAGAGCAGCTGACTCTTAATCAGCGGGTCCGGGGTTCGAGTCCCTGGCGGCGCACCTGTCCTTCGGGCGGTTTCCGGTTCACCGGGAACCGCCCGAAGTGTTTTCCGGGCTCGCCCGTGGATCCCGGCGGCCGCCCGTGGCCCCGACGGCTAGAGCGTGAGCGACAGCAGCAGCGGCGCGGCCTTCCGGTTCAGGGTGTCCGCCGCGGCCCGCAGCCGGTGCGCGTGCTCGACCGGCATCGACAGGGCCAGGCAGCCCACCGAGGCCCCGGCCGTGATCGGGACGGCCGCGCAGACGGTGCCGACGGCGTACTCCTGGAGGTCCAGCACGGGCACGGTGGCCGGCTGGGCGTCCAGCTTGGAGAACAGGATCCGCTCGTTCACGATCGTCTTCGACGTGAGCCGCGCGATCTTGTGGCGGGACAGGTGGTCGCGCCGCCCGTTCAGGTCCAGCTGGGTCAGCAGGCACTTGCCGACCGCGCTGGCGTGCGCCGCGGAGCGGAAGTCGACCCACTCGTGGACCTTCGGCGTGCGCGGGCTGTCCGCGAACTGTGTGATCCTGACCTCGCCGTCCACGTACCGGCTGATGTAGACCGCCGCCCCCACGGAGTCCCGCAGCCGGTCCAGGGTCTCCTGGAGCTTGTCGGTCAGGGCTTGCTGCCGGTCGACGCCGGAGCCGAGCAGGACGAGGGAATCCCCTATGGCGTAGGCGCCGTCGGACACCTGCAGGACATATCCCTCCCGGCGCAGCATGAGCAGCATCGGGGCGAGATGGACGGCGGGCAGGCCGGTCTCACGCGCGATCTGCACATCGGTCACACCGCCGGTGTGCCGTGCGATCGTTTCGAGTACGCGTAGTGCGTACTGCACCGAGTGGAACGGCGCGGTCGGCTCGGGCTTCAGCGCTACGGTTTCCCCCTAGCAGGTTGTTACCGCTTGCCCTACCACGATAGCCATCAAGAGGCCCATGTGGAGCGCCTGTTGAGGAGATTGATGGCTCAATCATGTCGCCTCGCCAGGATCTACTCCATTGGCATATGCCATGGTCATGCGCACTGTCCTGCCGTGCCGGGAATGCCCGGGCGTCGCCGACGGTTCGAGTTCTTCGTACGGACGAGGAATCGAGACGGGAGCGACGATGAGTGACACCGGGGACGCGGGCCGGCCGGACAGCGGCGACGGGATCCACGGCACCGCGAGGGGCGGCGCACCGGTACCGCTCTCGGTCCTGGACCTCGTGACCGTGGGCGCCGGCAGCACCGCCCACGCCTCCCTGCGCACCAGCGTGGAGATCGCCCGGCTCGCCGAGTCCCGCGGCTACCACCGCCACTGGGTCGCCGAGCACCACTCCATGCCGGGCGTCGCCAGCTCCTCCCCGGCCGTGATCCTGGCGCACCTCGCCGCGCACACCTCCCGCATCCGGCTCGGTTCGGGCGGAGTCATGCTGCCCAACCACGCCCCGCTCGCCGTCGCCGAGCAGTTCGGCACCCTGGAGGCGCTCGCCCCGGGCCGGATCGACCTCGGCCTCGGCCGGGCCCCGGGCACCGACGGGCGCACCGCCCTCGCGCTGCGCGGGCCCGGCCGCCTCGACGAGGCCGCCGAGGAGTTCCCCCGGCAGCTCGCGGAGCTCAGCCGCTTCCTCGACGACGACTTCCCCGACGGGCACCCGTACGCCCGCGTGCACGCCGTGCCGGGCCCGGTGCAGGGGCCCGCCGGGCGGCCGCCGCTGTGGCTGCTCGGCTCCTCCGGCTACAGCGCCCGCCTCGCCGGCGAGCTCGGCCTGCCCTTCGCCTACGCCCACCACTTCTCGGCGGCCGGCACCCTGCCCGCGCTCGACCTCTACCGGCAGAGCTTCCGCCCCTCGGCCGTCCTGGACGCCCCGTACGCCCTCATCGGCGTCTCGGCGCTGGCCGCGGACACCGAAGCGGAGGCCCGCGCCCAGGTGCTCACGGGAGCGCTGTCCATGCTGCGGCTGCGCAGCGGGCGGCCCGGCCTGGTCCCGACGCCCGAGGAGGCGGCGGCGTACGCGTACTCCCCGCTGGAGCGGGAGTTCGTGGACGGCTGGGTCGCGAACATCGTCCACGGCACCCCCGGCCAGGTGCGGGCGGGACTCGACGCGCTGGCCGCGCGGACGGGCGCGGACGAGCTGATGCTGACCGCCAACGCCCACAGCGGCGCGGCCCGGTTGCGCTCCTACGGGCTCGTCGCAGATGCGTACGGGATGCCGTCGCAGGGCCCGGTCCCGGCCTGACCGCCGGGAAACGGGGTTCGGCTGGTTTGTTGCCGAAACCTTGCCGGGGGATGGCCTAAGGCACCCTTAAACCGCTCGTCACCCGGGGTGGCGAGCGGTTTCTGATGTGCGCTCACCTCTCTGACTTGGGCATTTGGCAGCTCAGTGGTCTAGTCCTTCTTTGGTCCAAACCATTGACTGGGGCATGGCGTGATCGCTATCACTTCTCTCACCTGAAGGTGATGCTCTCCCCTCCCACCCCCCGGAGGCAGTTCATGCACGTCCGTAAACCCCTCATCGCGGCCGCCGCCACGGCCGCGCTGGCAGCCGGCGCCCTCGCCTCCTTCGCGGGACTCGGCACCGCCCAGGCCGCCGACGCCTCGGTGACCGCCTCGGCCGGCGGCGTCCGCATCGCCTACTACGACCAGTGGAGCGTGTACGGGAACGCCTTCTACCCCAAGCACCTCGACACACGGGGGATAGCCGGCAAGCTGGACGTGATCAACTACTCGTTCGGCAACATCCACCCCACCGAACTGACCTGTTTCGAAGCGAACAAGGCGGCGGGCGACGACAACAACCCCAACGCCGGTGACGGCGCGGGCGACTCGTACGCCGACTACCAGAAGTCGTTCAGCGCCGCCGACAGCGTCAGCGGGGTCGCCGACAAGTGGGACCAGCCGATCGTCGGCGTCTTCAACCAGTTCAAGCAGCTGAAGGCCAAGTACCCCCACCTGAAGATCAACATCTCGCTCGGCGGCTGGACGTACTCGAAGTACTTCAGTGACGCGGCCAAGACCGACGCCTCCCGCAAGAAGCTCGTCTCCTCCTGCATCGACCAGTACATCAAGGGCAACCTGCCGGTCGAGGGCGGCTTCGGCGGCCCCGGCAGCGCGGCCGGGATCTTCGACGGCATCGACATCGACTGGGAGTACCCCGGTTCCCCCGACGGCCACCTGGGCAACCACTACGCCCCCGAGGACAAGCAGAACTTCACGCTCCTGCTCAAGGAGTTCCGCCAGCAGCTCGACGCCCACGGCGCGGCCAACGGCGGCAAGAAGTACCTGCTGACCTCCGCCCTCCCGGCCGGCCAGGACAAGATCAGGCACATCGAGACGGACAAGATCGGCGCGTACCTCGACTACGCGAACATCATGACGTACGACATGCACGGCGCCTGGGACGGCGACGGGCCGACGTACCACCAGTCCCCGCTCCAGCCCTCGGCGGCCGACCCGACCGACCCGATCGCGCCCGGCACCCAGAAGTACAGCATCGACAACGCCATCGACTCCTGGATCGACGGCAACCCGGCCTACGGCATCGCGGGCGGCTTCCCCGCCAACAAGCTGACCCTCGGCTACGAGTTCTACTACCGCGGCTGGAAGGGCGTCCCGGCGGGCACCGCGGGCGGCCTCGCCCAGACCGCCACCGGAGCCTCGGCCGCCCGGCCCACCAGCCAGCAGGCCGGCATCGCGATGTACAAGGAGCTCGGCGGGATCGTCGACAACCCGGCGACCACCTTCTGGGACGACCAGGCCAAGGCCTCGTACTTCTACAAGGACGGCGAGTTCTTCACCGGCCTGAACCAGAGGTCCATCCAGGCCCGGGTCGACTACGGCAAGCAGCGCGGCCTGGCCGGCGCCATGATGTACTCCCTGCTCGGCCTGGACGCCAACACCACGCTGCTGAACCAGATCTCGGACGCCCTCGGCGGAGCCACCCAGCCGCCGGTCACCACGCCTCCGACGACCACCCCGCCGACCACCACGCCTCCGACGACCCAGCCGCCCACCGGCTGCGGCTCGACCCCGGCGTACGTCGCGGGCACCGTCTACACCGCCGGCAACGAGGTCTCCCACAACGGCCGCAAGTACCGGGCCCAGTGGTGGACGCAGAACGAGACCCCGGGCACCACGGGCGAATGGGGTGTCTGGAAGGACCTCGGCGCCTGCTGATCTCCCCCCACCCCGCGCCGAGCGGCACCCCGCCCCGCATCCCCCTCCCGGGTGCGGGGCGGAGGTGTGTCACATGGTTGTGGGATTCCGGATATCCCTGCGTGCCGATGTCGTTACGCTCGGCCACAGGCTCCATCCGACCCACGTCTTCATGGGGGTGACCATCCCATGGTCCAGGCCCGCGAACTCGATCCCAGCGCCTCACCGCTGGACTACTACGGCTACGAACTCCGCCGCCTGAGAGAGGCCGCAGGGCTGAAACAGGCGCAGTTGGGCGACATCATCTACTGCACGGGCTCGCTGGTCGGCCAGGTGGAGTGCACGACGCGGGTGCCGACCCGGGACTTCTCGGAACGGGTGGACGCGGCGCTGGGCACGGACGGGACGTTCTCCCGGCTGGTGGGGCTGGTCCTGCGGAGCGTACTGCCGACGTGGTTCCAGCCGTACGCGGAGATGGAGGCCCGGGCGACGTACATCTCCACGTTCCAGTGCCAGTTGGTGTACGGGCTTCTCCAGACGGAGGCCTACGCTCGCGCGGTGCTGGATGTCGAGAACCCCGGCACGCTCGACGCTGCCGTGGCGGCCCGCATGGACCGGCAGCGCATACTGACCCGCGAGAATCCGCCAGTGCTGTGGGTGGTGCTGGACGAGGCGGTTCTCCATCGGGAGATCGGCGGTCGCGAGGTCATGCGGAACCAACTCGCCCATCTGCTGACCCTCCAGGACCGGCAATGGCTGGAGATCCAGGTGCTGCCTTTTGCTGCCGGCCAGCACACGGGAATGATGGGATCGTTCACCCTTCTGCGGTTCGACGCCGACCCGGATATTCACTACAGCGAGAGTTATGACTCCGGTCACATGACCGCCAACCCGCAAGTGATCAAGGAGCGTTCGGTCGGTTACGCTCGCTTGCAAGCCGAGGCCCTCTCCCCCCGGGCGTCGGCAGAGCTGATCGCTCGCGTAATGGAGGAACGCTATGGGAAGCATCCAGAACCTGACGGGCGTGCTGTGGCGTAAGTCGTCCTACAGCGGCTCCAGTGGCGGCGAGTGCGTCGAATGCGCCCCCCTCGGCGCGGCCGCCTGGCGCAAGGCCTCGTACAGCGGAAGCAGCGGCGGCGACTGCGTCGAGGTGGCCGCCCAGACCTGCCTGGTGGCGGTCCGGGACTCCAAGAACCCCGGCGGCCCCGCCTTCACGGTCGCCCCCGAGGCGTTCACCGCCTTCGTCCGCAGCCTCTGACCGTCCCGCCCCGCACCCCCTCAGACGAGGGGGTGCGCGGCGGGCCCTTCGGGCTGTGCGGCAGCAGCCGCGGCGGCGGCTGCCGCCTGGCGGCCGATCATGCGGGCGATCACGTCCGGCGCCACCGCACGGGAGTAGAGCCAGCCCTGCCCCGTGTCGCAGCCGACGCGGCGCAGCCGGGCCGCCTGACCCGCCGTCTCCACGCACTCCGCCGTGACCGTCAGGCCCAGCCGGTGCGCGAGCTGGACCATGGCCTCGACGATCGTCTCGTCGGCCGGGTTCGGGTGCGTGCCCTCCTCGTAGCGGAAGCCCCGTACGAAGGACCCGTCCAGCTTCAGCACCGACACCGGCAGCCGGCTGAGGTAGGCCAGGTTCGAGTACCCGGTGCCGAAGTCGTCGATCGCGATGCGCACGCCCATGTCGCTGAGGGCCTGCAGGGCCTGGAGCGGCCGGCCCGCCGAGCCCATGACGGCCGACTCGGTCAGCTCCAGCTGCAGCAGCTGCGGCGCGAGCCCCGTCTCGGCGAGGATCTCCGCGACGTCGCCCACCAGGTCCGAGTCCCACACCTGCCGCACGGCCACGTTGACCGACACGAAGACCGGGGAGTCGCTGGGCTGTTCGATCTGCCAGCGCCGCGCCTGCCGGCAGGCCGTGCGCAGCACCCACTGACCCAACTGGACGATGGACCCGTCCTCTTCGGCGATGCCGATGAACCGATTCGGCGTCAGCGTGCCGAACTGCGGGTGGTTCCAGCGCACCAGGGCCTCGACCCCGCGCACCGCCCCGCTCTCCAGGTCCACCAGCGGCTGGTACTCCAGCTCGAACTCGCCCCGCTCCACGGCCGGCCGCAGCGTCGAGGACAGCGCCTGGCGCGTCATGCGGTGCGCGTTGCGCTCCGGGTCGAAGAGGGTCCAGCGGGCCTTGCCGTCCGCCTTGGCCCAGTACAGGGTCGTGTCGGCGGCCTGCATCAGCCCCGTCGCCGAGGTGCCGGCCGTCGCCCGCTCCACCACCCCGATCGACGCGGAGACCGACAGCCGCTGGCCCGACAGGTCGAAGGGCTCCTGGACGGCGGCCAGCACGCTGCGCGCCAGGTCCGCGAGCTGTTCGGTGCCCGTGGAGTCCTCGACCAGCAGGGCGAACTCGTCACCGCCGAGCCGCGCCACGAGGTGCCCGCTCGTGCGCCCGTACCCGGACTGGTCGGCGCACTGGGTCAGCCGGGCGGCGACGGCGGCCAGCAGCCGGTCCCCGACGCGGTGGCCGAGGGTGTCGTTGACGGCCTTGAACCCGTCCAGGTCCAGGTAGCACAGCCCGATCCGGCCGGTGCCGCCGCCGTGTTCGTACGAGGACGCCTCCAGGGCGGCGGAGAGCCGCTCGAAGAACAGCGCCCGGTTCGGCAGCCGGGTGACGGGGTCGTGCATCTGGAGGTGGCGCAGACGCGCCTGGAGGTCGCGCCGGTCGCTGATGTCGGCGACGGACAGCAGGACGTCACCGGTGCCCGGTACCGGCCCCAGGGTGACCTCGGTCCACAGCGAATGCCCGTCGGGGTGTTTGAGGCGGCGGGTGCAGCGCAGCCGGGCCTGCCGCCCGCGGAGCACCTCCTGGTACGCGGCCCAGGTACGGGCCTCCGCGGCCAGGTCCACCAGGTCGGCGGCGCACCGGTGGACCAGTGCGTGCGGCTCGGCGCCGAGCAGGCCGGCGAAGGCCTCGTTGGCGGCGACGACGTACCCGTCGCGGTCGACGACCGCCATGGGGAGGTGGGCCGCGTTGAAGGCGGCCCGGTAGTCGCGCCGCTCGGATTCGGCGCGCGGCGGGATTGCCGTTGCCGACACTGCCGCGTGACGCTCCGTAATGGCCGATCGGATGCTGTCGGCCGCCGAACCGGTTCCTTCTGAGGTTCCGCTCACCGTTGGCTCCCGCAGTGCTCGTGAGTGTCCGTGCAGGAAAGTGTGCCGATCATAGAGGCTGCCGGGAGGCCCTATCCAGCGGCGTCGCCGTGCGGGGGGCGGGAGTTCGGCGTGATGACGAAGTGACGCCCGAAGCCGGGGCGATCGTTTCTGCGCGGCTCTGAGCATGCGGAGTCCCCTGCTGATCTCGTGTGATCGGTCGTGACGTTCTGTAGGCAGGCGAGTGAAGGCCAAGGGTCACCGGCTTGCCGGGTTGCTCACTCGTGTGGGGCAGAGCAACAGGGCATTGCCCAGCCAAGCACCTCAAGGTGGACGGACAGGTACGAATCCACCACCGGAGGTCGATGTGGCGCGTCAGCTGACACCCGGGGGAGTGGACCGTTCCCGCATCCGAAGTACGGCGGCGGGCCTCACCTCCCTGACGGCGCTCGCCGCCATGTCGCTCGTCGCGGGGCCCGCGGTGGCCGATTCCGGGGCCGGCCCCTGTGCGCTGACCCGTACGGCCGCACACCATTCGCTGGGCCTCGACACCTGGAACGGCGCCTACCCGCGGCCCGAGCGCACCCTCAACGCGGTCATGGTCTTCCTCTCCTTCCCCGACCACCGGACCGCCGTCACCCCCGAGGAGATCGCCGGCGACTACTTCCCCGCCACCAGCGACTTCTTCGAGCGGGCCTCGTACGGCCGGTTCCACCTGGTCCCGCATCCGCAGAAGCAGTGGGTCCGGATGCCCAAGCCGTCCACCGCGTACGGGATACAGCGCGACTGGGCCCCGGAGGACCGGGCGGCCTACCTGCGGGACGCGGTCGCGACCGCCGACGCGCAGGTGGACTTCGGCAAGTACGACGTCGTGTACTTCGTCGCCGATCCGGATGCGCCCGGGGTGGACTCCGATGCCACGAAGGTCGTCAACTTCGACCGTCCGATCCGCGCCGACGGCACGGACCTGCGCCGGATCGTCACCGTCTTCGAACGGCACCCGCCGGACCGCAACGTGCTCGCCCACGAGACCGGGCACGTCTTCGACCTGCCCGACCTCTACCACCGGCCGACGGACGGCAAGGGCGACTGGGACACCTACGTCGGGGACTGGGACGTGATGGGCAGCCAGTTCGGGATGGCCCCGGACCTCTTCGCCTGGCACAAGTGGAAGCTCGGCTGGCTGGACCCGGGCCAGGTGGACTGCGTCCAGTCGGGCTCCTCGCTGCACACCCTCCAGCCGCTGGCCGAGGCCCCGCTGCGCGGCGGCACGGGAGGGACCCGGCTCGCCGTGGTCCGTACGGGCCCCGGCAGCGCGATCGCCGTCGAGGCGCGCGGCTCCGCCGGCAACGACGGGGACACCTGCACGGAGGGTGTCCTGGTCTACCGGGTGCGCAACGAGGCGGCCTCGGGCGGAGGCCCGATCGAGGTCCTCGACGCGCACCCGGCGACGGAGGCGTGCTGGGACCGCTCGGTGTACCCGCCGCTCGCGGACGCGCCGCTGGACGTGGGCGAGACCTTCACCGTGCCTGGCGAGCGGATCACCATCGAGGTGGCCGACCGGACCCAGTCGGGCGCGTACACGGTGAAGATCACGACCTGAAGGGCGCGCAACGACGAAGAAGGCCCCCGCTCCGAGGAGCAGGGGCCTTCTTCCGTCTGTGCGCCGCCAGGGACTCGAACCCCGGACCCGCTGATTAAGAGTCAGCTGCTCTAACCAACTGAGCTAGCGGCGCTTGCTGACGTCGTAGACATTACCAGGAGGTTCCGCGGAACTAAAAATCGATATCCGCAGCTCGGGCGGCGCGGACGAACGCCCACAGCAGGGCCTCGGGCCCGGGGAGCCAGGGCGTGCGCGCGTCGGGCGCCACCAGCCAGCGGGACGGGCCCGCGGAGGCGGCGAGCGGCGGCACGGTGACGGCGTCGCCGAGCCCGTGGCACAGCGGCGCGGGCGCGGAACGGGAACCTCCCCGCTCTCCCCCCGACTGCGTCGGGGGGTCGCCCAGCCACGCCAGCAGGGCCGGCAGCCGGTGGGCGGTGCCCGGGGCGGCGAAGATCAGCATCCGGCCCCGGTGCACGGCGACCGGGCCGGAGCCGGGGCCCTCGGCCCAGAGCAGGTCCAGGATCCGGCGCCCGAACACGGCCGGGACGTTGACGACGTCGAAGGCGTTCCCGCAGGGCAGCGCGGCGGGCGCGGAGGGCCGGGCCTCCCAGGCCGCGAGGGTGCTCCGGGGGTCCGCGCACGCGGAGACGAGCCACGCGGCGCCCTGCGGTGTGACGTGGGTGGCGGGTGCGGTGCGTACGTCGAGGGCGGGGCGTCCGGGGGCCGTCGTCAGCGTCGTCATGCCTCCAGGTCTACCGGCCGTAACGTTCCGGTTTCTGCGAGTTACCGAAAACCGGGACAGGGCGGGCCGCGCTGCGGTATGTTGCGCCCGCATATGCCAGCCGCCCTGTCCTCAGGTCGATTCCGGGCCCGCCTCGCGCTGGAGGGATTCCCCGAACTCGATCATCTTGCGGGCGTAGTCCTCGGTCCACTCCGCCTGGTCCGCGATCAGCGCCGGCGACAGCCGGTCGAACCGCCGCGGGTCCGCCAGCTGCGCCGCCGCCAGGGCCTGGAGCTCCACCGCCCGCTCCTGTGCGGCCCGGAAGGCCAGCGTCAGCTCGGTCGCACGCGCCAGCAGCTCGAGCGGGTCCTCGATCGACTCGAGGTCGAAGAAGTGCTCCGGGTCCGTGGCGGCCTCGGAGGGCTCGAAGAGCAGGGGTGCGGGCCGAAGCCTCCGCTCGGTCCGCTCGGGCTCTGCCATGCCTGTCCTCCTGCTGCGCGTGCGAAATGCTTCCGGGCCACCGTCCATTGTCCAACGCCCCGCAAGACCGCAGCGAGACCGGGCTTACACGGTGACGGCCTCGGCGGCGGACTCGGCCGCCAGTTCCGCCACGTCGTCGAGCACCCCGGCCAGCCGGTCGGCGAAGCCCTCGGGCGCGGTGAACCCCTCGGGCCCGATCAGGCCCGGGATGCCGGGGACGGCGAGGGAGCGGGCGGCGGGCCGCAGGCCGACCCGGGTGAGCACCGGCAGCAGCATCTCGGCGGCCGGGGCGCCGCCCGTGGGGCCCGCGCTGTAGCTGACGATGCCGACCGGCTTGCCCTGCCACTCGCGGTAGAGGAAGTCGATCGCGTTCTTGAAGGGGGCGGTGAAGCCGCCGTTGTACATCGGCATCACGAAGAGGAAGGCGTCGGCCGCGTCGACCAGCGCGCTCCAGTCCCGGGTGTGCTGGTGGGCGTAGACGCCGCTGGAGGCGTACTCGGGCTCGTCGAGGAAGGGCAGCGCGATCTCGGCGAGGTCGACGGGCGTCACCTCGAAGCCGCCGCGGGAGCGGGCCTGTCCGACGACCCACTCGGCGAGCGGGCGGCCGGAGGAGGTGGGGCGCGTGGCGGCGGAGATGACGTGGAGACGGGTCACGGTGTGGACTCCCGATCGGTGTGCACGGTTGTTGACGTGTCACCTATAAAACCCGGGCGGTGGGTGACGTGTCAACCATCTAGGTGATGTGTCACCGACCTGGTTACAGTGCTGACATGACCCCCCCATCCGAGCCCCGCTGGCTCTCGGAGCCCGAACAGGACGCCTGGTACGCCTGGCGGCGGATGTTCCCGCTGGTCAACGCGGAGATCGCGCGGGACCTCGGCCAGGACAGCGGCCTCTCCGAAGCCGACTACGACGTCCTGTCGGTGCTCGGCTCCACGGACGGCCACCGCATGCGGATCAGCGCGCTGGCCGTCCTCATGCACTGGTCGCGCAGCCGGCTCTCCCACCAGCTCACCCGCATGGAACAGCGCGGGATCGTCCGCCGCGAGGAGGTCGCCGGCGACGGCCGGGGCGCGGAGGTGGTCCTCACCGGGGCCGGAGTGGACATGATCACGGCCGCGGCCCCGCTGCACGTGGAGTCCGTACGCCGCCACCTCATCGACGTCCTCACACCGGAGCAGCTCCGCACCCTGGCCGAGATCGGCGAGGTGCTCCGCGCACGGCTGGGCGCCGAACGCAAGGGCGGCGAGCCCGCCTAGGGGCTGTCTGGCTACGGCTTCCAGGGGACCCGGTGTTCCGCCAGGTGGGCCAGGACCGAGTGGTTCGCCTCCCAGCCGTCCGGGAACTTCACCGTCACGCCCAGCTGCACCGGCTCCGTCGACGGGTGGTCGTCCAGCAGCTCCGCTATGCCCGCCCGGGCCACCACCACGCAGGCGTGCCGGTGCCGGGAGGCCAGCACGCACAGGCGGCCCGTCTCCAGGTGGAAGGCCGTCGCGTCGGGGCGGCCCGACAGCGGGTGCAGGATCACCGTGAGGTCGTACTCCCGCCCCTGGAGGCGATTCGCGGTGTCCACCGTGACCCCGGCGATCCCCTGCGCGGCCAGCGCCGCCCGGATCGCCGACGCCTGGTCGCGGTGCGCGGTGCCCACCGCGACGCGGTCCGCGGTCAGCGGGGCCGGTCCCGCCGACCGCTCGTCGGAGGTCACCGCCCCGCGGTCCAGGGCCCGGCGGACCACCAGGGCCACCGCCGCCACCGCCTCCGGATCGGTGCGCGGCGTGTGCCGCGCGGGCAGCTCCAGCAGGCCCCAGCCCGACTCGGCGGCCTCGTCCAGCACCCGGTCGGGACCCGACCCGTCCGAGGGGACCCCGTACGACAGCCGCCGCTCGCCCGGACCCGTACCGCTGCGGAACTGCGTGTACGGGTAGAACGCCCGGGAGACCAGCGGCGCGGCCGTCGCCGGGAGCCGCCACGACACCGGCAGCCGGTGCTGCGGCAGCTGCGGATTGTGCGCGAGCAGCGTGCTGACCGCCGAGGCGGACGGGTCGTACGACAGTCCCGCCCACTGCTCCGCGCCCACCACGCTGAAGGGGTCCAGCTGCCCCGGGTCGCCGACGAACAGCGCCCGCTCGAAGAGCCCCGCCACGGCCAGCAGCGCGTCGGACCGCATCTGGTACGCCTCGTCGACGATGGCGTGCTCCCAGGGCCCCACGTCCTTGACGTACGCCCACTTCGCCGCCGTCGAGAGGGTGATCGGGAGCTCCGCGAGGTCCCCCGGCTTGGCGGAGAGCGTGACCGAGGGCAGCTCGCGCAGCGCGGGGTCGTACGCGTCGCCCTCGCTGCTGTGCAGCCGGCCGACCTTCAGCTCCGGATCCTTGTCGGCGAGCCGCAGCACCAGGTCGTCGACCTGAGCGTTCGTCTGCGCCACCACCATCAGCCGGCGCCCGGCCGCGGCCAGTTCCCGGGCCGCCCGTACGACGAGGGTGGACTTGCCGGCGCCGGGCGGGGAATCCACGACCACGCCCCGCTCGGTGCCGTGCAGGGTGTCGCGCAGGATGGCGGCGGTCGCCTCGGCGGCGGCCGCCGCCGGGTCGAAGGTCGCGGTCACAGGAGGTCCTCGTCGGTCACGGCGTCGGGCAGCGGGGGAGCGGTCAGGTGTCCCGGCGGGCCGCCGTGGGTCCACGGGGTCCGCTCCGGATCCGGCAGCTTCGGGCCACCGCGCGCGTCGTGCTCGAAGAGCGTCCAGCACACCCGGTCGCCCTTCTCCGGCACCGAGCCCGGCTCCGGTTCCCGGCCGCGGCCCATCTTGTCCAGGAGGCGCAGCACCAGCCGCCCGTCCTCCTCGAAGCGGACGAACTGCGCGCTCTGCGGGCGCCCGTCCAGCGAGCGGTAGACCTTCCCGCCGCCCCCTTCGACGAGCTGCGGCCGGTCATCGGTGGCCACCGTCACCAGCGGCCGCGGGCTCGGCCGCTTCGACTCCGTCCACTCCATCACCACCTCGGTGACCTCCCCGGCGAAGGCCTCGCCCGCGAGCCGCCGGCCCGCCATCACCAGGGGGTCGTCCAAGGCCTCCTGGGCGTCGAGCCGCACCTGCTCGGTCTCCCGCGTGGCCAGCTTCTGCGCCGCCGTCACCGCGTCGTCGCGGCGCGGCTGCGGCGGCTCGCCCGCCCGTACCCGGTCCCGGTGGCCGGTGTACGACCAGCGGTCGCGCGTCCACCGCTCCTCGGCGCGCTCTCCCTCCGGCAGGGTGCGCAGCAGGTCGATCGCCTCCCACGTCATCCGCCAGGTGCCGGACATCTGCTCCACGACCAGTCGGCGCACGGCCCGTTCGGCTGCGCGCACCTCACGGTCGTCGTCCCCGGGTCCGGCCGCCAGCGCCACCCGCGCCGCGTCGTAGCGGGCGATCGCGGGGGCCAGCAGCTTGTTGTCGAAGGCCGGGTCGGTGGCAGGGCCGGCCGGCGGGCACAGCAACTGGCCGTCCGCGCCGCGGCCCAGCTCCGCGCGGAGCGCCGCCTCGGCACCCGAGGCGCCCTCGGGCGGGTCGATCCAGCCCAGGAGCGCGCCCAGGTGCTGGTCCTCCAGGTTGCTCTGGCCGGTCGCCCAGTGCCGGGAGAGCAGGTCCGTCGCCGACAGCAGCATCGAGGAGCCGGGTACCCGCGCGCGCTCGCCGAGGTGGGTGAACCAGCGCCCGAGCAGCGGGACCCGCGAGGGCGCCGGATACGGGTTCTCCGGATCCTCCTCGGCCGTCCGCCGGAACCGCATCGAGCGGCCCAGCAGCCGCACGTACTCGATGCCCGCCCGGCTCGGCACGATCAGCTGCGGCGCGTCCAGGCACAGCTCGGTCTCGACCTTGACCTTCTTGCCCGTCTCCGGGTCGGTCTCGCTGCGCTCGGCCGGTTCCACGGCGTCCGCGTACGCCTCGATGTGGCCCAGCACGTGGACCGCCAGGTCCGCGAGGAACGCCCAGCGCAGGTCCCGGTCGCGTGGCTGGGGTACCACGAACACCCGCGGCTCGTGCCGGTCGGTGCCGACCATGGCGCCCAGCGGGGCACCGGCCTCACCGGCCGTGGTCAGCGGCACGAAGACCATCGGGTTCTCGCTCAGATGCCGGTGCCGTACGGTCGCGAGCGGCTGCGCCCGGCCCGCGCGGACGGCCTCCAGCCGGGCCAGGGTGGTCAGCAGGCTCATCCGGACGCCTCCAGCGCCTCGGCGCGCAGCCGGGCCGCCCGGTGCAGCGCGGCCGCGGTCGGATCCTCGGCGCAGCCGGCGCCGGCGGCCGCGGCCAGGGCCTGCTCGACGGTGGTCAGCGCGCCCAGCTCGCCCCGTACGGAACGGCCCAGCGCGGTCACCTCGTCGGCGGCGCGGGCCCGGTCCCGGCAGTGGAAGGCCAGCTCGCAGGCGGCCAGGCACTCGGGGGCGTAGGAGGCGTCCACGGCGGCCACGGCCTCGGCCAGTTCCTCGGCGGTGCGCGCCGGGTCGAAGCTGAGCCCCTCGGGCAGCGCCGCGGCCAGCTCCTCGACCCGGGTCAGCCGCTCCAGCTGGCGCCGGGTCACGGCGCGCTCGCGGCGGACGTCGACGGGCGCGGCGGTGGGCAGGTTGGAGAAGTCCTTGGGGCAGACCAGCAGCACGGTGTGCCCGACCTCGGCGCCGTCCAGCTTCCCGGCGGTGTTCTCCAGGGCCAGCACGTAGACGGCGGCCTGGCGGGCGGCGGCGCCGACCTTCGCGGCGTCGGCGGACCCGTCGACCATCGGGAACGACTTGATCTCCACGACGGTCCAGCGGCCGTCGGGATGCACGACGACGGCGTCCGGCTCCAGGTAGGCGGGGGTGCCCGCGACCTCCAGGGCCAGCATCGGGTGGTCGAGCAGCGTCCACGCCCCGGTCGCCCGCCCGGCGGCGGTGGCCTCGCGCAGGGCGAGCGCGGTCCGGGCGGCGCGGCCCTCCGGTCCGGCGGCGGTCAGGTCGGGGACGCGGGCGTCCGGCCCCGGGGCCTCGGCCCCGGCGCCGAGGTGCCCGTGGACCAGCCGCAGCAGCTCGGCCCCGCCGCCGCCCTTGACCTTGGCCTCGAAGGAGTTCCCGCGGATGATGGCGAACTGCGACTGCCCGAACGGCGCGGGCGAGCCGAGGGCCGAGGCGAGGGCGGTCTTGTCCACGCCGGCCCCGTCGAGCAGGGCGCGTCTGCCGCAGCCCGGGTTGGCGGCGAGCGCCGCCAGGGCCCGGGCGTCGAGCGGGCGGGGCGGCACGGCCGGGCCGCGCAGGCCGGCGAGCCGCTGCCGCAGGGTCGTCTGCGGAGCGCTGCGGGGCGGGTAGGAGCTCACCCGCGGAAGTGTCCCATCCGCCACTGACAATCGTGCACTTACGGCGGAATGGGGTCGTGGAGTGGCCGCGGGGTGGCCGTGGATGAGCCCGCCGTTCACGTGTTGGATGATGTACGGACGATGGAATCGCAGTAAAAGCGCACAAAAGCTCACCCACCGGGAGAACTCACATGGCCCCCCGCATCCTGCTGGCCCGCCACGGCCAGACGGCGTGGTCCCAGCTCGGCAAGCACACCGGGCGCACGGACGTGCCCCTGCTGGAAGAGGGCAAGCGGGGCGCCAAGCTGCTCGGCGAGCGGCTGGCCCGGGACCCGTGGAAGCGCCTGCCCGGCCTCGAGGTCCGCACCAGCCCGCTGGTCCGCGCCAGCGAGAGCTGCGAGCTCGCGGGCTTCGGCGTCCAGGCGGAGCCGTGGGACGCGCTGATGGAGTGGGACTACGGGGACTACGAGGGCATGACCCCGGCCGAGATCCAGGCCATCCGCCCCGGCTGGCTGATCTGGCGCGACGGGGTCCCGGGCGGCGAGTCCGTCGCCGATGTCGCGGCGCGCGCGGACGAGGTGGTGGCCTGGGCCCGCTCGGCCGAGCGCGACGTCCTGGTCTTCGCCCACGGGCACATCCTGCGCACCCTGGCCGCCCGCTGGCTCGGCTTCGAGGCCTCCTTCGGCGCCCGGATCCGCCTGGAACCCACCTCGCTGTCGGTCCTGGGCTGGGCGTACGGGGCCCCCGCGCTGGAGCGCTGGAACGACACCGGGCACCTGGACGGCTGAGCGGCGCAGCGGCAGGGGCGCAGGCTCCGGCGACCCTTCCCCGCGGCCGCCCGGGTTTACCGAAGAGGGGGCTGCACCAAGGGAGTTGGGCTTTCCCGCGGCTGCGAGGATAGGCCCATGACGATTACCTCCGTGGTGCTGCGGCGGCGCGTGGACGATCTCGGTCCGGCGCTGGACTTCTACGTACGGCTGACCGGCCAGCCGGCGACGCGGTTCGAGTTCGCCGGCCTGGACCTGGCGACCGTCGGGCCGTTCCTGCTGTTCAGCGGGCCCGACGCGCTCGCCGAGCGGTTCGCGGGGGTGGCGGCCACGCTCTCCGTGGCCGACCTGGACGCGGCGGTCGCGCACTGCGCGGCCTCCGGGGGCGAGGTGATCGCCGCTCCCGCGCCCACGCCCAACGGGCGTCGCGCGGTGGTCCGCCATCCCGAGGGCGGGGTCTACGAGTACCTGGGCGTCTGACCGGACCGGGTCAGACGGCGGCGTGCCGGGCGAGGAAGGCGCCCACGCGCGGGGAGCGCTGGTGCGGGACCAGGGTGCGGGCGGTGTCGGAGAGCAGGGACCGCACCCGCGTGGACTGCACCTCGGCCAGCAGGTCCAGCACCCGGCCGCCCGCCCAGGCGGCCTCGTCGGGAGCTCCCGCGTGGGCCAGGTCGCCGGCCAGCTCGGCGGTGTAGAGGGCCACGTTCCGGGCGAAGTGCGGATCCTGCAGGTCGGCGGCGCGGCGGGCGTGGCGGGCGGCGCGGGCGTGCTCGCCGAGCGTCGCCCAGCACCTGGCCTCCAGGAACTCCAGCTCGGCCTCCCCGAAGAAGGACATCCACTCCGGATCCGCGTCCGCCCCGCCCCGGGAGAACTCCGTGTGGGCCCGGGCCAGCGCCTCCTCGCAGGCCCTGCGGTCGGCCAGGCCCGCCCAGCCGCCCGCCTCCCGCAGCGCCAGCAGCGACAGCAGCCGCGGGGAACCCAGGGAGCGGGCGGCGCGGCGGCCCGCCTGCGCCGCCCGTACCGCCTCCCGGGAGCGGCCGCAGTCCCGGGCGAGGAAGGCCATGTTGCTGAACGCGTGCGCCTCCAGGCCGGCGTCCCCCGACACCCGGGCGGTCGCCAGGGCCTCCGCGTAGTGCGAGCGGGCGTCGTCGAAGCGTCCGGAGTCGTGGGCGAGCCAGCCGACCGAGACGGCCAGTTCGCCGGCGCCCGCGTGCAGCCGGTCCTCGGTGGACTGCCGGGTGGCCCCCGCGTCGAGCAGCGCGTACGCCGCGCGCAGGGGCCCGGCGGCCTTGCGGTACAACGCGTCGGCCCCGTGCCGGTCGTCGAGCAGCCGGATCTGGCGTACGGCGTCCTCGACGGCTGCCGCCTCGGAGTCCCCGGCGCGGGAGGGGAGCCGGCGGGAGTCACCGAGCAGGGTGAGGCTGAGCGTCGCGGCCGCCACGGTCGCGGAGCCGCCCGCCATGAACGCGCGACGCAGCACGTCGCTCTCCTTGGCACGGGAAGGGGAATTGGCACGGGAAGGGGACGGGGACGGGGACGGGCGCGGGGCGGGGGCGGACGGGCCGCGCAGCGCGAAACGGCCGCGGACGGCTTCGCGCGGTGAGAAGCCCAGGTCGGCCAGGGTGCGGCCGGGGAACATGTGCAGGAAGACCCGCTCGTACGCGTAGTTGGGGCAGCGGATCTCGCCGGACTCGACGCGGCCGATGTAGCGGGCGTCGCAGGAAACCGTTTCGCCGATCTCCTTCGCGGCCCGGCGCACCAGCGCCGCGAACTCGGCCGGGGAGTGCTGCCCGCGCAGCCGCCGGAACGTGGAGTTGGGTGAGTGGGGGGACGCCGCCATGGACGTGGCCTCTCTGGCAAGGAACGCAGCGCCGGTACGGGAAGGGGTGAGGAGGGGTCGCCCGGCGCGCATGAACGTACCGCCGCCGCGGGTCCCTTCACACGATGTTTGTTTACAAAACGGATATCTCACCCGCGATCTGCCATGAACTGCCATCCTTTGCAGCGTCTTGCCGCCGCACCCGTTGACGTTCCGGGGCGTTGAACCCATGCGGAGTGGGAGGCGACCGACCGCTCCTGCGCTCGTACGCGGATCGAGGAGGGGTTCCCTTGGTGGAGGCCGGCATGGAGAGCACTGGAACGAACACCGCGCCCGAGCCCGGGGTGACCGCGATCGTGACCGCGACCGTGACCGCGACTGTGACCGCGATGGCGACCGCGAGGGCGACCGCCCCCGACGCCCCGGACCTGGTGACCGTGCCCACCCGCCAGGGCCTGGAGGCCGTGGACATCATCCGCCGTGCCAGCCGGGCCGGCGGGGTGGGGCCCGTCCTGCACGACGGATCGGGCGACACCCTCGGCTTCCTCGTCCCGCCCGGCACCGCCGACGCCTGGGACATGCCGGGCAGCGCGTGTACGCAGACCAACGGGCGCGGGATGCGCTTCGGCGACGCGGTCCCGCCCGCCACGGGAGCCACCGGCTGGCTGCTGCCGCCCGAGGCCGTCGGCCCGGTCACCGACCCCGCGGTGCTGCGCGAGGCGCTCGGGGAGGCCGCCCGGCTGATCGAGGCCGCCGACAACTGCCGCTGACCGGCCACAATGGGGTGGTGGCAGGCAAAGACAGAGGCAAGGGCCGGAACAAGGGCGAGCAGCAGCAGCGCGGACGCGGCGCCGCCGAGCCGGTCGTCGGGCAGGTGGCCGGCGGGCGGGCGGAGCTGGCGCCCGACCGCGAGCGCGCCGACGCCTGGACCCTGCTGGTCGACGGAGCCCCGCAGTCGCACGTGGACCTCGCCGACCCCGGGTACCTGGACTTCGCGTACCAGCGGCGGATCGGCCACCTGATCGACCTCGCCGCGCCCGCCCGCCAGCCCCTGAACGTGGTGCACCTCGGCGGCGGCGCCTTCACCCTCGCCCGCTACACCGCGGCCTCCCGCCCCCGCTCCACCCAGCAGATCGTGGAGATCGACGCCGCGCTGGTGGCCTTCGTACGGGAACACCTGCCGCTCGACCCGCAGGCCCGGATCCGGGTCCGCGCGGTGGACGCCCGGGCCGGCCTGGCCAAGGTGCCGGACGGCTGGGCGGATCTGGTGATCGCGGACGTGTTCAGCGGTGCGCGCACCCCGGCGCACCTGACGAGCACCGAGTTCCTGGACGACGTACGCCGCGCCCTCGCGCCCACCGGGTGGTACGTGGCGAACCTCGCGGACGGTCCGCCGCTGGCCCACCTGCGGGGCCAGATCGCGACGGCAGCGTCCCGGTTCACGGAGCTGGCACTGGCGGCCGATCCCGTGGTGTGGCGGGGGAAACGCTTCGGCAACGCGGTCCTGGTAGCCGCGGACCGTGAACTTCCGATTGCGGAGTTCACCCGCCGGGTGGCGAGCGATCCGCATCCGGGCCGGGTGGAGCACGGCCGGGCCCTGGCGGACTTCACGGGCGGCGCCGCGCCGGTCGAGGACGCCTCGGCGGTGGCCTCGCCCCAGCCGCCGCCCTCCGTGTTCCGCTAGCGCCAGGGCCGACAATAAAAAGAGGTCTCCCGACAATCGGTCCTGATGCGTAGTGTGTTGATCCCTAGGAGGCCAGCCCCTCCTACGACGCGCTACGGAGACGGCCAACGATGTCTGATTCCCACGCTGGAACCCCGGGTACCCCCGCACCGAGCACCGCGACCCCGGACTACACCCGGCGGCTCGCCCGCCTCGAACAATCCGGGCTCAAGCGTCTCCTGCCCACCCAGGCGCCCTACCGGTGGAACCTGCAGAGGCTGCGGCTCGGCCGGGTCCTCGACATCGGCTGTGGCCTGGGACGGAACCTGCTCAACTGCGGCCCCGAGAGCGTGGGGGTCGACCACAACCCGCACTCCGTGCAGACCTGCCGCGAGCGCGGGCTGACCGCCTACACCCCCGAGCAGCTGGCCGAGGCCGCGGACTGCGGGCCCGGTTCCTTCGACAGCCTGCTGGCCTCGCACGTGCTGGAGCACGTCGACGAGGAGACCGGGGCCGCGCTGCTGGAGCAGTACCTTCCGCTCGTGAAGCCGGGCGGCTCGCTCGTCCTCATCACCCCGCAGGAGGTCGGATTCCGCTCCGACGCCACCCACATCCGCTGGGTCGGCTTCGACGAGCTGCGCACAGCGGCGGCCCGGGCCGGGGTCGCGGTGCGGCGCACCTACTCCTTCCCCTTCCCCCGCCCGATGGGCAAGGTCTTCCCGTACAACGAGTTCGTGCTGGTGGGCACCGTTCCGGGGGCCTCCCGCTAGGGGCGGACCTCAGGGATCGACGACCTCGACGACCGGCGGGTGGTTGTGCCACGTGCAGAAGACCGACACCTCGCGGTCGTCGCGGGTGAAGGTGACCCGGATCCAGTAGTCCTGCTTCCACACCTGCATGCGCCAGCCGGCGGCCGGGGTCGCGGAGACCAGCTCGGCCGAGGAAGTGCCCAGGTCGAAGACGACCCGGCCGCCCGAGACCGGGTAGGCCTTCACGTTGCCCGCGCGTGTGGACGCCTTCGGCGAGGGCTTGGCGGAGGCGGAGGAGGCCGCGGCGGACGGCGGGGAGGCCGGCGCCGAGGCCGAGGCCGAAGCCGACGCCTGCGGGCTCGCGGAGGCGGACGGGGAGCCCTCGGGGGAGGGGGACGGCGAATGCCGCGTCGAGGACGACAGTGGCCGGGTGGCCAGCGGGACGGCGAGCGGGCGGTCGTAGGCCGTGCCGGACATGACGGTGTGCACGCCCCACCACGACAGCGTCACCGCCGCCCCGGTCGCCAGCGTCCAAGCCATGGCATGTACAAGACCTCGCTGCATCAGGGCACATACTGCACCACCCGTCACAGGGGTGGCCCGGCACCTCCCCGGGCCGGGCGGATGGACTACCGTGCGGGCCATGGCAAGTGTGCTCGTGGTCGAGGACGACCAGTTCGTACGTTCCGCCCTCATCCGGCACCTGACCGAGGCCTCGCACACCGTGCGCAGCGTCGGCACGGCCCTGGAGGCACTGCGCGAGGTCGCCCACCACCGGTTCGACGTCGTCATCCTCGACCTCGGGCTGCCCGACCTCGACGGGTCCGAAGCCCTCAAGATGCTGCGCGGCATCACCGACGTGCCCGTGATCATCGCGACCGCGCGGGACGACGAGGCGGAGATCGTCCGGCTGCTCAACGACGGCGCCGACGACTACCTGACCAAACCTTTCTCCGTGGAGCACCTCTCCGCCCGGATGGCCGCCGTCCTGCGCCGGGCCCGCTCCGCCGCCGGGGCCGAGCCGCCCTCGCGCGTGCTGCGCGTCGGCGGGCTGGCCATCGACCCGCTGCGCCGCCAGGCCGAGCTCGACGGCACGGTACTGGACCTCACCCGCAGGGAGTTCGACCTGCTGGCCTTCCTCGCCGGGCGGCCCGGGGTGGTCGTGGCCCGGCGCGAACTGCTCGCCGAGGTCTGGCAGCAGTCGTACGGGGACGACCAGACCATCGACGTCCACCTCTCCTGGCTGCGCCGCAAGCTGGGCGAAACCGCCGCCCGGCCGCGCTACCTGCACACGCTGCGGGGGGTCGGGGTCAAGCTGGAGCCGCCCCGGTGACGCCCCGATGAGGTGGGCGCTGGTCAAGGTGTGCCTCGCGGTCACCGCCATGGTGGTCGTGGCCTTCGCCGTGCCGCTGGGGCTGGTGGTGCGGGAGATGGCCAGCGACCGGGCGTTCTCCAACGCCGAGCGGCAGGCCGCCACCATCGGGCCGACCCTGTCCATCACCACCGACCCGGCACAGCTGCGCCGGGCGGTCGAGTCCACGCAGATGGGCGCGGCCCGGCGGATGGCCGTCCACGTGCCCGCGATCGGCGACAGCCCGCCGGTGGACATCGGCGAGGGCCGGGCGGGGGCGCACGCCGTCGCGGAGACCCGGCGGATCGGCCGGGCCACGACGGCCTCGGTGCCGGGCGGGGGTTCGGCGCTGCTCCAGCCCACCGCGCTCGGCTCCGGTGACATCGCCGTCGTGGAGGTCTTCGTCCCCGAGAGCGAGGTCAGCAACGGCGTCACCACCGCCTGGCTGATCCTCGCGGGCGTCGGGCTGGCCCTGATCGTGGGTTCGGTCGGGGTCGCCGACCGGCTCGGCGCCCGGCTGGTACGGCCCGCCGAGCGGCTCGCGGACGCCGCGCACCAGCTGGGCGAGGGCCGGCTCGGGGCGCGGGTCCCGGAGGACGGCCCGAAGGAACTCCGCTCGGCCGCCGCCGCGTTCAACGCGATGGCGGACCAGGTGGTGGAACTCCTCGCCAACGAGCGGGAGCTGGCCGCCGACCTGTCGCACCGGCTGCGGACGCCGCTGACGGTGCTGCGGCTCAACGCGGCCTCGCTCGGCGACGGTCCGGCCGCCGAACAGACCCGCGAGGCCGTGGAGCAGCTGGAACGCGAGGTCGACACGATCATCCGTACCGCCCGCGAACAGCGCGCGCCCACCGCTGCGGGAGCGGGCGCGGGCGCCGGATGCGACGCCTCCGAGGTCATCCGCGACCGGATGGCCTTCTGGTCGGCGCTCGCGGAGGACGAGGGCCGCGAAGTGCGGCTCGCGGGAGTGGACCGTACGGTACGGATCCCGGTGGCGCGGCCCGAACTCGCCGCCGCCCTCGACGCCATGCTCGGCAACGTCTTCCGGCACACCCCCGAGGGCACCCCCTTCGCGGTGGACGTCCACGACGCCTCGGACGCGGTGATCGTGCTCGTCTCGGACGCGGGCCCCGGCATCGCCGACCCGGACGCCGCCCTGCGCCGCGGCAACGACGGCGGCCGCGACGGCTCCACCGGACTCGGCCTCGACATCGTGCGCCGGGTCGCGGAGTCGACGGGCGGCGACGTCCGGCTGGGCCGCTCGGTGCTCGGCGGCACCGAGGTGCGGGTCTGGATCGGCCTGGACGGCCGCACGCGCGGCGGCTCGGGCGGGGTGCGGGTCCGGCGGGGCCGGCGCAAGCGGCGGGGTAACTGACGGAACGGGCCGGGTCGGGGGGCGCGCCTCGCGGGCGGCCCGTCCGTGGATGACATGACATGACCTGGACCAGGGCCCGGCTCCGACCCGGACGGTCGCGGAGATGTTGCCGGTTCCGTCCGGGCCGAACAGGGTGGCTGCGAGGGAAGGAGGCAGCATGAGAGTCATGCTCCGCGCCCACTTCGACACGGCTGCCACCAACGAGGGCATCAAGACCGGGGGGCTGCCCCATGCGCTCAAGAAGCTGATGGACACGGTCAAGCCGGAGGCGGCCTACTTCGGCCTGCACGAGGGAGTGCGGTCCTGCTGGATCGTCTTCGACCTGCAGGCAAGCGACATGCTGCCGGCGCTGACGTGGGACCTGTTCCAGGAGTTCAACGCCGAGATCGAGGTCGGTCCGGTGATGCGGCCGGAGGAACTGGCCAAGGCGCTGGGGGCGTTGCAGTCCTCGTAGCCGAGGCCGACGAGGCCGACGAGGCCGATGAGGCCGACGATGTCGATGCGGTGGCCGCGGTCGCCGCCGCAGCCGCCAGGACGGCCGAGGCGGCGGCGGCCGCGCACGCCACGGCGAAGGCGGCCCGGTGGCCGTACGCCGCCGCCAGCGGGCCCGCGGCGGCCGCCGCCACCGCCTGGCCGAGGATCAGGCCGCTGCCGGCCACGGTCATGGCCTCGCCCATCCGCTCCGCCGGACCCGTCCGTTCCACCAGCCCGAACAGCGCGATCAGGTGCGGGGCCACGGCCAGCCCGATGCCCGCGAGCGCGAGGGCGGCGCCGGCCAGGCCCGACACCGCGAGCAGCGGCAGCGTGAGGAGCGCCTGGACGGCGATCGTCCACCGCAGCCGCACGGTCAGATCCGCCGAACCGGGCCGGGCCACCGTCACGAAGCCGGCGAGGGAACTGGTCACGGCCATGGCGGCCCACACCAGCCCGGCGGCGCCCGGCGCGCCCAGCGACTCGGCGAGTGCGTTGACCCCGGTGTTGGCCCCGCTCCAGGCGGCTCCCTGGAGCACGGCCATCGCGAACAGCAGGACGAGGCCGGGCGACCACAGCCGTACGCCGGCCCGCGCGCCGGGGGCCGTCAGCGTCGGCCCGGGCGCGGTCGGATGCACCGCGAACAGGGTTCCGAAGACGAGGATCAGTGCGGCGGCGAGGAGCAGCGCCGAGGCCGGGTGCACGGTCACGGCCAGGATCCCGGCCAGCGCGGGCCCGACCATGAAGCCGGTCTCGTCCAGGGTGGTGTCGAAGGACAGGGCGGAGCCCAGCAGCTTCTTGTCCGCGCCGGCCAGCCGCGCCCAGCGGGCCCGGGCCAGCGGTCCGATCTGCGGGACGGTGAGCCCGGCGGCGACGGCGAGGGCCATGCGTGCGGCGAGCGGCAGCCCGCCGAGGACGGCCGCGACGAGGGCGAGGAGCACGGCGGCGTTGGCGGCGCAGGCGAGCAGCAGTACGGGGCGGTGGCCGCGCCGGTCGGCGAGCCGGCCGATGACGGGGCCGCCGAGGGCCTGGCCCAGCCAGAGGGCGGCGGCGACGGCGCCCGCGTCCCCGATGCCGTCGCGTTCGTTGATGAGCAGGAGCGTTCCGATGGGGCACAGTGCCGCGGGCAGTCGGGCGAGGAACGCGTAGAGGGGGAGGGCGGTACCGCCGAGTGCGAGCACTCCGCGGAAGCCGCCGACCGGGGGCGCGGGTGAGGGCACGGGCGCGGGCGGGTGCGGGGGCACGGGCGCGGGGCGGCCGGGGCGGGCTGATCGGGCTGATCGGGTCACGGACAACCTCCATCCGCACGCCGACCCTCCCGTTTCTCCGGCGCGCGCCGTTGCCCGTTGCCGGGGACCGTACCGGGGAGGCGGCCGCCCCGGAAGACCTCGTCCGGCCGCCGGACGTCAGCCGGCTTGGCCCGAGGTCAGCTTCTTGGCCTGCGCCCGGCCGACTTCGGCGGCGCGGTGCAGGTAGTCGGCGATGATGGCGAGTTCGGCATCGGAGTAGCCCTCCAGGACGGCGCCGAAGGCCCGGCCGGGGGTCTCCCAGGCCTTGCCGATCCGCTCGCGGGCCTCGGGGGAGAGGGAGACCAGGGAGCGGCGGCGGTCGTTGGGGTCGGCGCGCCGCTCGACGATCCCCGCCTTGACCAGCCGGTCGACGAGGCGGGTCGCGGAGCCGGAGGTCAGGCCGGTGAGGCGGGCGATGTCGCCGGTGCTGACCGGGCCGGGCTCCATGTCCAGGAGGGCGACGCACTGCATGTCGGTGGGGTGCAGTCCGACGTGGTCGGCCAGGGCCTGGGTGAAGAGGGAGTAGTCGGCGTAGTGGCGCTGGCTCTCGGTGACGATGCGCGCGAGCAGCTCGGCTCGGCTCCACTCATCACCCGTACGGGGGGAATCGGTTGACATCGGCTTCTCCATGCTCCAAATTTATCTGTGTGACACAGAGAATGTGTAGCGCAGAATCTGCATCACGTATCTATCCTAGGAAAAGGAGCCAGCCATGTCGATCCTCGTCACCGGTAGCCGCGGCGCCGTCGCCCGCGGACTCTCCGCCCTCCTCACGTCCCACGGCCTCCCGCACCGGCTCGGATCCCGGGAGCCGGACCGTCCCGATGCCGTCCGCTGCGACCTCACCGATCCGGCGACCTTCCCCGATGCCCTGGCCGGCGTCCGCTCCGTCTTCCTCTACGCCGAGGCGTCCGGCGTCGAGGCCTTCGTCAAGGAGGCCGTCACGGCCGGGGTCGAGCACGTCGTGCTCCTGTCCTCCTCCTCGGTCCTGAGCCCCGGCGCCGCCGACAGTCCGCTGTCCGCCTCCCCTCTCGCCGTCGAGCAGGCCCTGTCGGCCTCTCCGCTGCGCACCACGCTGCTGCGCCCGGGATCCTTCGCGAGCAACGCCCTCGGCTGGGCCTGGTCGCTGACGTCCGGCCGCCCCGTCCACCTGCCCTACCCGGGCTCGTTCTCCGACCCCGTTCACGAGGCCGACCTCGCCGAAGCCGCCTTCGCGGTCCTCGCCGACCCGGCTCTCGGCGGGCGCGCCTACACCCTGACCGGACCGCAGTCGCTGACGTTCGCGGCGCAGCTGCGCATACTCGGCGAAGTCCTCGGCCGGCCCATACCGTTCGAGGCCGTCTCCTCCGAGCAGTGGAAGGCCGAGGTCGACGGCTACATACCCGGGCCGTACGCCGACGCGCTCCTCGACTACTGGGCCTCCACCGACGGCCTGCCGGTCCCCCTCACCGACGAGGTCGAGCGCCTCACCGGCCACCCGGCCCGCGCCTTCGGCCAGTGGGCCGAGGACCACGCCGACGCCTTCGGCGCCCCCGGCCGGTAAGGGGGTCCGGTCAGAGGGAACCCGTCCTGGCCACGCGCGCGTACCAGCGTGCGCTGGAGCGCGGGGTGCGGGTCTGGGTCTCGTAGTCCACGTGGACGATGCCGAAGCGTTTGCTGTAGCCGTAGGCCCATTCGAAGTTGTCCATCAGCGACCAGAGGAAGTAGCCCTCCACCGGGGCGCCGTCCGCCAGGGCGCGGTGCACGGCGGTCAAATGGGCTTCCAGATAGTCGATCCGCGCCGGGTCGTGCAGGTCGGGAGCGTACGCCGCGCCGTTCTCGGTGACCAGCAGGGGCAGGCCCGGTGCCTCCCGGGAGAAGCGCATCAACAGGTCGTACAAGCCCGTCGGATCGATCGACCAGCCCATGTCCGTCTGCTCGCCCGGCGGCTGGTGGAAGGCCACGGTGTCGGCCCCCGGCCAGGGGGAGTGGTCCGCGGCCCCGTGGCCGTCCGCGCGGGGGCCGGTGCCGGCCGGAGCCGCCGACACCACCGCCGGGGTGTAGTAGTTCACGCCGAGATAGTCCAACGGCTGGTGGATCAGCGCCTCGTCACCGGGCCGGATGAAAGACCAGTCCGTCACCGCGGCGGTGTCCGCGAGGAGGTCCTGCGGGTAGGCCCCGTACAGCAGCGGCCCGGTGAAGATCCGGTTCGCCAGGGCGTCGATGCGGCGCTGCGCGTCCACGTCGGCCGCCGAGGAGGTCAGCGGCCGCACCGCGCTCGGGTTGAGCGCGATCCCGACCCGCGCCGAGGCGGGCAGGGCGGCCGCGGCCAGGCCGTGGGCCAGGTTGAGGTGGTGGGCGGCGCGCAGGGAGTCGGCGGGGGAGGTGCGGCCGGGGGCGTGGACCCCGGAGGCATAGCCGAGGAAGGCGCTGCACCAGGGCTCATTGAGGGTGGTCCACAACTCCACCCGGTCGCCGAGCACCTTCGCGACCTGCTCGGCGTACGCGGCGAAGGCGTAGGCCGTCTCCCGCTCGGGCCAGCCGCCCTCGGCCTCGAGCTCCTGCGGCAGGTCCCAGTGGTACAGGGTCACGCAGGGCCGGATCCCGTGGGCGAGCAGCTCGTCCACCAGGGCGTCGTAGAAGCCGATCCCGCCCGAGAGCACCCGCGGCCAGGACACCGAGAAACGGTAGGCCCCCAGCCCCAGTTCGCCCATCAGCCGCACGTCGTCCCGCCACAGCCGGTGGTGGTCGACCGCCACATCGCCCGTGTCGCCGCCGTGCACCTTGCCGGGCGTACGGCAGAACGTGTCCCAGATCGAGGGCCCGCGCAGGGCGGCCCCGCCCTCGATCTGAAAGGCCGCCGTGGCCGCCCCCCACAAGAACCCGTCCGGGAACCGCACGTTGTCCATCGGCACAGTCGTCATCCTTTGACCGCTCCCTGCATGATGCCGCCGACGATCTGGCGGCCGAAGACGAGGAACACCAGCAGCAGCGGGAGCGTGCCCAGCAGCGCGCCCGCCATGATCACCGACTGGTCGGGGATGTATCCCCGGCCCAGACCGGTCAGGGCCACCTGCACCGTCGGGCTGCCGTTCTGGGTCAGCGCGACGATCGGCCAGAAGAAGTCGTTCCAGGCCATGACGAAGGTCAGCATGGCCAGGACCGCCATCGCGGGGCGGGCCACGGGGAACACCACGTGCCACACGATCCGCAGGGAACTCGCCCCGTCCGTGCGGGCGGCCTCCACCAGCTCCATGGGCAGGGCCTGCGCCAGGTACTGCCGCATGAAGAACACGCCGAACGCGGACACCAGGGTCGGCAGGATCACCGCCTGGAGCCGGTCCGTCCACGACAGCTCCGCGATCAGCATGTACAGCGGGACCACGCTCAGCTGCGGCGGGATCAGCATCGTCCCGATCACCAGCCCCAGCAGCAGCCTGCTGCCGCGGAAGCGCAGCTTGGCGAAGGCGAAGCCCGCGAGCGTGGAGAACACCACCGTCCCGGCGGCCACCGTGCCGGCCACGATCAGGGTGTTCAGCAGGGCGGTGCCCATGTTCGCGTCGGTCCACGCGACCTGGAGGTTGCGGCCCAGGTTCCCGCCGAACCAGAACGGCGGCGGGGTCTGCGCCAGCCGCGTGTTGCTCCGGGACGCCGCGATCGCCGTCCAGACGAGGGGGAAGAGCGAGCCGGCCGTGAACAGGGCCAGCACCACGTAGGTGAGCTTGCCCGCGCGCAGCGATCTCATCGGGAAGCCCCCAGTCTGCGCAGCAGCCGCGCCGCGCCCGCGATGACCAGCAGGATCAGGAACATCGCCCACGCGATGGCCGAGGCCCGCCCCAGGTGCAGGTTCACCCAGCCCTGCTCGTACAGGTACAGCCCGAGCGTCTGGAACTGGTGCTCCGAGCCGCCCGTCGCGCCCGCCCCGCCGTTGAACAGCAGCGGCTCCCCGAACAGCTGGGTCGCCCCGATCGTCGAGACGACACAGGTGAACAGGATCGTCGGCCGCAGCGAGGGCACGGTCACGTGCAGGAACTGCTGCCAGCGCGAGGCGCCGTCCAGCGCGGCCGACTCGTACAGCTCGCCCGGCACGGCCTGCATCGCCGCCAGGTAGATCAGCGCGTTGTAGCCCGTCCACCGCCAGATCACGATGGTGGAGACGGCCAACTGCGAGGCGAAGGTGCCGTTCTGCCAGTCCACCGCCCCGAGCCCGACCGCCGACAGCGCCCAGTTGATCATCCCGTAGTCCCGGCCGAAGAGCAGCACGAACACGAGGGTCGCCGCCGCCACCGAGGTCGCGTACGGGGTGAGCACCGCGACCCGGAAGAACGCGGAGCCGCGCAGCTTGTAGTGGAGCAGATGGGCCAGGCCGAGCGCGATCGCCAGCTGCGGCACCGTGGACAGCAGCCCGATGGTGACGGTGTTGCGCAGGGCGTTCCAGAAGAACTCGTCGTCCCAGAGCCGGGTGAAGTTCTTCAGCCCCACCCACGTCATGCTGTCCGGATCGGTCAGCTCCACCTGGTGCAGCGCCGCCCAGCCCGTGTACAGCAGCGGGAACAGCCCGAAGGCGGCGAAGAAGAGGAAGAAGGGCGCCACGAAGGCGTACGGGCTCCAGCGCAGGTCCCAGCGGTAGCGGCGCGAGCGCCACATCTGGCCCCGGCCGCCCCCTTCCGCCGCCGGCCGCTTCGAGCCGGCGGCGGAAGGGGACAGAACAGCCGTCTCGTCCGTCACCTGCGCCTCACTGGTCCAGGGCGTTGTCGATCGCCTTCACCGCGGCCTCCCAGCCCTCCTGGGCACTGCGGCCCTTCTGGTCGACCTGGAGCATCCCGATGTCCGCCAGGTTCTGCGCGATCACCAGGTCCTTGGGACCGACCACCGTCACCGGCACCGCCTGCGCCGCCTTCGCGAAGATCTCGCCGATCGGGGCCCCGCCGAAGTACGCGTGCTGTGCGCCCGAGACGGCCGGCAGCTTGTAGGCGGCGCTCGCGCTCGGGAAGCTGCCCCGCTTCTCGAAGAGCTTCGCCTGCTGCGCCGGAGCGGTCAGCCAGGCCGCCAGCTTCGTCGCCTCCTCGGTGTGCTTGCCCGCCTTCGGCACCACCAGGAAGGAGCCGCCCCAGTTGCTGGGCTTCGGCGCCTGCGCCACGTCCCACTTGTCCTTGCCCGCCGGGCCGGCCTTGTCCTGGATGTAGCCGAGCATCCAGGCCGGGCAGGAGACCGTGGCGAAGGAGCCGTTGGCGAAGCCCTGGTCCCAGGCCGGGGTGAACTGCTGGAGCTTGGCGCTCAGCCCCTCACTGGCGAAGGAGGCCGCCAGGTCGAAGGCCCCGCGCACCGCCGGGTTGGTCTTGTAGACGATCTTGCCCTGATCGTCGTAGAACCGCTGCGCGCTGCTGCCCGTCACCGCCGCCATCACGCCCGAGGCGGAGTCGACGAAGGCCTTGCCCTCGCCCGCCTTCGCCTTGTACGCCTTGCCGGCCTCCAGGTACTTGTTCCAGTCGCCCGCCCACAGCGCCCCGACCGCCGCCCGGTCAGTGGGCAGCCCGGCCGCCTCGAAGAGGTCCTTGCGGTAGCAGATCCCCTGCGGCCCGATGTCGGTGCCGAGGCCGACCGTGGCCCCGCCCTTCGCCGCGGGCGCCGTGCCCTGAGCCCACTTCCAGGGCAGGTAGGCGGACTTGTCCACCCCCGGCGCCTTGCCCAGGTCCACCAGCTTGTCGGCCTGGGTGGCGGTGATCTCGGCGATGTTGTTGACCTCGACCGCCTGGATGTCGGCGAGCCCGCTGCCCGTCCCCAGGTGGGTGAGGAGCTGGGGGTAGTAGTTCTCGTTCCGCTCGATCGAGGTCTGCTCGATGCGGATCCCGGGATTCTGGGCCATGTACTCGTCGTAGAGGCCGGCCTCCTGGAGGCCGAAGGCCCCGAAGACCCCGACGGTCAGGGTGGTCTTCCCCTTGTCGCCGGCCGGGGCGCCGCTCCCGGACTTCTCGGCCGGATCCTGCGCGCACCCCGCGAGCAGCAGGGCCGCCGCTCCCACCGCGGTGACGGTGGTGACAAGGGTTCTTCGGGCTCGGGCATGGGCTCGCATGTGCATCCTCCCTGAAGGACGGAACGTGCCGGGTGTCGTGTGCCACACTGTGGGAGCGCTCCCACAGTCGTCAAGGGGTAGATTCACAGCTGGGAGGAAGCCATGAACGGGCACGGGGGCAGCAGAGGACGGCCGACCCTGGAGGAGGTCGCGGCGCGCGCCGGAGTCGGGCGCGGCACGGTCTCCCGGGTGATCAACGGTTCTTCCAAGGTCAGCGAGCACACGAGGAACGCCGTCGAGGCGGCCGTGGCCGAGCTGGGGTACGTGCCGAACCGGGCGGCGCGGGCCCTCGCGGCCAACCGCACCGACGCCATCGCCCTGGTGATTCCCGAGCCGGAGGCTCGCTTCTTCGCCGAGCCCTACTTCTCGGACGTGGTCCGCGGGGTCGGGGCCGCGCTCGCCGAGACCGACGTGCAACTCGTCCTCACCCTGGCCGGCAGCGACCGCGAGCGCCGCAGCCTGTCCCAGTACCTGTCCGGGCACCGCGTCGACGGGGTGCTCCTCGCCTCCGTCCACGCCGGGGATCCGCTGCCGGACCTGCTGGCCGAGCTGGGCATCCCGACGGTGATCAGCGGCCGCCGTTCCGCCGCCGAGACCCTGCCCTCGGTGGACTCCGACAACCTGGAGGGAGCCGCCGGGGCGGTGCGCCACCTCCTCGGCCGGGGCCGCCGCGCGATCGCCACGATCACCGGACCGCTGGACGTGTACGGGGCCCAGTGCCGCCTCGACGGCTACCGGCAGGCCCTGGCGGCCGCCGACCGCCCCGCCGACGCGGGGCTGATCGCGGTCGGCGACTTCACCGAGGAGGGCGGCCGGCGCGCCATGCGCGAGCTGCTCGAGCGGCGTCCGGCGCTCGACGCGGTCTTCGCGGCCTCGGACGTCATGGCGGCGGGCGCCCGGCGGGAGCTGCGCGCGGCCGGCCGCCGGATCCCCGAGGACGTGGCGCTGGTCGGCTTCGACGACTCGGTGGTGGCCCGGCACATGGACCCGCCGCTGACCAGCGTCCGGCAGCCGATCGAGGAGATGGGCCGGACCATGGCGCGGGTGCTGCTGGCCAGGATCGCCGGCGAATCCGGGGGAGAGGCGTCCGTGGTGCTGCCGAACCGGCTGGTGGTCCGGGAGTCCTCGTGAGCCCCGTACCCGAACGGCGCGGGAACGAGAAGAGGGGCCCCGGTCCGCTGTCGCGGACGGGACCCCTCTGCTTCGCAGGGTGAGTGACGGGACTTGAACCCGCGGCCACCTGGACCACAACCAGGTGCTCTACCAACTGAGCTACACCCACCATGTCCGGTCGGAGAACCGACCGGCCGAAGAAAAGGGTACAGGGTCCGGGAGGGTGCTCGCTCCCCCGTTGCCGCGCCCTCGGCTCCGGGTCGGTTATTCGGCGGGCAGGACGTACTTGGCGGCGATGCTCCGGGCCGTGTCCGAGTCGGGCCCGGGCTGCGGGACGAAGACCGCCTCCCGGTAGTAGCGCAGCTCGGCGATGGACTCCTTGATGTCCGCGAGCGCCCGGTGGTTGCCGTTCTTCTGCGGGCTGTTGAAGTACGCCCGCGGGTACCAGCGGCGCGCCAGCTCCTTGACCGAGGACACGTCCACGATCCGGTAGTGCATGTAGCTCTCCAGCGCGGCCATGTCACGCAGCAGGAAGCCGCGGTCGGTGCCGACCGAGTTCCCGCACAGCGGGGCCTTGCCGGGCTCCTTCACGTGCTCCCGTACGTACGCCAGGACCTGTGCCTCGGCGTCCGCCAGGGTGGTCCCGCCGGCCAGCTCGTCGAGCAGTCCGGAGGCGGTGTGCATCGCGCGCACCACGTCGGGCATGGTCTCCAGGGCCGCGTCCGGCGGGCGGATCACGATGTCCACGCCTTCGCCGAGCACGTTGAGCTCCGAGTCGGTGACCAGTGCGGCCACCTCGATAAGTGCGTCGTCCGTCAACGAGAGCCCGGTCATCTCGCAGTCGATCCACACCATGCGATCGTTCATGTGTCCCACCTTATGCGGTCGCGGTGCCCGCGGGACCGGACCGTACATGCGGAAGGCCCCCCGCCGGCGGTGACCGGTGGAGGACCTTCCTCGTCGTACCCGTTGTGTGGGTTACGCGTGTTCCCGCAGGGCCCGGCCCGGGGCGTACAGCTCCGTGACCGTCGGGCCGGCCGCGGCCAGGGCCGCCGCCGCCCGCTGGGGCTGCGGAGTGCGCTGGTGCGGGACGGGGCTCTCCGAGAGCTGGGACACCTGAGCCACGTCGGCCTGCGGCCGCCGCGCCCGGTAGGCGGAGCGGTAGGCGGCCGGGGAGGACCCCAGCTGCCGCCGGAAGTGCCCGCGCAGGGCGACCGGCGAACGGAACCCGCAGCGCCCGGCGACCTCGTCGACCGAGTAGTCGGAGGTCTCCAGCAGCCGCTGTGCCTGGAGCACCCGCTGGGTGATCAGCCACTGGAGCGGCGCGCTGCCCGTCAGGGAGCGGAACCGGCGGTCGAAGGTGCGCCGGCTCATGTAGGCGCGGGCCGCCAGGGTCTCCACGTCGAACTGCTCGTGGAGGTGTTCCAGCGCCCAGGCGACGACCTCGGCCAGCGGGTCCGCGCCGATCTCCTCGGGCAGCGACCGGTCGAGATAGCGCTCCTGCCCGCCCGTACGGCGCGGCGGCACGACGAGCCTGCGGGCCAGGGCCCCGGCCGCCTCGCTGCCGTGGTCCGTGCGCACGATGTGCAGGCACAGGTCGATTCCGGCCGCCGTGCCCGCGGACGTGAGCACGTCCCCGTCGTCGACGAACAGCTCGCGCGGATCGACGTGGACGGACGGGTACCGCTTGGCCAGCGTCGGCGCGTACATCCAGTGCGTCGTCGCGGGCCGGCCGTCGAGCAGACCGGCGGCGGCGAGCACGAAGGCTCCCGTGCACAGTCCGACGATCCGGGCACCCTCCTCGTGCGCCAGACGCAGTGCGTCGAGCGCCTCCGGAGGCGGCGGTGAAGTGATGGAACGCCATGCGGGCACGACGACCGTGCCTGCCCGGGCGATCGCCTCCAACCCGTACGGCGCGGTCAGTTCGAGTCCGCCGGTGGTCCTGAGCGGACCGTCCTCACCGGCGCACACGAGCAGTCGATAGCGTGGAACTCCCGCGTCCTGCCGGTCGATGCCGAACACGGAAAGTGGAATGGAGCTCTCGAAGATCGGTCCGCCGCTGAACAGCAGCACCGCGACGATCTCCCTGCGGCGACGCCCCGCGAGCTTCCGGCCGGCGTCCGCGACGACGGCGGTGGAATCCTGGCTCATGGCGCTAAGCCCCCCTTGGGTGTCGCGACTCCTTGGTCTGGTCGCACCTGCACGTTTCCCCTCGGCCTTGCACGTGGATCCCCCGCCGTAAATACATGATCGAATCTACTGCGTCCCGTGGTGTCGGCGTGACAAGTTCAGCACGCAGCGCTATGTCGACTTCTCAACTTGGCGAAAAGCATTCGATCAGGAAGCGTTCCGCTCCGCTACCGGCATGAGAAGCGTCCGATCCGCCCGTGGCCAGTACCCGTAGGGTCGCAGCGCCCCCCGGCGACTGTCGTCGCTGGTGGTAGGGGGGTTGGGGGGACATTCCGGCAAGAGGGGCAACCTGCCGGGAAGTTGGCTGAAAACGTGCGGGTGTGGGTGTGCGAATGAGTCAGTCGTGCGGGGACGGCGCCGCGCGCGGCGCGGAACCGCCGCAGACGCGATGTCCACCGGACCCTCCGCGCGAGTGCCGGCCGCGCGCGGCCGGGGCGGCCGGCGGCCGCTCCTGCGCCGGCACCCGGACCGCGGCCCGCTCGGCCCGCTCCGAGTACCGCAGCAGCGCCCGGCAGGCGGCCGTCACCGCGAGCAGGCCGAGAGTGGCGACCGCGGCCCCGCCGACGGAGGTCCCGTAGACGACGAGGACCACGGGGACGAGCAGACAGCTGAAGGCGGCCCAGCGCACGACGTCACCCGCGGGGTCCTCGTGACGGCGTCCGGAGGGGTGCACGGACGGGTGAAGGGCGGACGGGCGGGAACGGGCGTGGAGCGGGGCGGTCTCGGCGTACTGGTGGACGGACTGCGTCGGCTGAGCTGGCTGGACGGGGTGTACCGGATGGCCGGGCACGGCGTGCTCCCTGCGGGCTCTTCCTGGACGGTCGGACCCGTGTCCAACGGCGTTCGGCCCGGCCGGGTCACTGCGCGCACGGGTGGCGCCGGGCCCGATCGTCACTGGCTGTAGGGGACAGCGGGCATTGCCAAGGAGCGCTCGCTCCGGCATGCTCCCTGGGACGCTCTCCAAGGGCGGCAAGCCCTGTGCAGGACAGGAGTGTCGCCGTACCCTGGTGGGTATGGGCTTGGGAAGATGCTTCCCGGACAGAGCTCCGTCACCCAGCGTCGCCGATTTCGCCCCTGTTGCTTCCTCCAAGGACCTCTTCGCCGAGACACCCATGGCCGGTCACGAATTCTCCGAACCCGCGGACCGCAAGCGCAAACGGGTCGCCGACCCCGCGTCGGCCGCCGATCTGCGCGCGGTGGAACAGACGCGCCTCCCCTGCGATCCGGCCTTCCGGCACGGAGTCGTTGTGGGATTCGACGGATCGACGTCCAGTGAGCGCGCGCTCGCGTACGCGATCGGCATGGCCCGCCGCTCCGGCTCCGGTCTGATCATCGTCCATGTCGCCAACCGGCTGCCCACCACCGTCTGGGCCGGCTGCGAGCCGCCCGTCTTCGTCGACGTGCCGGACCACCGCACGGAGGTCCTCGGGCTGGAACTCGCCTGCGCGGACTACCTCGCCGAGGTGCCCTGGATCCTGGTCGAGCGCGGCGGGGACATCTGCCACGAGCTGGAGGAGGTCGGCCGGGAGTATTCGGCCGACGCCATCGTGGTCGGCTCCACGCACGGGATCGTGGGCCGGATCTTCGGGTCGGTCGCGGGCCGGCTGGCCAAGCGCGCACAGCGCCCGGTCGTCGTCATTCCCTGATGCCCCGCGCCGACCGATTCCGGTCGCTCACCGTTGTCTTCCCGTGACCGATTGTGCGATTGTGCCCCTGTGTAAAGGGTAGATAAATGCTGCTGGGACGCAGCAAACAACTGCAGATCGAAGGGAGCCCGCCGTGGACAATGGTGTCTCTGCGGGAAGCACGGCCTCGACTTCGACCCTCGGGAACATCGCCCTGGGTCTGACCCTTCTCGCATTCGGTATCGGCCACACCGGTGTCATCGACGGAGTGACCGCCGCCCATTCCGTATCGCTCGCCATGTACGTGGGCGGCGCGGCCCTGTTCCTCCTCGGACTCCTCGAGTACCGCGGCGGAAACGGGTTCAACGGCACCGCGTTCGCGGGCCTCGGCGTCTTCTGGTTCACGTGGGCCAAGGGAGCCGGGGCGTCGGTCTCCGACGAAGCCGCCGGAACGTTTCTGGTGCTCTTCGCCCTGCTCGCGCTGACCCTCACGGTCTCGGCGGCGAGCGGTCTGTTCAGCCAGGGCGTCTACGCCCTGCTGACCCTGTCCCTCCTCCTGTTGGCCATAGCCTCGTTCGCCGGCAGCGACGGGCTGGCCAAGGCGGGCGGCTGGGCCGCCGCCGTGTCCGGGCTGCTGGCCTGGTACGGGGCCACCGCCGCACTGGCGCACTGGCCCATGGCGATGGGCAAGGCCTCGGGCCGCGGCGCGGTCGCCGCGGGCTGAGCCCCTGCGCGAAGACCCCCGTGCGCGATGCGCACGGGGGTCTTCGCATGCCCGGGAGGGGCGCAGCCGGTGCCTACTCGACCGTGACCGACTTCGCCAGGTTGCGCGGCTTGTCGATGTCCCGGCCCATGGCCAGGGCCGTGTGGTACGCCAGCAGCTGGAGCGGGATGCCCATCAGGATCGGGTCCAGCTCGTCCTCGTTCTTCGGGACCACGATGGTGTGGTCCGCCTTCTCCTGCTCGCGGTGCGCGACGGCCAGGATCCGGCCGCTGCGGGCCTTGATCTCCTCCAGGGCCGCGCGGTTCTTCTCCAGCAGGTCGTCGTCGGGAACGATCGCGACCGTCGGCAGCGAGGGCTCGATCAGCGCGAGGGGGCCGTGCTTCAGCTCGGAGGCCGGGTAGGCCTCGGCGTGGATGTAGGAGATCTCCTTCAGCTTGAGGGAGGCCTCCAGCGCCACCGGGTAACCGCGCACCCGGCCGATGAACATCATCGACTTGGCCTCGGCGAACTGGGCCGCCAGCTTCTTGATGTCCTCTTCGCCGTCGAGGATCTCCTGGATCTGCGCGGGCAGCTTGCGCAGGCCCTCGATGATCCGCTTGCCGTCGGTGACCGACAGGTCCCGGATGCGGCCCAGGTGCACGGCCAGCAGCGCGAAGGCCACGACCGTGTTGGTGAAGCACTTGGTGGAGACGACGCAGACCTCGGGCCCGGCGTGCACGTACACGCCGCCGTCCGCCTCGCGGGCGATCGCGGAGCCGACCACGTTGACGACGCCGAGGACGCGGGCGCCCTTGCGCTTGAGCTCCTGCACGGCCGCCAGCACGTCGTACGTCTCACCGGACTGGGAGACCGCGATGTAGAGGGTGTCGGGGTCCACGACCGGGTTGCGGTAGCGGAACTCGGAGGCGGGCTCGGCGTCCGCGGGGATCCGGGCCATGCCTTCGATGAGGCCGGCGCCGATGAGGCCCGCGTGGTACGAGGTGCCGCAGCCAAGGATCTTGACCCGGCGGATGCCGCGCGCCTCGCGCGGGTCCAGGTTCAGGCCGCCCAGGTGCACCGTGTTGAAGCGGTCGTCGATCCGGCCGCGCAGCACGCGGTCGACCGCGTCGGGCTGCTCGGAGATCTCCTTGTGCATGTAGGTGTCGTGGCCGCCCATGTCGTACGAGGCGGCCTCCCACTCCACGGTCTCCGGGGTGGCGGTGGTGGTGGCACCGCTGGTGGTGTAGGTGCGGAAGTCGTCGGCCTTCAGCGTGGCCATCTCACCGTCGTCGAGGGTGACGACCTGGCGGGTGTGGGCGACCAGGGCGGCGACGTCCGAGGCGACGAACATCTCCTTCTCGCCGATGCCCAGGACGACGGGGGAGCCGTTGCGGGCGACGACGATGCGGTCGGCGAAGTCGGCGTGCATCACGGCGATGCCGTAGGTGCCCTCGATCGCCTTGACGGCTTCGCGGACCTTCTCCTCCAGGGAGTCGGCCAGGGAGCGGGCGATCAGGTGGACGATCACCTCGGTGTCGGTCTCCGACACGAAGACGACACCGTCGGCCTCGAGCTTGGCGCGCAGCTCGGAGGCGTTGTCCACGATGCCGTTGTGGACGACGGCCACCTTGTTCTCGGCGTCGAGGTGGGGGTGCGAGTTGATGTCGCTCGGGGCGCCGTGCGTGGCCCAGCGGGTGTGGGCGATGCCGGTGGTGCCGGCGAAGCGCTTGGGGACGCGGGACTCCAGCTCGCGGACCCGGCCCTTGGCCTTGACGACCTTCAGGGCCGCGGCCTTCGGGCTGTTGACGACGATGCCCGCGGAGTCGTATCCGCGGTACTCGAGGCGCTGCAGGCCCTCCAGCAGCAGTGGTGCCACGTCACGCTTGCCGATGTAACCGACGATTCCGCACATACGGTTCTGCCCCTCCTGAAGTTCGGTACGTGTGCTCGGGTGGCTGGGTCCCAGCCGTGGTTCGCTGTCGTGCGTCAGCCGTAGACGATGCGGCGCAGCTGCCGGAGAGAGAGCTCCGGGGGCGCCACGGCGCGGTGCGGCAGCTCGGCCGCGATCCGCTCGAAGATCTCCGCGTTGACCGCTCCGCCGGACTGCAGTTCCCGGTGGCGGCGGCGGACGAACTCCTCGGTCGTCTCGTCGAAGTACGCGAGCACGTCGAGGACCACCCGGGCGGCCTCGCCGCGCTGCAGCGAGGTGCTGCGCACCAGGTGGTCGACGAGGTCGTCATGCGACGGACGGCGATCGAGCACCCGTAGATACTGGCGGGTCGCGGCGCCGAACGCAAAGATCCTGCCCGGAATCGGGCAGGATCTCCCTGGTCTGGACCAGCGGAATGGTTGGATCCGGTCAGAAACGGCGCAAAACGGCCTGCTTGGCCGCCGCGAACTCGTCCGCCGTGAGGATCCCCGACTGGTGCAGCTCCCCCAGCTCGCGCAAGCGCCGCAGCAGGGTGTCGTGGTCCGCCGCGGTCTCCTCCGCCGAGCCCGCCACGGCCACCGAAGCCGAGACCCCCGGCTGTCCGGCCGGTCCGGCACCCCGGGCCGCTGCGGCGCCCGCCGGATCGGCCGCGGCCGCCGCGGGGTGGGGCAGCCGGGCCGCCACCGCCGCCGCGACCAGGGCCATCAGCGGGTCGTTCTTGAAACCGAAGAGCTCCACCGTGAAGGGGTCGTACTTGGGCGAGGCGGGCGCCGCGCTGCCCGCCGGGAGGAAGCGCAGCCAGCCGCTCCCCAGCCCCTTCGACGGGGACCACTCCACCGACCGCAGGTCCGCCACCCGGAACACCCGCGTCCCGCCGGAGCGCTTCGCCTCCTCGGCCGTCCAGTTCCACTCCAGGGACACCCGGTCCCCGTCGAAGGCCGCGGTCCCGTCACCCGCGCCCGCCGTGATCGGCACCGCGGGGCCCGGCAGCAGGTACGCGCTGGTGGGACCGGTCTCCACCTGCTCCAGCAGGAGTGCATGGCGCACCTCGTCCACGAAGTACTCCGCCACCCCGGCCCGGTCCGCCTCCACGGTCAGCCGGTACGGGTCGGAGGCGTCCGGCAGCCGACCGCCGGTCACCTGGAGCAGGGGGTCGGCGCCGTCACGCAGCCGCAGCCGCAAGCGGCCCGCCTTGCGCCCCGGTTCGAAGCTGATGCCGGCCAGCGCGCGCAGCGGTACGGCCAGTTCGCCGAGCGTCTGGCGCAGCAGGCCCACCCCCTTGTCGCGGCCCGGCACGATGCGCACCGTGTCCCCGTCGAAAGTCCAAGTGCCGTCCTTCTGGATGATTTCCGCCATCCGTCGATTCTCGCACCGGCCACTGCGGCCCACTTGGCCTATACCTGGGCCATGAGAGTTCTGCGCCGCACGCTCGGCACCCTCCTCGCCCTCTCCGTCCTCGGCGCCGCCCCCGCCTTCGCCACCGCCTGCACCGCGGCCCGCGGTGACGACGCCAGGCCCGGCGGCCGCGCCCCCGCCGCGGCCCTGGCCCCCTTCGACCGGCTGCTGCCCGCGCCCGTCTCCGCACGCGCCGAAGGCCCCGGCTACTCCTTCGGGGCGGGCACGGTCATCCGTACCGGCCTGGGCCGCGACGAGGAGGTCCGGCGGGTCGGCGAGCTCCTCGCGGAGCAGCTGCGCGGCCCGAGCGGACTCCCGCTGCCCGTGGTCGACGGGGCCGAGGGCGACGGCATCCGGCTCCGGATCGACGAGGAGGCCGAAGGGGTCGGGGCCGAGGGGTACCGGCTGGAGTCAGGACCGGGCGGGATCACCCTCACCGCGCGGACCCCGGCCGGGCTGTTCCACGCCGGGCAGACCCTGCGCCAGCTGGTACCGGTGGCGGGGCCCGGGAAGGTGCCCGGCGGGACGGTCGTGGACCGGCCGCGCTTCGCGTACCGGGGCGCGATGATCGACATCGCGCGGCACTTCTTCACGGTGGAGCAGGTCAAGAGGTACGTCGACCAGCTGGCCCAGTACAAGGTCAACACGCTGCACGTGCACCTGACCGACGACCAGGGATGGCGCCTGGCGGTCGACTCCTGGCCGCGGCTGGCGGAGTACGGGGGCGGCAGCGAGGTCGGCGGCGGACCGGGCGGGCACTGGACGAAGGACGAGTACCGGGAGCTCGTCGCGTACGCGGGACAGCGGTACGTGGACGTGGTCCCCGAGATCGACATGCCGGGGCACACGAACGCGGCGCTCGCCTCGTACGCCGAGCTGAACTGCGACGGGAAGGCGCCGCCGCGGTACACCGGGACCAAGGTGGGCTTCAGCTCGCTGTGCGTCGCCAAGGAGCGGACGTACGAGTTCATCGACCAGGTGCTCGGCGAGCTGGCGGAGCTGACGCCGGGCCGCTACCTGCACATCGGCGGCGACGAGGCGCACGCGACGCCGGCGGCGGACTACGCGGCGTTCATGGACCGGGCGCAGGCCGCGGTGGGCCGGTACGGGAAGACGGTGGTGGCCTGGCACCAGCTCGCGGCGGCGCGGCCCGCGCGGGGGGCGGTGCTGCAGTACTGGGGGCACGACCGGACGCCGGCCGCGGAGAAGGCCGGGGTCGTCGCGGCGGCGAAGGCGGGGCACCCGCTGATCCTGTCGCCGGCGGACCGGCTCTACCTGGACATGAAGTACGACCTGGCGACGAAGCCGGGGCTGGCGTGGGCCGGGCTCGTGCCGGTCAGGCGGTCGTACTCCTGGAACCCGGGGGCCTACCTGGCCGGGGTTCCCGAATCGGCCGTCCTGGGCGTGGAGGCGCCGCTGTGGACGGAGACGATCGCCGCGCGGGCCGACTGGGAGCTGATGGCGTTTCCGCGGGTGCTGGGCCTCGCGGAGCTCGGCTGGTCGCCGGCCGCTGCCCTCGACTGGGCCTCGTACAGCCGGCGGCTGGGCGAACAGGGCCCGCGCATGGACGCCCAGGACATCGGCTACTACCGGGCGCCGGAGGTGCCCTGGTCCTAGCGGCGCGGCGCGGCGCCGTTGCCGGGGGCGGAGTCCCGAGAAGTCGGGCGGCAGCCGAGGGACCGTATCGGCTGCCGCCCGGGCTCCGTCACCGCCGGGCGAAGGCCGCGACGGGGTTCTTGAGGGTGCCGATCAGCTGGAGCGCGGCGGACGGGTCGGCGAGGTCGACCATCTGCCGGTTGTTGCGCAGCTGGAGGCGGTTCAGGCAGGACAGCTGGAACTCCTCGGCGAACAGGTCGTAGCGTTCGAAGCGGTCCGACAGGGCCGGCATGGAGTCCTGGTACTCGTGGGCGCAGTCCGCGACCGCCCGCCAGAAGGTCTCCTCCTCGCAGATGCCCTCCGCCGCCAGGATCGGGCCCAGGAAGCGGAAGAAGCAGTCGAAGACGTCCGTGAAGATCGACAGCAGCTTCATGTCCTCGGGGACGTCCGCCCGGACCCGCTCGACCGCGGGCGGCAGCACCGCGTCCGGGTCCATGACCACGATCTCCTCGGCGATGTCCTTGAAGATCGCCCGCTTCACGACGCCGCCCTCGATGACGAGGATGGTGTTCTCGCCGTGCGGCATGTACGCGAGGTCGTACTGGTAGAAGCAGTGCAGGAGCGGGACCAGGTAGGCGCGCAGGTACGAGCGCAGCCACTCGGCCGGGGTCAGGCCCGATTCCGCGATCAGGGCGCCGGCGAAGGACGTGCCCTCGGCGTCCACGTGCAGCAGGGAGGCCATCGTGGCCAGCCGCTCGCCGTCCCGCAGGGAGTTGACCGGGGACTCGCGCCAGAGCGCGGCCAGCATCTTGCGGTACGGGGAGTACCGGTCGGTGGCGCGTTCGTACTGGCGGTGGTGGTAGCCGATCGCCGCGCGCTCGCGGATGATCGAGAAGTCCACGGACCGCAGCACCGGGTCCGACCCGATCAGCTGGTGGAGCCAGTCGTTGATGGCCGGCGTGGCCTCCATGTACGCGGCCGACAGGCCCCGCATGAAGCCCATGTTCAGCACCGAGATGGCGGTCTTGACGTAGTGCTTGCCGGGGGCGCTGGTGTTGAAGAAGGTGCGGATCGACTGCTGCGCCAGGTAGGCGTCCGTGCCCTCGCCCAGCAGGACCAGGCGGCGGTTGGCGATCTCGGCGGCGAAGGTGATGGTGGTCTTGTTCCACCACTGCCACGGGTGGACCGGGAAGAGGTGGTAGTCCGCCAGGTCCAGGCCGAGGCCGGTCATCCGGGCGGAGAAGGCCGCGATCGTCTCGTCGCCCAGCTCGTCGCGCATGAACGTGTCGTGGTCCAGGCCCGCGCCCGCCGTGAAGGTGGAGACGTCCTTGCGGGCCGCCACCCACACCAGGTGGACGGGGCTCGCCGTCTCCGGGGCGTACGAGAGGTACTCGTGCACGCCGAAGCCGAGGCGGCCGTTGTTCGCGACGAAGCAGGGGTGGCCCTCGGTCATGCCGGTCTCGATGTCCTGGAAGGAGGACTTCGCGAGGACGGCGGAGGAGACCTGCGGCTTGGTGTACTTGAAGCCCGAGCCGGCCAGGGTGGAGGAGATCTCCTCCAGGTAGACGGGCAGGACTTCGGCGCTCAGCCCCAGGGACTCGCGGAGCTCGATGTGAAAGTCGAGGGCGTCCAGCGGAAGCTCGCGGCCGTCCTGGTGGCGGGTGATGGACGACTCGTCCACCGACCAGTGGTCCAGGGCGTGGCGGGTGGCCGCGAAGCGGTACTCCACCGAGTTGTCGTCGCTGAGGACCGAGTAGAGGCCGCAGTCCAGCAGTCTGGGGGTCAGCAGGCGCTCGTGGGAGAACTCCGCGAGGGCCTTGCGGACCAGGGCGCGGTTGGCGCGGGCCCACAGCTCGGGGTCGAGGTGGGAGACGGCGTCGGCGAGGCTCATATCGAGAGCTCCTTGGTGAGGCGCTCCGCGGTGAGGCCGGTGGCCGCCTCGAACCGGGCGCGGGTGCAGAAGCTGAGGAGGGCTTCCTTCTCCGGCTTCCGTACGGGGCGGTCGGGCACGAAGCCGACGGCCTCGTTCAGGGCGTGGACGGCGGTGTTGCGGACGTCGGGCTCGACCACGACCCGCTCGGCCGCCGGGTCGGCGAACACGGCCGCCATGACGGTGGTGATGACCGCGCGGGTGAACCCGTGCAGCGGCCGTTCGCTCGGTGCGACGAGGAAGTGCATGCCGACGTCGCCGGGCTGGGCGTCGTACAGGCCGACGAGCTCCAGGCGGGCCGGGTCGTACGTCTCCATCAGGAAGGCGGGCCGGCCCTCGTGCAGGCCGATGAAAGCCTGGTGGTGCTCGGCCGCGGCGATCCTCATGTACTCGCGCTCGACGTCCGGCAGCGAGGCGTCCTGCATCATCCAGAACGAGGCCTTGGGGTGGGTGACCCAGCCGTGCAGGAGCTCCGCGTCGGAGAAGGGGTCCAGCGGGCGGATGGCGAAGGTGCCGAGTACCGCGTCGGTGCGGGCGTAGAGGATCTCGGTGGTGGAGCCGGTGGTGCTCATGCGTGCATGCCTTCCGGGACTGCGAACTGCTGGAACGCGATGGACTTCTCGACCTTGTAGTACTCGCGGCCGAGGAGCTCGCCGATGATGTACGCGTTGCGGTACGCGGCCATGCCCAGGTCGGGCGAGGTGAGGGAGTGGTTGTGGGTCGTGCCGTTCTGGAGGTAGACCCCGCGGCCGGTGGTGTCGACGCTGTAGTTGCGGGCGGCGTCGAGGCGTCCGCGGCCGTCGAAGTTCAGCCGGTCGCGCACCGGGGCGAGGAACTCCGGGATCCGGTACGCATAGCCGGTGGCCAGCACCAGGCCCTCGGTGGAGAGGCAGAAGTCGCGCTCCTGCTCCTCCTGGCGCAGGCCGAGGGTGTACGTGCCCGTGGTGGTGTCGTACGCCGTGCTGTTCAGCGAGGTGTTGGTCAGCAGGGTGGTCGGGACCGCGCCCGGCATGCTGATCTTCTTCTGGTAGAGCAGGTCGAAGATGGCGTTGATCAGATCGCCGTCGATGCCCTTGAAGAGGTTCTTCTGCTGGGTCTCCAGCCGGTAGCGGGTGTCCTCGGGGAGGGCGTGGAAGTAGTCCACGTACTCGGGGGAGGTCATCTCCAGCGTCAGCTTCGTGTACTCCAGCGGGAAGAAGCGCGGTGAGCGCGTGACCCAGTTGAGCCGGTAGCCGTACACGTCGATCTCGGTGAGGAGGTCGTAGTAGATCTCGGCGGCGCTCTGGCCCGAGCCGACCAGGGTGATCGACTTCTTCTTCTGGAGCTCGGCCTTGTGCGGCATGTACGCGGAGTTGTGCAGGAAGTCGCCGCCGAGGCCCGCGCAGGCCTCCGGGACGAAGGGCGTGGTGCCGGTGCCCAGGACCAGGCGGCGGGCCAGGTGGGTCTCGCCCTTGTCGGTGTGGACCTCGTAGAGACCGGCGCGTTCGTCGTAGGTGACCTCGGTGACGGAGGTGGAGTACAGGACGTTGTCGAGCCGGTCGGCGGCCCAGCGGCAGTAGTCGTTGTACTCGGCCCGCAGCGGGTAGAAGTTCTCCCGGATGTAGAAGGAGTACAGCCGGTCGCTGTCCTTCAGGTAGTTCAGGAAGGAGAAGGGCGAGGTCGGGTCGGCGAGGGTGACCAGGTCCGACATGAACGGCGTCTGCAGGTGCGCGCCGTCCAGGAACATCCCGGCGTGCCACTCGAAGTGCGGCTTCGACTCGATGAACAGGCCGTCGAGCTCGTCGATCGGCGCGGTCAGGCAGGCGAGTCCCAGGTTGAAGGGACCGAGGCCGATGCCGATGAAGTCGTGGGGCTTAACGGTGGACGGCAAGGGATTCTCCCAGGAACTGCTCGGCGTGTGCGGCGAGAAGGTCGAGGACGGCCGCGATGTCGGCCGTCGTGGTCTGCGGGTTGAGGAGGGTGAACTTCAGGTACTGGTCCCCGTCCACCTTGGTGCCGGCGACGACGGCCTCGCCCGAGGCGAACAGGGCCTTGCGGGCGTGCAGGTTGGCCTCGTCGACCAGGTCCGCCCGGACGTCGCCCTCCGGTACGTAGCGGAAGACCAGCGTGGAGATCCGGGGCTTGACCACGACCTCGAAGCGCGGGTCGGCGTCGATGAGGTCCCAGCCCGCGGCGGCCAGGTCGATGACCTCGTCGAAGAGGGAGCCGATCCCGTCGGCGCCCATGACGCGCAGGGTCATCCAGAGCTTGAGGGCGTCGAAGCGGCGCGTGGTCTGGATGGACTTGTCGACCTGGTTGGGAATGCGCTCCTCGGCCATGCGGCGCGGGTTGAGGTAGTCCGCGTGGTACGTGGCGTGCCGGAGGGTGTCGCGGTCGCGGACCAGCATGGCGCTGGAGCTGACGGGCTGGAAGAACGACTTGTGGTAGTCCACGGTGACGGAGTCGGCGTGCTCGATGCCGTCGAGGAGGTGCCGGCGGGTGGGCGAGACGAGCAGTCCGCAGCCGTAGGCGGCGTCCACGTGCATCCACGCGGAGTGCTCTTCGGCCAGCTCGGCGATCTCGGGGAGCGGGTCGATGGACCCGAAGTCGGTGGTGCCGGCGGTGGCGACGACGGCCATCGGGAAGAGGCCCTCGGCGGCGCACGCCTCCAGCTCCAGGGCGAGCACCGCGGTGTCCATCCGGCGGCTCCGGTCGACCGGGACGGCGATGACGGCCTCGTAGCCGAGGCCCAGCATGGCGGCCGACTTCTTCACGCTGAAGTGGCTGGCCTCGGAGGTGAAGATGCGCAGCTTCGGGAGGAGTTCGGCCTTGGTGAGCTCGCGGCCCTCGTCCAGCGCCTTCTTCATCACGATGCGGCAGGCCTCGTCGCGGGCCAGCAGCAGGGCGTGGAAGTTGGACTGGCTGCCGCCGGAGGTGAAGATGCCGTCCGCGGCGGGGCCGAGGCCGATGCGCTGCGCGGTCCAGTCGATGAGGCGGCGCTCGATGAGCGTGCCGCCGATGGACTGGTCCCAGGTGTCGAGGGAGGAGTTGACGGCCGAGAGGACCGCCTCTCCGAGCACCGCGGGGATGACGACCGGGCAGTTGAGGTGGCCGAGGTAGCGCGGGTGGTGGAAGTACACCGCGTCGCGCAGGTAGACGTCCTCCAGCTCGTCGAGGACGGCGGCGGGGTCCTCGAGCGGCTTGTCCAGGTCGATCCCGTTGATGACCGGGGCGAGTTCGTCCACGGAGATACCGGTGTGGGGGCGCTGCGTGGCCGCGAGTTTGGCGGCGACGCGTTCGACGCCCTCGGTGACCGAACGCCGGTAGAGGTCCGCGGTCGTCTCGTTCAGCAGATGCGAGCGCATCAACTTTCCTCCGGGCAGGGGAGAGAGGGGGGTGGGGTGTGGAACTTAGGTTAGCCTAACCTAAGTAACAAGCCAAACGACGAGGGGCCCCGGCTGAAAGCCGGGGCCCCTCTCTGAAATGCCCTGTGACCTGCGGAAGTCGACTACAGGTCGGAAGTCGGGTCCTCGCTGGGCGCCTGGCCCGCGTATGCCTCGGCGAGGAGCTGCTCCTCGCTCGCGCCGAGCCGCCAGTAGCCGGTGAAACGCACCGACCGGCGGTCGACGGATCGTTCCTGCACGAAGTGGCGGCGCGTCGCGCGCACGGTGCCCGCCTCGCCCGCCAGCCAGACGTACGGGGCTTCGGCGGCGGGCGGCTCGGCCGCGCGCAGCACGCTCAGCACCTGTTCGGTGCGGCCCCGGCCGTCGCCCTCGCGGACGATCCAGGTGATGTCCGTGTCGGCGGGGGCCGACAGCGCGAGCCGGTCGTCCTCGTGCGGGACCTCGAACCAGGCGCGGACCCGGGTCCCGGCCGGCAGCCGGTCCAGGATCGCGGCCGCGGCCGGCAGGGCGGTCTCGTCCGCGTACATCCAGATCGCGTCGGCTCCGGCCGGCGGCTGGAACCGTACGGACTTGTTCTCCGCGACGACCGGGCCGATCGCCAGGATCCGGCGGCCGGCCACCGCCCGGCCCGCCCAGCGCGAGGCCGGGGAGCCCGCCGCGGCAGCGGCTGATGTCTCAGTGCCGTGCAGGACGAAGTCGATGTCGACCTCGTCCGCGCCCTCGGCCGTGCGGCGCTGTTCGCGCACCGTGTAGGAGCGCATCACCGGCCGCTCCTCGTCCGGCATCCCGCGCCACGCGGCGAACCAGGTGTCCTCGTCCGTGGACGGGAGGGCCGTGTGCTCCTGGTCGCCCGTCGGCAGGAAGAGCGACAGGCTCTGGTCGAAGCCGCCCGAGCGGAAGTCCTTGAGGGACTCGCCGCCGAAGGTGACCCGCAGGAACGAGTGACCGAGGCGGCGCGTGCGGAGCACGTCGAGGGCGAAGAACCGGTAGTGCGCTTCGGCCGTCATGGTCAGCTGACCTTCTTGGCGTTCTGGATGGCCTTCGCGAGGTCCTCGAGGAGCGCGGCGCACTTGGCGTACGAGTAGATCGGCTCGGTGACGCGCGGGGTGATCTGGCCGGCCTTGACCGCCGGGAGCTCGGCCCAGGTGGCCTTCGCCTGCAGGTCCTGCGGCTGGAGGGTGCCGGTGCGGTTGTCGAGCAGGACGACGTCGGCCTTGTACTTGCCGGCGTTCTCCCAGCTGAGGCTCTCGAAGAAGCCGCCCTCGTCCAGCTTCTCCGGGGTGACGAACTCGACGCCGAGGGACTTGAAGTACTTCAGGTCGGCCGAGGTGTCCGGGGTGGAGACGTAGAACAGGTCGGCGGAGCCGGATCCGACGAGCACCTTGATGCCGGGGTTGGCCTTGGTGGCCTCGCGGAGCTTCGCCGCGGCGGCCTCGAAGCGGGCCTTGGAGTCGACGGTGTTCTTGGCGTTCATGTCGGCGCCGAGGGACTTGGCGAGCTCCGCGGTGCGCTCCAGCGCCTTGTCCAGGGTGGCGTCGCCGCCCACGGAGATCGCGGCGGCCGGGGCCAGGCCGAGGATCTTGTCCTTGGAGGCCTCGGGCACGTACCAGTAGCTGCCGTCCCAGGTGTTGGTGACGAGCAGGTCGGGCTGGAGGGCCGCGTACTTCTCGACGTTGAACTCGTCGTAGACGTTGCCGATGATCTCGAGCTTGGAGATGTCCATCGAGCCGGCCTGGACGTCGGCCTTGCCGTCGGCGGTCTTGGTCGGGCCGAACACGCCCTTGACCGGGACGCCGTAGTCGTACAGCGCGGCGGCGGTGCCGGTGAAGGCGACGATGTTCTTCGGCTTGGCCTTGGTGGTGACGTCCTTGCCGAGGTCGTCCTTGAAGGTCCACGGGCCCGACGCCGCGGCGCTCTTGTCCGCGCCGCCGTCGCCCTTCGCCGAATCGGTGCCGCCGCACGCGGCCAGTGCCGCGACGAGGCCGAGGGCGCCGCCGGCCGCGATGAATCCGCGGCGGGTGAAGGAGGAGGTGCGGGACTTGGGCATGTCGATGTCCGTTTTCGTGCGTTCCGGGCGGCCACTGAGCCGTTCGGAACGAAGGTTAGCCTAACCTTGGCTGGAAAAGGTAAGGGGGCCCTAAGTTTCTTAGGGCCCCCGGCACGCGGAGCTGCCGCGTGCGCTACCGCTCCCGGTGCGGCGACTAGGCGGAGAAGCCCAGTTCGCGGGCGATGAGCATGCGCTGGACCTCGCTGGTGCCCTCGCCGATCTCCAGGATCTTCGAGTCACGCCACATTCGCGCCACCGGGTACTCGTTCATGAACCCGTACCCGCCGTGGATCTGAGTGGCCTCCCGGGCGTTGTCCACGGCCACCGTGGAGGAGTACAGCTTGGCGATCGCCGCCTCCTTCTTGAACGACTCGCCGCGCACCAGCCGCGAAGCGGCGTCGCGCCAGCCGATGCGGGCCATGTGGGCGCGCATCTCCATGTCCGCCAGCTTGAACTGGATGGCCTGGTTGTCGCCGATCGCCTTGCCGAAGGCGTGCCGCTCCTTCGCGTACTTCACCGACTCGTCCACACAGCCCTGGGCCAGGCCCGTCGCGAGCGCGGAGATGGCGATCCGGCCCTCGTCGAGGATCCGCAGGAACTGCGCGTAGCCGCGCCCCTCTTCGCCGACCAGGTTGGCGAGCGGCACCCGTACCCCGTCGAAGGACAGCTCGCGGGTGTCCGAGGCGTTCCAGCCGACCTTGGAGTACGGGGCGGCGACCGTGAAACCGGGCGTACCGGACGGGACGATGATCGAGGAGATCTCCGGCCGGCCGTCCGCCTTGCGGCCCGTCACGGCCGTGACGGTGACCAGACCGGTGATGTCCGTACCGGAGTTGGTGATGAAGCACTTGGAGCCGTTGATGACCCACTCGTCGCCGTCGCGGACGGCGGTGGTGCGGGTGCCCCCGGCGTCGCTGCCCGCGCCCGGCTCGGTCAGGCCGAAGGCGCCCAGGATCTCGCCGGAGCACATCTTCGGCAGCCACTGCTGCTTCTGCTCCTCGGTGCCGAAGAGGTAGAGCGGCATGGCGCCGAGGGAGACCCCGGCCTCCAGGGTGATGGCGACCGAGGAATCGACGCGGGCCAGCTCCTCCAGGGCGATGCCGAGCGCGAGGTAGTCGCCGCCCATGCCCCCGTACTCCTCGGGGAAGGGCAGGCCGAACAGGCCCATGCGGCCCATCTCGGCGACGATCTCGTACGGGAACTCGTGGCGCTCGTAGAGGTCGCCGATCTTCGGCGCGATCACGTCGTGCGCGAACGCCTCGACGGTACGGCGGAGTTCCTCGTGCTCGGGGGTGAGCCGGTGGTCGAGGGACATGTCTTCGTTACTCCTTGTGGGAGAGGGCGCGGACGGTACGGGAGGGGCTGGGCCGGCCCAGCTGTTCGGCCATCCACACGCTCGTGGCGGTGAGGGCGGCCAGGTCGACACCGGTCTCGATGCCGAGGCCGTCGAGCATCCACACCAGGTCCTCGGTCGCGAGGTTGCCGGTGGCGCTCTTCGCGTACGGGCATCCGCCGAGGCCGCCGGCGGAGGCGTCGACCGTGGTCACGCCGTGCCGGAGCGCGGCGAGGGTGTTGGACAGGGCCTGGCCGTAGGTGTCGTGGAAGTGCACGCCGATCCGGTCGGTGGGCACCGCGTCCTCGTTGAGCGCGCCGAGCAGCGCCTGGACGTGGCCCGGGGTGGCGACACCGATGGTGTCGCCGAGGCTCAGCTCGTCGCAGCCGAGGTCGAGCAGGGCCTTGGCGACGCGGACCACCTGGTGGACCGGGACCGCCCCCTCCCAGGGGTCGCCGAAGCACATGGAGAGGTAGCCGCGGACGTGCGCCCCGCCCTCCTTGGCGCGGGCCACGACCGGCTCGAACATGGCGAGGGACTCGGCGACGGTCCGGTTGAGGTTGCGCGAGGCGAAGGTCTCGGTGGCCGAGCCGAAGACGGCGATGCGGGTGGCCCCGAGGGCCAGGGCCCGGTCCAGGCCGCGCTCGTTGGGGACGAGCACCGGCAGCGCGGCGTCCACGTCGGCGAGCAGCGGGAAGAGCTGCTCGGCGTCGGCCAGCTGGGGCACCCACTTGGGGTGCACGAAGCTGGTGGCCTCGATGGTGGTCAGCCCGGCGGCGGCGAGGCGGCGGACGAACTCCGCCTTCACCTCCGTGGGTACGGCCGTCTTCTCGTTCTGCAGCCCGTCACGGGCGCCGACCTCGTGGATCCGGACCCGGGCCGGCAGGCCGGGCGCCGGGACGGTCATGGGCAGACCGCTCATGCGTCCGCCTCCTCGTCCGGGGTGACGACGGCCAGGACCTGGTCCATGGCCACGGTGGCGCCGGGGGTGACGTCGAGTTCGGTGACGGTCCCGGCGTGCGGGGCGGAGATGACGTGCTCCATCTTCATCGCCTCGACGACCAGCAGGCTCTGGCCGGCGGCCACCGTGTCGCCGACGGCCACCTTGACGACGGTGACGGTGCCGGGCATCGGCGCGGCCAGGGTGTCGGCCCCTGCGCTCGCCGCGCCGTGGGCCGTGACGGGGTCGTGGCGCTGGACGTGCCAGGAGTCGCCGTCGCGGCCGAGCCAGGTCCCCTCCGGGGAGGTGGCGTGGCTGAAGGTGTGCGTGATGCCGTCCAGCTCGATGGTGAGGTGGTCGGTGGTGCGGCTGACGATGCGGCCGCGGGCCGGTGCGCTGGGGCTCTGCCCCAGACCCCGCGCCTCAAACGCCGGCGAGGCTGGGTTTGCCTCGGCGGAGCCGGTCAGGAGGATCTCCGTGGTCGAGCCGGACCCGGTGGCCGGGGCGGTCACCTCCGCGCGGGTGCGGACTGCGATCGGGTCGTGGCCGGGGAGGCGGAAGTGGTGCACGGTCCAGGCGGGGGTGCCGCCCAGGCGCCAGCCGCTGGGCACCCCGAAGGGGTCCACCCACCCCTTCAGCCCGTCCGGCGTTTGAGGACCGGGGTCTGGGGCCGGGCCCCGGCTTTCGGACAGCAGCGCAGCCGCCGCGTACACCTCCGGCGGGACGCCGTCCGGGAGGAGGGACGGGAGGTCGCGCTCGACCAGCCCCGTGTCCAGGTCCCCGGACACCACGTCCGGATGCGCCAGCAGCCTCCGCAGGAAACCGGCGTTGGTCTGGACACCCAGGATCACGGTGTCCGCCAGAGCCCCCCGCAGCAGGCGCAGCGCACTCGCCCGGTCCGGCCCGTACGCGATGACCTTCGACAGCATCGGGTCGTACGCCGACCCCACCGGCACCCCCGCCGTCAGGCCGGAGTCGGTACGGACCGCCCCGCCCGACGGCTCCGACAGCGCCAGCACCGTACCGCCGGACGGCAGGAACCCGCGCGCCGGATCCTCGGCGCAGACGCGCGCCTCGATCGCGTGGCCCGTCAGCCGGACCTCGTCCTGGCCGAAGGACAGGGCCCCGCCGGCGGCCACCCGCAGCTGCTGCTCCACCAGGTCCAGGCCGGTGATCAGCTCCGTCACCGGGTGCTCGACCTGGAGGCGGGTGTTCATCTCCATGAAGAAGTAGGAGGACGGGTCCCCGCCCGGGACGATGAACTCCACCGTGCCCGCGCCGACGTACCCGCACGAGCGGGCCGCCTCCACCGCCGCCGCGCCCATCGCCGCGCGTGTCTTTTCGTCCAGCAGGACCGACGGCGCCTCCTCGATCACCTTCTGGTGGCGCCGCTGGAGGGAGCACTCGCGCTCGCCCAGGTGGACCACGTTCCCGTGGGAGTCGGCGAGGACCTGGATCTCGATGTGCCGGGGGCGGTCGATCCACCGCTCGACCAGGAGCGTGTCGTCGCCGAAGGAGGAACGGGCCTCGCGGCGGGCCGCCGCGATCTCCTCGGCCAGGACGGCCGCGTCGCGCACCAGCCGCATGCCCTTGCCGCCGCCGCCCGCCGAGGGCTTCAGCAGCACCGGCATGCCGATCTCCTCGGCCGCCGCGACCAGTTCGGCATCCGACAGGCCGCTGCCGGAGGACCCGGGGACCACGGGCACGCCCGCCGCCTTCACCGTCTCCTTGGCCCGGATCTTGTCGCCCATCAGGGAGATGGCCGAAGCCGGGGGCCCGATGAAGGCGAGGCCGGCCTCGGCGCAGGCCGCCGCGAAGGCCGCGTTCTCCGCGAGGAAGCCGTAGCCGGGGTGGACCGCCTCGGCGCCCGTGCGGCGCGCGGCGTCCAGCAGCCGCTCCACCGACAGGTAGCTCTCGGCGGCCGCCGCCGGGCCGATCCGGACGGCCGTGTCGGCCTCCCGTACGTGGCGCGCGTCCGCGTCCGCGTCGCTGAAGACGGCCACCGACCGCACGCCCAGTTCGCGCAGGGTGCGGATGACGCGTACCGCGATCTCGCCGCGGTTGGCGACCAGAACAGTCGTAAACATGGTCCTCACATCCGGAAGATGCCGAAGCCGCGATCGCCCAGCGGGGCGTTCGCGCACGCGGTCAGGGCCAGCCCGAGCACCTGCCGGGTCTCCAGCGGGTCGATGACCCCGTCGTCCCACAGCCGCGCCGTGGCGTAGTAGGCGTTGCCCTGCTCTTCGTACTGCGCCCGGACCGGGGCCTTGAAGGCCTCCTCGTCCTCGGCCGGCCACTCCTGGCCCGCGCCCTCGATCTGGTCCCGCTTGACCGTGGCCAGGACGGAGGCCGCCTGCTCCCCGCCCATCACGGAGATCTTGGCGTTGGGCCACATCCACAGGAAGCGCGGCGAGTACGCCCGGCCGCACATCGAGTAGTTGCCGGCCCCGTACGAGCCGCCGACGACCACGGTCAGCTTCGGGACCCGGGTGCAGGCCACCGCCGTGACCATCTTGGCGCCGTGCTTGGCGATGCCGCCCGCCTCGTAGTCGCGGCCGACCATGAACCCGGAGATGTTCTGGAGGAACAGCAGCGGGATGCCGCGCTGGTCGCACAGCTCGATGAAGTGCGCGCCCTTCTGGGCGGATTCGGAGAACAGGATGCCGTTGTTGGCGACGATCCCGACCGGGTGCCCGTGGATCCGCGCGAAGCCGGTGACCAGGGTCTGCCCGAACTCCGCCTTGAACTCCTGGAAGCGGGAGCCGTCCACGATCCGCGCGATGATCTCGCGGGCGTCGTAGGGGGTGCGCGAGTCGACGGGGACCGCGCCGTACAGCCCGTACGGGTCCACCTTCGGCTCTTCCGGGGCCTCGACCGACCAGGGCAGGGCCCCGCGCTCAGGCAGGGTCGCCACGATGTTCCGTACGATCCGCAGCGCGTGCGCGTCGTCCTCCGCGAGGTGGTCGGTGACGCCGGAGGTCCGCGAGTGGACCTCGCCGCCGCCGAGCTCCTCCGCCGTGACCACCTCACCGGTGGCGGCCTTCACCAGCGGCGGGCCGCCGAGGAAGATGGTGCCCTGGCCGCGGACGATGACGGCCTCGTCGCTCATGGCGGGCACGTACGCGCCGCCCGCCGTGCAGGAGCCGAGGACGGCGGCGATCTGCGGGATGCCGGCCCCCGACATGCGCGCCTGGTTGTAGAAGATGCGGCCGAAGTGGTCGCGGTCCGGGAAGACCTCGTCCTGCATGGGCAGGAAGGCGCCGCCCGAGTCGACCAGGTAGAGGCAGGGGAGACGGTTCTCCAGTGCCACCTCCTGGGCGCGCAGGTGCTTCTTCACGGTCATCGGGTAGTACGTGCCGCCCTTGACGGTGGCGTCGTTCGCGACGATCACGCACTCGCGGCCGCTGACCCGGCCGATGCCCGCGATGACCCCGGCGGCGGGGGCCGCGCCCCCGTACATGCCCTCGGCGGCCAGCGGGGCCAGCTCCAGGAAGGGGGATCCGGGGTCCAGGAGGGTGTCCACGCGGTCGCGGGGGAGGAGCTTCCCGCGGGCGGTGTGGCGGGCGCGGGCCTTCTCTCCGCCGCCGAGCCGCGCCGCGTCGAGCCGGGCCCGCAGGCCTTCGGTGAGCTCGCGGTGGGCGGCCTCGTTGGTCCGCCAGGCCTCGGACGCCGGGTCCGCGGCGCTCGTCAGCACTGGTGCCTGCTGCATCGGTCGAGCTCCCTTGCTCGGTGCACGCTGTTAATGAGCGTTAACGCATGTACCGCTTAGGTTAACGACCGCTAACGGCCCTGTCTAGAATGGTTTCCCATGAGCACCAGTGCCGCCGCCCCGACCCGTCGGGAGCAGATCCTCAGCGAGGCCGCCCGCCTCTTCGCCGCGCGCGGATTCCACGGCGTCGGGGTCGACGAGATAGGGGCGGCGGTCGGGATCAGCGGCCCCGGCCTCTACCGGCATTTCGCGGGCAAGGACGCCATGCTGGCCGAGCTGCTGGTCGGCATCAGCGAACGGCTGCTGACCGGCGGCCGGCGCCGCGTGGAGGAGGCGGCGGGCGACCCCGCGCTGGTCCTGTCCTCCCTCATCGACGGGCACATCGACTTCGCCCTCGACGACCGGGCGCTGATCACCCTGCACGACCGGGAGCTCGACCGGCTGCGGGACACGGACCGCAAGCTCGTCCGGCAGCTGCAGCGCCAGTACGTCGAGCTGTGGGTGGACGTCGTACGGGAACTGCACCCGCAGGTGGGCGAGGCGGAGGTACGGGTCTCCGTGCACGCCGTCTTCGGCCTGCTGAACTCCACCCCGCACCTGGCCGCCCTGGGCAGGGAGGCGACGGAGTCACTGCTCCGGCGGCTCGCGCACGGGGCGTTCGGGGCGCTGACCGTGTGAACCGGCGCGTCCGCGGGTCGGGATGGACGCGGCGCCTCCGCCCCGGCGGCGGCAGAATGGGCCGCATGCCGAAGCCGATAGAGACGCCCGTACCCAGCCGCGCAGAGCTCGTCGACCACCTGGTCCTCACGCGCATCGCCGGCCAGGTCGCCACCCCGCGCGAGAACAACCTCTCCCACTACCGCAAGCTCGCCAACGGCGACCGGCACTACTGGCTCGGGCTGGAACTGGGCGACCGCTGGACCGACGAGCAGGACGTGCTCGCCGTGATGGCGGAGCGCTGCGGGGTCGTGGACGACCCGGCGCACCGCTTCGGCCAGGACACCATCGACCCCGAGCTGACGGTGGCCGGCCTGGACCGGATGGCGGCCCGGCTGCGGAAGGCCGCGCTGGACCGGCAGAGCGTGCTGCTCGCCACCGGGCACCCGGGCGGGCTGCTGGACGTCCACCGGGCCACGGCGGCGGCCCTGCGGGCGGCGGGCTGCGAGATCGTGGTGATCCCGGCCGGGCTGACGGCCGACGAGGGCTCGGTGTGGCAGTTCGCGGACGTCGCCGTGCTGGAGCGGGGCGCGACGCTGTGGCACACCCACTCCCCGGAGCCGATGGCCGCCATCCTGGACGGGCTCGCGGCGGCCGACCGCCCGCAGCCGGACCTGGTCGTCGCCGACCACGGCTGGGCGGGCTGCGCGGCGCAGCGCGGGCTGGACGCGGTGGGTTACGCGGACTGCAACGACCCGGCGCTCTTCCTCGGCGAGGCCGAAGGCACCCTCCAGGTGGCGGTCCCGCTGGACGACCACGTCCGCGACCCGCGCTTCTACGACCCGCTGGTGGCCTACCTGTTGTCCGCGGCCGGGCTCCTGGAGGCGTAGGGCCTGCCGGGCCGGGGTGCGGCGCCGCTGCCGGAGCCCCGCCCCGGATCCCGCGCCGTACGCGCCGCCGCGGGACCTCGTGTGACGGTATGTCCGGTCAGGCGCGCGGAATGCGTACGACACCCTCCTGGATGACGGTCACGGCCAGCCGGCCGTCCTGGGTCCAGATGCGGGCCTGGCCGAGCCCCCGGCCGGCGGCGGCCGACGGGGACTCCTGGTCGTACAGCAGCCACTCGTCCGCGCGGAACGGCCGGTGGAACCACATCGCGTGGTCCAGCGAGGCGCCGACCACGTCGCCGACCGCCCACCCGCCGCGCCCGTGCGCGAGCAGCACCGAGTCCAGCAGGGTCATGTCGGAGACGTACGTGGCCAGACAGGTGTGCAGCAGCGGATCGTCCGCGAGCTTGCCCTCGGTACGGAACCAGACCTGGGAGCGCGGCTCCCGCGGCTCGCCGACCGAACCCCACGGCGGGGTGGTCGCGTACCGCAGGTCCACCGCCCCGCGGGACTCCAGCAGCCGCTCGACGGTGCCCGGGTCACGGAAGATCCCGCGGTAGGCGGGCAGCGACTCGGCGGCCGTCGGCAGGGTCTCGGGGTCCGGCGCGGCCGGCATCGGGGCCTGGTGTTCCAGCCCCTCCTCGTACGTCTGGAAGGACGCGGAGAGGTGGAAGATCGGCTGCCCGTGCTGGACGGCGACCACGCGCCGGGTGGTGAAGGAGCGCCCGTCGCGGATCCGGTCCACGGAGTACACGATCGGCGCGCCGGAGTCGCCGGTCCGCAGGAAGTACGAGTGCAGCGAGTGCGGCAGACGGTCCGCGGGGACCGTGCGGCCGGCCGCGACCAGTGCCTGCGCCGCGACCTGGCCGCCGAACACGCGCGGCACCAGGGAGGTGCGGCTCGTGCCGCGGAAGATGTTCTCCTCGATCTGCTCCAGGTCGAGCAGATCGAGGAGATCCGTCAGTGCCTCGTTCAAGTGGGTTACAGGCCCATCGACTTGGCGATGATCGACTTCATGATCTCGCTGGTGCCGCCGTAGATGCGGTTGACGCGGTTGTCGGCGTACAGGCGGGCGATCGGGTACTCGTTCATGTAGCCGTAGCCGCCGTGCAGCTGGAGGCAGCGGTCGATGACGCGGTGCGCGACCTCGGTGCAGAACAGCTTGGCGCTGGCGGCCTCGGCCGGGGTCAGCTCGCCCGCGTCCAGGGCCTCCAGGGCGCGGTCGGCCACGGCCTGGGCCGCGTCCACCTCGGCCTGGCAGGCGGCCAGCTCGAACTTGGTGTTCTGGAAGTGCGCGACCGGCTTGCCGAAGACGGTGCGGTCCGTGACGTACTGCTGGGCGAACCGGACGGCCGCGGCGGCCTGGGCGTACGCGCCGAAGGCGATGCCCCAGCGCTCGGAGGCGAGGTTGTGGCCGAGGTAGTAGAAGCCCTTGCCCTCCTCGCCGAGCAGGTCCTCGACCGGCACCTTCACGTCGACGAACGCCAGCTCGGCGGTGTCGGAGGTGCGCAGGCCGAGCTTGTCCAGCTTGCGGCCGATGGAGTAGCCCTCGGACTTGGTGTCCACCGCGAACAGGGAGATGCCGAAGCGGCGGTCGTCCTCGCGAGGGGCGGAGGTGCGGGCGCAGACGATCACGCGGTCGGCGTGGACGCCGCCGGTGATGAAGGTCTTCGCGCCGTTGAGGACGTAGTGGGTGCCGTCCTCGGAGAGCTTGGCGGTGGTCTTCATGCCCGCGACGTCGGAGCCGGTGCCCGGCTCGGTCATGGCGAGCGCCCACATCTCCTCGCCGGAGACGAACTTCTCGAGGTAACGCTTCTTCTGCTCGTTGGTGGCGAGCATCTTGATGTAGGGGAGCGCGAGCAGGACGTGGACGCCGGAGCCGCCGAAGTTGACGCCCGCGCGCGAGGTCTCCTCGTAGAGGACGGCCTCGAACTTGTGGGTGTCCAGGCCCGCGCCGCCGAACTCCTCGGGCACGTTGATGCCGAAGACGCCCAGCTCACCGAGCTTGTAGTAGAAGTCGCGCGGCGCCTGGCCGGCCTGGAACCACTCGTCGTAGACGGGGACGACCTCGGCCTCGATGAAGGCGCGGATGGTCTCGCGGAACGCCTCGTGGTCCTCGTTGAAAACGGTACGGCGCACGGCCGGCCTCCTTCGGTCGCGGCAGTCCGCCGCTTATGTCTAAGCGCTTGCTCAATTAAGTTACCGGCGGGTTGTCCCTCCTGTCCAGAGTCGCACCGGAGCCGGACCGCAGGGCGAACCACAGTTCCATCCGCACGTCCGCGTCGTCCAGATCGCGGTCGAGGAGGGCCGCGGCGCGGGCGATGCGCTGGCGGACGGTGTTGCGGTGGACGGACAGGGCGGCGGCGGTGCGGTCCCAGCTGCCGTGGTGGGCCAGCCAGGCGTGCACGGTGGTGCGCAGGACCGGGTTCAGCGGGCCGAGCAGGGCCTCGGCGTGCGCACGGGCCTCGGCCGGATCCAGCAGGGCGGCCAGACCGCCCTCGCTGTGGCGGGCCAGCGCGGTACGGGCCGCCTCCGCCCGGTGCAGCGCCCGCCGGGCCTGCGCCCCGGCCCGGGGCAGCTCCGCCGGCGCTGCCGGTGCGCTCACCCCGAGCCGCCAGCCGGGCTGCGGACCGGGCTCCCGCTCGGTGAGCAGGCGTACGGAATCCCCGCGCGGGTCCAGCAGTACGGTGCCCAGCGCCGCCGCGAGGGCCTGCGGATCACCGGAGCCCCTGGCGTGCACGACGTGCCAGGGCCCGGGGGCCAGCGCGGCCGCCGGGTCCCCGTCGAGGAGGAGCCGGGTGAGCGCGGCGGCCGCGTCCCCGGCGGGCCGCTCGGCGGTGAGCAGGGTCAGCAGGACGGCGGCGATGGCGGTGATGGCGTGGTCGCCCGGGACCCGCCGCGGGGTGGCGGTGCCCAGGACCCGGCCCGTGCCCAGGGCGTAACCGGCCAGCTGCCAGCCCGCCGCCGAGTCGGTGGCCGTGGCCGGACCGCCCGGCGCCCCGCTGCGGCCGAGCAGGGAGGCCAGCGCTTCGGAGGCCTGCGCCGGCAGGGCGCGGCCCGCCGAGCGGCCGGCGGGGAGCAGGCTGACGTGGCCGCCCAGGCTCGCCGCGAGGCGGGCCAGCACGGCGGGGACCGGATCGGGCCGGGCGGCCGCTGCCGCGAGGGACTGCTGGGCCTCGGTGACCCGGCGCAGCTCGCGCGTACGGGCCTCCGCCATCAGCCTCCACACCGTACGGGCCACCGCCGTGAACGGGGTTCCCGGCGGGACCTCCAGCAGCGGCAGCCCGTACCGGTCGCACGCCTCGGCCAGGCCCGGCGGCGCCGCCTCGTGCACCGGGGCCACGCCGAAACCGAGCGCCGCCACCCCGGCCCGCGCGAGCCGGGCCACGTACGCCTCGGCGTCGGTCAGCGCCGCACCCGCCGTGAGCAGCAGCTCGCCGCCCAGCAGGTACGGGGACGGGTCCGCCATCTCGGAGGCGTGCACCCCGTGCACATCGGCCTCGGCCGGCCCCGCGAGGTGGCGCAGGCCCAGCTCCCGGTCGGGGAGCAGCGCGCCGAGGGGGACCGGCGGGGTGGGAGGGGCCTCCATGGATACTCCGTACAGGTTCGAGGTGCTCTATGGATGAAACGTACACTTCGCCGCTCACGGGCACCGGCTTACGCTCGAAGGACCGCACTGACCGCACCTACCCGCACGCACCCCACGTGCAGGACTTCCAGGAGGGCACCCCCCATGAGCACGCAGCCGCGCGGCCCCGTCGACTCCTCCCGCATCCCGCGCTACGCGGGCCCGGCGACCTTCGCCCGGCTGCCGCGCCTCGACGAGGTCGGCTCCGCCGACGTCGCCGTCGTCGGCGTGCCCTTCGACTCCGGCGTCTCCTACCGCCCCGGCGCCCGCTTCGGCGGCAACGCGATCCGCGAGGCCTCGCGCCTGCTGCGCCCGTACAACCCGGCCCAGGACGCCTCCCCGTTCGCCCTGGCGCAGGTCGCGGACGCCGGTGACATCGCCGTGAACCCCTTCAACATCAACGAGGCCGTCGAGACGGTCGAGGCCGCGGCCGACGAACTGCTCGGCGCCGGCTCCCGCCTGATGACCCTCGGCGGCGACCACACCATCGCCCTCCCGCTGCTGCGGTCGGTCGCCAAGAAGCACGGGCCGGTCGCGCTGCTCCACTTCGACGCGCACCTGGACACCTGGGACACCTACTTCGGCGCCGAGTACACCCACGGCACCCCGTTCCGCCGCGCCGTCGAGGAGGGCATCCTCGACACCGAGGCGCTCTCGCACGTCGGCACCCGCGGCCCCCTGTACGGCAAGCAGGACCTGGACGACGACGCCAAGATGGGCTTCGGCATCGTCACCTCCGCCGACGTCTACCGCCGCGGCGCCGACGAGGTCGCCGACCAGCTGCGCCAGCGCATCGGCGACCGCCCCCTCTACATCTCCATCGACATCGACGTGCTCGACCCCGCGCACGCCCCCGGCACCGGCACCCCGGAGGCGGGCGGCATGACCTCCCGCGAGCTGCTGGAGATCATCCGCGGTCTGTCCTCCTGCAACCTCGTTTCCGCCGACGTGGTGGAGGTGGCCCCGGCGTACGATCACGCGGAGATCACCTCGGTCGCGGCCTCGCACACCGCGTACGAGCTCACCACGATCATGAGCCGGCAGATCGCGCAGTCGAAGGGCAAGTAAGAGAAGTGACGCACGACCACGACCTGGTTCTCCGTCCCACCGAGGCCCAGACGGCCGCCGCGCTGGCTCCGCCGCCGGGCCGCACGGGCGGGGACCTGGTCGTGGAGACGCTGCGTTCGCTGGGCGCGACCACCGTCTTCGGGCTGCCGGGCCAGCACGCGCTGGCCGTCTTCGACGCCGTCGGCCGCTCGGACCTGCGCCTCGTCACCCTGCGCACGGAGAACAACGCGGGCTTCGCGGCGGACGCGTACGGCCGCATCACGGGCGAGGCCGTGCCGCTGCTGCTGTCGACCGGGCCCGGCGCCTTGATGGCCCTGCCGGCGCTCGCGGAGGCCGCGGCCGCCTCCGCCCCGGTCCTGGCCATCTCCTCCCAGGTGCCGGTGGCGGGCCTGGGCGGCGGCCGCCGGGGCCACCTGCACGAGCTGCGCGACCAGGCGGCGTCCTTCCGGGACGTGGTCAAGTCCGTCCACGTGGCCCGTACCCCCTCGCAGATCCCGTCGGTGGTCGCCGAGGCCTGGGAATCGGCCCTCACCGCACCGCACGGCCCGGTCTGGGTGGAGATCCCGGAGGACGTGCTGCGCGGCGAGACGTTCATCCCGCAGGTCACGGGCATGGACGCGACCCCGCACGAACTCGCCCCGCGCCCGGAGCTCACCGCCGTCGCCGCCCACTGGCTGTCCCAGGCCGCCCGCCCGGTGATCATCGCGGGCGGCGGCGTCATCCGCTCCGACGCGGCGGGCAAGCTGCGGCAGCTGGCGGAACGCCTGAACATCCCCGTGGCCACCACCTTCGGCGGCAAGGGCGCCTTCCCCTGGACCCACCCGCTCTCCCTCCAGTCCTGGCTGGAGGACCGCCACATGACCGACTTCCTGGAGGACGCGGACGTCCTCCTCGTCGTCGGCTCCGGCCTGGGAGAGCTGTCCTCGAACTACCACACCTTCTTCCCCACCGGCCGGGTCATCCAGATCGAGGCGGACCTCGGCAAGCTGGAGTCCAACCACGCGGCCCTGGGCATCCACGCGGACGCCCGCCTCGCCCTCCAGGCCCTCCTGGAGACGGTGACCGAGCGGTCGGACCCGTACGCTCCGGACCGCGTGAAGATGGTCCTGTCCGAGATCGCGGACCGCCTGTCCACCCAGGACGTCACCCTGGAACAGGACCTGCTGACCTCGATCCGCGCCGCTCTCCCGCCCCGCTCCCCGTCCTTCTGGGACATGACGATCCTGTCCTACTGGGCGTGGTCGGCCTTCGACGCCAAGCACCCCAACACCATGCACTCGGCCCAGGGCGCGGGCGGCCTCGGCTACGCCTTCCCGGCGGCCCTCGGCGCGGCCGTCGCGGAACCGGGCACCCCGGTCCTGGCGGTCTCCGGCGACGGCGGCGCGATGTACTCGATCGCGGAACTGGCCACGGCGCGCCAGCACGACCTGGACGTCACCTGGCTGATCGTCGACGACGGCGGCTACGGCATCCTCCGCGAGTACATGACGCACTCCTTCGGCCGCGCCACCGGAACCGACCTCACCCGCCCCGACTTCGTGGCCCTGGCCGAGTCCTTCGGCGTCCCGGGCGCCAGGACGACCCCGGAAGCCCTGAAGACCGACCTGAAGAAGGCCCTCGGCACACCGGGCCCCTCGGTCCTGGTCCTCCCCGCCACCCTCAAGATGTTCGCCCCGACCCACATCTGAACCGGAATCGTCCTGACGGGTGAAGCCCGCTCGCGGCGTCCGGACCCCAGTGCGATTGTTGCGGCGGGATGAAATCCGCCGGTCGGGGCGTTGGGGCTTCCGGCAGGACAGGACGAACGGGGAGGCATCACGTGACGGCGGCGGCTGGGGAGAAACAGGGCTGGGGCAGGCGGCTCGCCGCGTACACGTGGCGCTACAAGGTCAACGTGCTGCTCGCGCTCGGGTCCTCGCTGGCCGGCATGGCCGTCATGGCGCTCGTGCCCCTGGTCACCAAGGTGATCATCGACGACGTCATCGGGGACCGGTCCAAGCCCATGGGCCCCTGGGCGGGCATGCTCATAGCCGCCGCCCTCCTCGTGTACGCGCTGACCTATGTACGCAGGTACTACGGGGGGCGGCTCGCCCTCGACGTCCAGCACGACCTGCGCACCGACATGTACGACACCATCGCCCGCCTCGACGGGCGCCGGCAGGACGAACTGTCCACCGGACAGGTCGTCGGGCGGGCCACGAGCGACCTCCAGCTGATCCAGGGCCTGCTCTTCATGCTCCCGATGACCATCGGGAACTTCCTGCTCTTCGGGATATCCCTGGGGATCATGCTGGCGCTCTCGCCGCTGCTGACCCTCGTCGCCCTGCTGATGGCCCCCGCCCTCTGGTTCATCGCCAAGCGCAGCCGCAAGAAGCTCTTCCCCGCCACCTGGTACGCCCAGGGCCAGGCCGCCGCCGTCGCGAGCGTCGTCGACGGCGCCGTGACCGGCGTCCGCGTCGTCAAGGGCTTCGGCCAGGAGGAGCAGGAGACCGCCAAGCTGCGCACCGCCGGGCGGGGGCTGTTCGCCGCCCGGATGCGCACCATCAGGCTGAATTCGCGCTACACCCCCGCCCTCCAGGCCGTACCCGCCCTCGGCCAGGTCGCCATGCTGGCGCTCGGCGGCTGGATGGCCACCCGCGGCCAGGTCACCCTCGGCACCTTCGTCGCCTTCTCCACCTACCTCGCCCAGCTCGTCGGCCCCGTCCGCATGCTCGCCATGGTGCTGACGGTGGGGCAGCAGGCGCGGGCCGGTGTGGAGCGGGTCTTCGAGCTCATCGACACCGAGCCCGTCATCGCGGAAGGCACGCGCGAGCTGCCCGCCGACGCGCCCGCCACCCTCACGTTCGACGACGTCCGCTTCGGGTACGACGCCGAGCGGCCCGTCCTCGACGGGTTCTCGCTCTCCGTCGCCGAGGGGGAGACCGTCGCCGTCGTCGGGGCCTCCGGGAGCGGGAAGTCCACCGTCTCGCTGCTGCTGCCGCGGTTCTACGACGTCGACGCCGGGTCCGTGCGCGTCGGCGGGTACGACGTGCGCGAGCTGACGTACGCCTCCCTGCGCGGGGCCATCGGACTGGTGCCGGAGGATTCGTTCCTCTTCTCCGACACCCTCCGCGCCAACATCGCGTACGGCCACCCCGACGCCACCGACGAGCAGATCGAGGCCGCCGCCCGCGCCGCACAGGCCGACGGGTTCATCCGGGCCCTGCCCGCCGGGTACGACACCAAGGTCGGCGAGCAGGGGCTCACCCTCTCCGGCGGCCAGCGCCAGCGCGTCGCGCTCGCCCGGGCCATCCTCACCGACCCCCGGCTGCTGCTCCTCGACGACGCCACCTCCGCCGTGGACGCCCGCGTCGAGCACGAGATCCACGAGGCGCTGCGCTCCGTCATGGCCGGGCGGACCACCCTGCTGATCGCCCACCGCCGCTCCACCCTCGCGCTGGCCGACCGGATCGCCGTACTCGACCGCGGCCGGCTCTCCGACATCGGCACCCACGAGGAGCTGGAGCGCCGCTCCGCCCTCTACCGCAGGCTGCTGACCGACCCCGACGCGCTCGGCGCCGGATCGCCGCGCACCCGTGACGCCCTGCCCATGGCCGAGTTCGAGCGGGACATCGAGCGGGACATCGAGCTCGAAGCCGAGATCGACTCCGAGCCCGTCAGCGCCAAGCGCCGGGTCGCGGGCGGGATCACCCCTGAGCTGTGGAAGCGGCAGGAGCAGTCCGACGGCGCCGCCGCTTCCGCTTCCGCGCCGGCCGCCGCGTCCGCTTCCGTGCCGGGCGCCGTCCCCGGCACGGGCCCCCAGCCGCCGATGGGGGGATCCCCGGCCACACCCGAGCTGCTCGCGCAGGTCGCCGCCCTGCCGCCGGCCGACGACGAGCCCGACGTGGACGAGACCCGCGCCGCGTCCGCCGAGAAGAGCTACGGCCTGCGCCGCCTGCTCGGCGGATTCTGGACGCCGCTCGCGATCAGCCTCGGCCTGGTGGCCGTCGACGCGGGCTCCGGGCTGCTCCTGCCGATCCTGATCCGCCACGGCATCGACCAGGGCGTGGAGAAGGCCGCCCTCGGCGCGGTGTGGGCCGCCGCCGCGCTCGCCCTCGCGGTCGTCGTCGGGCAGTGGGCCGCGCAGTTCGCCGAGACCCGGATGACGGGCCGTACCGGCGAGCGCGTGCTGTACGCCCTCCGCGTCAAGATCTTCGCCCAGCTCCAGCGCCTCGGCCTCGACTACTACGAGCGCGAGCTGACCGGCAAGATCATGACCCGGATGACCACCGACGTGGACGCCCTGTCCAGCTTCCTGCAGACCGGGCTCGTCACCGCCGTCGTCTCCGTCTTCACCTTCTTCGGCATCCTGATCGCCCTGCTCGTCCTCGACCTCGAGCTCGCCCTGATCGTCTTCGCCACGCTGCCGGTGCTGGTGGTCGGCACGATCGTGTTCCGCCGCAAGTCGGTCGCCGCGTACGAGCTCGCCCGCGACCGGGTCAGTCTGGTCAACGCCGACCTCCAGGAGTCCGTCGCCGGGCTCCGCATCGTCCAGGCCTTCCGCCGCGAGGGCTCCGGCGCCCGCCGCTTCAAGGAGCGCAGCGACGCGTACCGCGAGGCCCGGGTCCGCGGCCAGTGGCTGATATCCGTCTACTTCCCCTTCGTGCAGCTGCTGTCCTCGGGCGCCGCGGCCGCCGTGCTGATCGTCGGCGCCGGCCGGGTCGAGGCGGGCACGCTCACCACCGGTGCGCTGGTCGCGTACCTGCTCTACATCGACCTGTTCTTCGCCCCCGTCCAGCAGCTGTCCCAGGTCTTCGACGGCTACCAGCAGGCCACCGTCTCCCTCGGCCGCATCCAGGACCTGCTGCGCGAGCCGACCACCACCCCGCGCGCCGACAAGCCCCGTGCGCTGCCCGAACTGCGCGGTGAGATCGCCTTCGAGGACGTCCGCTTCGCCTACGGCACCGCCGAGGAGCGCGGTGAGAAGGGTGACGCACTGGCCGGCATCAGCCTGCGCATACCCGCCGGGCAGACGGTCGCCTTCGTCGGCGAGACCGGCGCCGGCAAGTCCACGCTGGTCAAGATGGTGGCCCGGTTCTACGACCCGACCTCCGGCCGGATCACCGCCGACGGGGCCGATCTGCGGGAGCTCGACCTGACGGCGTACCGCCACCGGCTCGGTGTCGTCCCCCAGGAGCCCTACCTCTTCCCCGGTACCGTCCGCGACGCCATCGCCTACGGGCGGCCCGACGCCGAGGACGCCGAGGTGGAGGCCGCGGCCCGCGCGGTCGGCGCCCACGACATGATCGCCACGCTCGACGGCGGCTACCTGCACACCGTCGCCGAGCGCGGACGCAACCTCTCCGCCGGGCAGCGCCAGCTGATCGCACTGGCCCGGGCCGAACTCGTCGACCCGGACGTGCTGCTGCTCGACGAGGCCACCGCGGCCCTGGACCTCGCCACCGAGGCCCAGGTCACCCAGGCCACCGACCGGCTCGCCGGCAAGCGCACCACGCTGGTGGTGGCGCACCGGCTGACCACGGCCGCCCGCGCCGACCGGGTCGTGGTCATGGACCGCGGCCGGGTCGTCGAGGACGGTACGCACACCGAACTCCTGGCCCTCGGCGGCCGGTACGCCGAGCTGTGGCGCACCTTCGCCGGCGAGGACGAGCGCGCCGCGGCCTGACCGACGGGCGGGTCAGAGCTCGCCGAAGAACAGGTTGCCCGGGGCGTCCTCGGCGGTGCCGGTGTAGTAGTCCCGTACGGCGTCGAGGAGTTCGTCCACGGTGAGGGTGCCGTCCCCGTTGGCGTCGATCCGCCGGAACAGCGCCTCGGCCTCGGCGGAGCTCAGTTCCGTGTCGAAGGCCTCCTGGGCCCGGTGGAACTCCGCCGGGCTGATGCGGCCGTCGCCGTCGGTGTCGACGACCGTGAGGATCGCCTGCATCATCGGCCGGAAGGAGCGGTCGTACGCGGCGCCGCCCTGCTCGTACAGCCGGGTCATGCCCACCTTGTACTCCTCGGGCGTGACCTTGCCGTCCCGGTCGATGTCCAGCTCGGTGAACAGGTCCTGCCAGAAGTTGGCGAGCCCGTTCATCACCGCGTCCGCCTTGGGCGAGTCACCGGGCTCGTCCAGGGCCGCCAGGAGCCGGGAGCCGAGCGCGATGATGTCCGTCGCGTCGATCACGCCGCTCCCGTCCGCGTCGAGGCGGTTGAAGGAGCGCTCCAGCTTGCGGTCGAGCAGGTCGTTCGTCACGTGAATGCCTTTCACGGCTACGGAGGACGGGAGGTGGGTCACCCAGCGTAATCTCCCGCCCTCTCGTGACATCCCGTTCTCCGCCAGGGGATGGCGGATGCACCCTTACGGGCGACGGACGGCTCCCCGCAACCTTCCGGGGGGCCCGTGCGTCGTACGTGCGTACGCACGTCGTACGTGCGGCTGATCGGGGGACAGGGTGTTGCAGGGGTCGAGGGGGTGGCGGAGGTGCGGCCGGCGGGCCGTGCCCCTCGGGGTGTTCGCGGCCGCGCTGTGGCTCTGCGCCGGCGGGCTGTTCGCGGCTCCGTCCGCGCGGGCGGCTGCGCCGGAGCAGGCGGCGGCATCGGAGCACGCGGCGTCGGAGCGGGGCGGGCGCGGGGAGCGGGCCGCCGCCGGCGCCTGTCCCGGCCGGCTGGCGAGGACGCTGCCGTTCGAGGCGGGTGAGGTGCGCGTCTACAAGAGCCGCACCCGGGTGTGTGCGCTGACGGTGGCGCACGTCCCCGGTGAGCGGCGGGAGATGGCGCTCAGCATCCAGGGCCGCGGCGGGGTGCCCGTCCGCGATGTCGGCCGATTCACCCGTTATGCCGGTCCCGTCACCGTGAGCGCCATCGGCCGCTGCGTGTATGTAAAGGGGAGCGTGGGGGCCGGGTCGGCCGAATCCGGCTGGATCCTTTGTTGAGGGAGCGGCCCAACTAGGTCTGTTCAGCAGCACGTTCGCCCGGCTAGGTTCACCGCGACCGAAGTGAACACAAGGGGAGGGTGAATGCGCAAGACGCTCGGATGGCTGCTGTCACTCGTGGTGCTGATCGGCACCATGGGTGCGGCCGGCTCCACGGCACAAGCGGCCACCGCCGCAGGGCCCGCGGCCGCCACGGACATCAAGGACCAGATCCTCGGCATTCCCGGAATGAGCCTGATCGAGGAGAAGCCGTACCCCGGCTACCGCTTCTTCGTGCTGAACTACGAGCAGCCGGTGGACCACCGGCAGCCGTGGAAGGGCACTTTCAAGCAGCGCCTGACCCTGCTGCACAAGGACGTCTCACGGCCGACGGTGTTCTTCACCTCCGGCTACAACGTCAACACCAACCCGCGCCGCAGTGAGCCGACGACCATCATCGACGGCAACCAGGTCTCCATGGAGTATCGGTTCTTCACGCCGTCCCGGCCCGACCCGGCCAACTGGGCGAACCTGGACATCTGGCAGGCCGCCAGCGACCAGCACCGCATCTTCGGCGCGCTGAAGAAGATCTACCCCAAGAACTGGCTGTCCACGGGCGGCAGCAAGGGCGGTATGACGGCGACCTACTACGAGCGCTTCTACCCGCGCGACATGGACGGTGTCGTCGCCTACGTCGCGCCCAACGACGTCGTCAACGACGAGGACTCGGCCTACGACCGCTTCTTCAGCAAGGTCGGCACCAAGGAGTGCCGCGACAAGCTGAACGCGGTGCAGCGCGAGGCGCTCGTGCGCCGCGAGCCGCTGGAGGCCAAGTACGCGGCCGCCGCCGCCGAGAACGGCTGGACCTTCACCACCGTCGGCAGCCTCGACAAGGCCTACGAGGCCGTCGTACTCGACTACGTGTGGGCCTTCTGGCAGTACAGCCTGCTCGCCGACTGCGCCTCCATCCCGGCCGCCGCGACCGCGAGCGACCAGGAGATCTGGGACACCATCGACGCGATCTCGGGCTTCTCCGCCTACTCCGACCAGGGCCTGACGACGTACACGCCGTACTACTACCAGGCGGGCACGCAGCTCGGGTCGCCCGACATCAAGCAGCCCCACCTGGGCAACCTGAGCCGCTACGGCTACCAGCCGCCGCGCAACTTCGTGCCCCGCGACATCCCCATGACCTTCCAGCCGGGAGCCATGAAGGACATCGACACGTGGGTGCGGAACAACGCCCACCAGATGCTGTTCGTGTACGGGCAGAACGACCCGTGGGGCGCCGAGCCGTTCCGCCTCGGCTACGGGGCGCGCGACAGCCACGTGATGATCGCTCCGGGCGCCAACCACGGGGCCAACGTCGCCAAGCTGCTCGACGGCGAGAAGGCCCTCGCGACCGCGAAGATCCTCCAGTGGGCCGGGGTCGCCCCGGCCGCCGCGATCGCCGACGAGGCGAAGGCGGCGCCGCTGGCCGCGCCGGACGCCCAGCTCGACCAGCGCGACCTGGAGCGCGAGCCGCAGCTGCGGCCGTAGCCCCCGGGCGCCTCGCACGGCGGCCGCGGGCCACGGGCCACGGGCTGACGTCTAGTACTTCACCCCGTGGCCCAGCGGGTAGCGGCCCGGAACCGGGACCGGGAGACGGCCCGCCGGCCGTACCGCACCGGTGAGCACCCGGGCAGCCGCCCGCATCTCCACATCCGTCCAGGAGTACGTCGCCACCTCGGCCGCGCAGGCCGGCAGCCGGGCCGCGTCGTACGGATTGCGGATCGCCACCAGGACGACCGGCACCCCGGTCGCCAGCAGGCCGGCCACCAGGGCGCGCTGCGGATCGTCCCCCTCGGCCACGTTGTACGTGCACACCAGCACCGCCGCGTGACCGGGCGCGGCGGCCGCCGCGCGGGCGGGCGGCAGCGCCGTGGCCCGGCAGCCCAGGGCGGTCAGCTCCCGCGCCAGGACGGCCGTCGGCGGCCCCGTGGTGCCGCTGGGGGAGGCCGGGTCCGCCCCGGTGACCAGCAGCCGGGGGGCGGCCGACGCGTCCAGCGGCAGCAGGCCCGCCGGATTGGCCAGGACGGTCGTCGTGCGGGCGGCGATCGCGTCGGCGGCCGCGAGGTGTTCCGGGGTGCCGACGGTGGCGTCGACCTCCCCGGCCGAGGTGCCCGCCCCGTCGAACAGGCCGCGCCGCGCCTTCAGTTCCAGGATCCGCAGCACCGACTCGTCGACGCGCTCCTCCGTCAGCTCGCCGCTCTCCACGGCCGCCAGCACGCTGCGGTACGCGAGCCCCAGGTCCGGCGGGTTCAGCAGCTGGTCGCAGCCCGCCAGCAGGGCCAGGACCGGCACCCGGTCGTCCCCGTACTTCTGCCGGACCCCCGCCATGTCGAGCGCGTCGGTGACCACCACGCCCCGGAAGCCCAGGCGTTCGCGCAGGATGCCGGTCACGATCGGCCGGGACAGCGTCGCCGGATCCCCGGAGGGGTCGAGCGCGGGAAACACGATGTGCGCCGTCATGACCGCGTCCACGCCCGCCTCCACCGCGGCCCGGAACGGCGGCTCGTCCAGCTCCTCCCACTCCGCCCGGCTGTGCCGCATCACCGGCAGCCCGACGTGGCTGTCGGTCGCGGTGTCCCCGTGCCCCGGGAAGTGCTTCGCGGTGGCCGCGACACCCGCCTCCTGGTAGCCGCGGACCTGGGCGGCGACGAGCTCCGCGACCGCGCCGGGGCCGGCGCCGAAGGACCGTACGCCGATCACCGGGTTGGCCGGATTCACATTGACGTCCGCCACCGGCGCGTAGTCCTGCCGGATGCCCATGGCCGCCAGTTCGGACCCCGCGATGCGCGCGGCGCGGCGGGCGTCGGCGGTGGAGCCGGTCGCGGCGTGCTGCGCGCCGAGGGCCATCGCCCCCGGGAACAGGGTCGCGGGCTTGCCGACGCGGGCGACGGCGCCGTGCTCCTGGTCGGTGGACAGCAGCAGCGGGATGCCGGGGCCGGAGGAGAGGGCGGCCTGCTGGAGGCCGGCCGAGAGCCCGGCGATCTGATGCGGGGTACGGGTGTTGTGGGCCCAGGCGAAGTAGATGATCCCGCCCAGGTGGTAGCGGGAGACCACCTCGGCCGCGGTGCCCACCCCGAACAGCTCCAGGTTCTTCTCGGCGTCCGCCGGGTCGGGCTCGGTCGCCGAGTGCCCGTACGCGCGGGAGACGAAGAGCTGCCCGACCTTCTCGGCGAGGCTCATCCGGTCCAGCAGCCGGCGCACCGAACGCTTCGGGGCGCGGCCGGGGTTGCGCGCGTCGTCGGTGCTCCGATAGGCGCCCGCGGCGGCGGAGGCGGCCCCGGCGCCCGCGACGGCGACCATGGCGGCCGCGGCGAGCAGGGTCCGGCGGGAGGCTTGGTTCGGCACCCGCCGGACCCTACTGCGGCGGCGCGGCCGAGGGGTGACGGACACTCGGGGGTTCCCCCGGATGACCCGTTGACGCGGTCCAGGCCTCCTGGAGGGTCCGTACGGCCTCGGTGATCGCCGGACGGCGGGCGGCCCCCGTCCGCCACAGCGCGTACAGCCGGCGCACGGGGCCGGGCTCCAGCGGGACGGCCACCGCGCCCGGCGGCAGCGCGCCGGTGCCCAGCCGGGGGACGACGGCCACCCCCAGCCCGGCCGCCACCAGGGCGACGATGGTGTGGTTCTCCTCCGCCACGTGCGCGATGTCGGGCTCGAAGCCGGCCGTGCGCAGGGTCCGGATCAGCCAGTCGTGGCAGACCCGACCCGGCGGCTGGCACACCCAGCGTTCGCCGCCGAGGTCCGCCCGCCGGATCACGTCCCGCGCGGTGAAGGGGTGCCCGGCCGGCACCACCAGATCGCAGAGGTCGTCCCCGATCACCGCCTGTTCGATGCCCTCGGGGGCCGGCAGCGGCGCGATGTCCCAGTCGTGCGCCACCGCCAGATCGGTGACGCCGCGGGCCACCAGGTCCACCGACAGGTGGGGGTCCACCTCCGTGAGGCGTACGTCGAGCGCCGGATGGCGGCGGGCCAGGTCGGCCAGTACCCCCGGCAGCAGCCCGCGCGCCGCCGAAGCGAACGCGGCCACCGTCAGCAGCCCGCTGGGCTGCCCGCGCCGCTCCTCCAGCGTGGTCTCGGCACGTTCCACGATCGCCAGCAACTCCCGGGCGGTGTCGGCCAGATGGCGGGCCTCCTCGGTGAGCGCGACCCCGCGCCCGCGCCGCTCGAGCAAGGTGGTGCGGGTCTCCCGCTCCAGCTTGGAGATCTGCTGCGAGACCGCGGAGGGGGTGTAGCCGAGGGCGGCGGCCGCGCCCGCGACCGAGCCGTGGACGGAGACGGCGTGCAGGGCGCGCAACCGCGCGAGATCGAGCATGGCTCCATCGTGGCACTGCGCGTCAGGCGTAAGCAATGCTTCATCCATTGCGGAAGAGATCTGCGCTGGTGCTACACGATCCCGGCGCCGATGCTCGGAGCATGCGTCCCGTACACACCGCACTCGCCGTGCTCGTCGCCGCCGTCTGGGGCTTCAACTTCGTCGTCATCGAGATCGGACTCGACCACTTCCCGCCGCTGCTGCTGTCCGCGCTGCGCTTCCTGGCCGCCGCCCTGCCCGCCGTGTTCTTCGTCGGGCGCCCCAAGGTCGCCTGGAAGTGGATCCTCGGGGTCGGCCTGGCCCTGGGCACCGCCAAGTTCGGCCTGCTCTTCACCGGCATGGCCGCCGGGATGCCGGCCGGGCTGTCCTCCCTGGTGCTCCAGGTGCAGGCGGTGTTCACCGCCGTCCTCGCCGCGGTGCTCCTGCGCGAACGGCCCGGCCGGGTACGGCTGATCGGGATGGGCGTGGCACTCGCCGGGATCGCGGTGGCCGCCGTGGACGGCGGGACGTCCGGGCCGGTGCTCGGCTTCACCCTGGTCGTCGCTGCCGCCGCCTGCTGGGGCGTGTCCAACGTGCTGACCCGCAAGGCGTCCCCGCCCGACGCGCTGAACTTCATGGTCTGGGTGTGCACGGTGCCGGTGCTGCCGCTGTTCGCCCTCTCCCTGCTGCTGGAGGGCCCCGAGCGGGACCTGGCCGCGCTGCGCGCACTGGACTGGTCGGGGGCGGCCGTCATCGGCTACGTGGCCTGGGTGTCCACCGTCTTCGGCTTCGCCGCCTGGGGCTACCTGCTGCGCCGCTACCCGGCCTCCTCGGTGGCGCCGTTCTCCCTGCTGGTCCCGGTGTTCGGGATGTCCTCGGCGGCCCTGGTCCTCGGGGAGTCCGTCTCGGGGCTGCGCTGGCTGGCGGCCGTACTGCTGGTCGGCGGCGTGGCCCTGACCTCGCTGGCCCCTTCGCGGGGCGTGCTCACCGCGGCCGGTCCTCCTGGAGCGGCAGCCGCCAGTCCTGTCCCGTCAGGCTCACTCCGAACGAGCGGTGCGGCCGCTCCGCGATCAAGGTGAACCCGGCGCGCAGGTAGAGCTCGCGGGCGTCGGCCAGTACGTCGTTGGTCCACAGCACCAGCTCGCGGTAGCCGACCGAGCGGGCGAAGCCGACGACCGCGGAGACGAGCTGGGTGCCGATGCCGCGGCCGCGGCCCTCCGGGTCGACCAGGAGCAGCCGCAGCCGGGCGGTGCCGGGCGAGCCCTCGTCCCGTACGCACATCACGCAGCCGACGGGACGGCCGTCCAGCTCGGCGATCCACACCCGTTCCAGATGGGGGTCGTGGTCCTCGGCGAAGTCCGCGACGATCCGGGCGACCAGGCCTTCGAAGTCGGAGTTCCAGCCGTACTCGGCGGCGTACAGCGCGCCGTGGCGCTGCACGATCCACCCCAGGTCTCCCGGTTCCGGGTCCCGCAGCCGCACGCTTTCCGCCATGCGCCAACTCTACGGGCCCGCGTCCCGGGTGCGCGGGGTCCTCGAACGGGCTACTTCCTGCCGCCGCCGAGGATCCGGCCCAGCAGGTCGCCGAGATCCGGGCCGCCGCCCTGCGCCGGGGCCGCGCCGGGGGCCGAGGTGCCCCCTGCCGACGGCGCACCCGCCCCGGTTTCCGCGCCCCGGCCGGCGGCGGCGCGCTTGGCGAACACGGCCAGCAGCGCCGGGATCAGCAGCTCGATGACCCGGCTGACGGCGGGGGCGGGGATGCCGGTCTTCTTCGAGACGGCGTGGGCCACGGGTTTGCTCACCTTGGCGAGCACCCCGGCCATCAGCCCGCCGCCCAGCAGGCCGCCGCCGAGCGTGGCGACGCCCTGCAGCGGAGGCTCGGCCACCTCCGCGAAGGCCTGCCGCACCTCGTCGTCATCGGAGGCCGCCTTCTCCTGGAGGCTGCCGGTCATCGCGCCCACGGTCTGCGCGACGGTGTCGCGGGCGCCGTCGGCGTCGGTGCCGAGCAGTCCGGCGATCTCGGTCAGCCGGTCGTCGCCGAGCTCGCCCAGCACGTCTTTCTGCAACGAGGATTCACTCATGCCGGAAACGCTACTTCTGTGCTGATCTGACAGCATCTCGGAGGGGAGTTGGGTAACGGAAACATAAAACTCCGGATCCTGCTGCAACCCTTCGCGCGGATTGCGGGTCGTACGGTGCGTCGGCGCTTCCGGGAGGGGATCTGGGGGGATCGGGAAGTCCGGCGAGGGAGGGGTAACCGTGAGGGGGTCCGGCCGCGAGGCCGGACCCCCTTCTGGTATCCGCCCCCCGCCCGGCGCCGGGCGCCCGTCCACAGCCCTGACGCGCTGTCGGCGCAGGGCGGTAGCTTCGGGTCATGGCAACGAACGGGGCGCAGGCGCAGACCGTGCAACTGGCGGTGGTCGAGGGGGTCCTCGAGCGCATCACCTACGCCAACGAGGAGAGCGGGTACACGGTCGCCCGCGTCGACACCGGCCGGGGCAGCGGCGACCTCCTCACCGTCGTCGGCTCCCTGCTGGGCGCCCAGCCCGGCGAATCCCTGCGCATGGAGGGCCGCTGGGGCTCCCACCCGCAGTACGGCAGGCAGTTCACCGTCGAGAACTACTCCACCGTGCTCCCCGCCACCATCCAGGGCATCCGCCGCTACCTCGGCTCCGGCCTGATCAAGGGCATCGGCCCGAAGATCGCCGACCGGATCGTGGAGCACTTCGGCACCGACACCCTCGACGTCATCGAGGAGGAGCCGAAGCGGCTGATCGAGGTGCCCGGCCTCGGCCCCAAGCGGACGAAGCTGATCGGCGCCGCCTGGGAGGAGCAGAAGGCCATCAAGGAAGTCATGGTCTTCCTCCAGGGCGTCGGCGTCTCCACCTCCATCGCGGTGCGCATCTACAAGAAGTACGCGGACGCCTCCATCTCGGTGGTGAAGAACCAGCCCTACCGGCTCGCCGCCGACGTGTGGGGCATCGGCTTCCTCACCGCCGACCGCATCGCCCAGGCCGTGGGCATCCCGCACGACAGCCCCGAGCGGGTCAAGGCCGGACTCCAGTACGCCCTGTCCCAGTCCACCGACCAGGGGCACTGCTTCCTCCCCGAGGACCGGCTCATCGCCGACGGGGTCAAGCTGCTCCAGGTGGACACCGGGCTGGTCATCGACTGCCTGGCGGAGCTCGCCGCCGACCCGGAGGGCGTCGTACGCGAGCCCGTGCCCGATCCGCAGGGCGGTCCGGACCCGCTGACCGCCGTCTACCTCGTCCCCTTCCACCGCGCCGAGCTGTCACTGGTCGGGCAGGTGCGCCGGCTGCTGAACGCCGAGGAGGACCGGCTGCCGGGATTCCGGGACGTGGACTGGGACAAGGCGCTGGGCTGGCTCGCCGGGCGGACCGGAGCCACCCTCGCCCCCGAGCAGCGGGACGCGGTCCGGCTCGCGCTGACCCGCAAGGTGGCCGTCATGACCGGCGGGCCCGGTTGCGGGAAGTCCTTCACCGTGCGCTCCATCGTGGAGCTGGCCCGGGCCAAGAAGGCGAAGGTGGTGCTCGCCGCCCCCACCGGCCGGGCGGCCAAGCGGCTGGCCGAGCTCACCGGGGCCGAGGCCTCCACGGTGCACCGGCTGCTGGAGCTCAAACCCGGCGGGGACGCGGCGTACGACCGGGAACGGCCGCTGGACGCGGACCTGGTCGTGGTCGACGAAGCCTCGATGCTGGACCTGCTGCTCGCCAACAAACTGGTCAAGGCCGTGGCACCGGGAGCACACCTGCTGCTGGTCGGGGACGTGGACCAGCTGCCCTCGGTCGGCGCCGGGGAGGTGCTGCGCGACCTGCTGGCCGAGGGGGGCGCGGTTCCCGCGGTCCGGCTCACCCGGATCTTCCGGCAGGCCCAGCAGTCGGGCGTGGTCACCAACGCCCACCGGATCAACACCGGCCTGCCGCCGATCACCGACGGGCTGCCGGACTTCTTCCTCTTCCCCGAGGAGGACACCGAGGCGGCGGGCGTGCTCGCCGTGGACGTGGCGGCCCGGCGGATTCCGGCCAGATTCGGTCTCGACCCGCGCCGGGACGTCCAGGTGCTCGCGCCCATGCACCGGGGCCCGGCCGGCGCCGGGAACCTCAACGGCCTGCTCCAGCAGGCCATGACGCCGGCCCGGCCGGACCTGCCCGAGAAGCGCTTCGGCGGCCGGGTCTTCCGGGTGGGCGACAAGGTCACCCAGATCCGGAACAACTACGAGAAGGGGGCCAACGGCGTCTTCAACGGCACGGTCGGCGTGGTCACCGCCCTCGACCCGGAAGAACAGCGCCTGACGGTGCGGACGGAGGAGGACGAGGAGATCGGCTACGAGTTCTCGGAGCTCGACGAGCTGTCCCACGCGTACGCCGTCACCATCCACCGCTCCCAGGGGAGTGAATATCCCGCGGTCGTGATCCCGGTCACCACCGGCGCTTGGATGATGCTCCAGCGAAATCTGCTCTACACGGCGGTGACCAGGGCGAAGAAACTGGTGGTCCTCGTCGGGTCCCGCAAGGCCCTCGGTCAGGCGGTGCGTACCGTTTCCGCAGGCAGGAGGTACACGGCGGTCGCGCCGAGGCTGTCCGGCCGGATACCGGTGGGAAACATCACCTAGATGATCGATCATTTGGGGTTCCGCCGCCGGTGCGGAGCGGGCAGGATGAGCAGCTTGACGGCACTCAGTGCCGTCAATAGCACCAAAGGCCGACCCCGAGTGCACTCTCCTGCGCCAAATGGGGGAAGGTAGAGGCAGTCAGGGCACCTCGAAGAAGAGGCACTACGTCGGTGAGGGATGACGTGAGCGACAACTCTGTAGTACTCCGGTACGCGGACGGTGAATACACCTACCCGGTGGTCGAGAGCACCGTCGGTGACCAGGGCTTCGACATCTCGAAGCTGAGGGCCCAGACCGGGCTCGTCACTCTGGACAGCGGCTACGGCAACACCGCGGCCTACAAGTCCGCGATTACCTACCTCGACGGTGAGCAGGGCATCCTGCGCTACCGCGGCTACCCGATCGAGCAGTTGGCCGAGCGTTCGACCTTCATCGAGGTCGCGTACCTGCTGATCAACGGTGAGCTGCCGACCGTCGACCAGCTCGCGTCGTTCCGCAACGAGATCACCCAGCACACGCTGCTCCACGAGGACGTGAAGCGCTTCTACGACGGCTTCCCGCGGGACGCGCACCCGATGGCGATGCTGTCTTCCGTGGTCAGCGCGCTGTCGACGTTCTACCAGGACAGCCACAACCCGTTCGACGAGACGCAGCGCAACCTCTCGACGATCCGCCTGCTGGCCAAGCTCCCGACGATCGCGGCCTACGCCTACAAGAAGTCGGTCGGCCACCCGGTGGTCTACCCGCGCAACGACCTCGGCTACGTCGAGAACTTCCTGCGCATGACGTTCTCCGTGCCGGCCCAGGAGTACGACCTGGACCCGGTCGTGGTCTCGGCGCTCGACAAGCTGCTGATCCTGCACGCGGACCACGAGCAGAACTGCTCGACCTCCACCGTGCGCCTGGTCGGCTCCTCGCAGGCGAACATGTTCGCCTCGATCTCCGCCGGCATCTCGGCCCTGTGGGGCCCGCTGCACGGTGGCGCCAACCAGTCGGTCCTGGAGATGCTCGAGGGCATCAAGAACGACGGCGGCGACGTCGACGCCTTCATCCGCAAGGTGAAGAACAAGGAAGACGGCGTCCGCCTCATGGGCTTCGGACACCGCGTCTACAAGAGCTTCGACCCCCGGGCGAAGATCATCAAGGCGGCGGCGCACGACGTCCTCTCGGCGCTCGGCAAGAGCGACGAGCTGCTCGACATCGCGCTCAAGCTGGAAGAGCACGCGCTGGCCGACGAGTACTTCGTCTCGCGCAACCTCTACCCGAACGTGGACTTCTACACGGGTCTCATCTACCGCGCGATGGGCTTCCCGACCGAGATGTTCACCGTGCTCTTCGCGCTCGGCCGGCTCCCCGGCTGGATCGCCCAGTGGCACGAAATGATCAAGGAGCCGGGTTCCCGCATCGGCCGCCCGCGCCAGATCTACACGGGCGAGGTCCTGCGCGACTTCGTTCCCGTCGAGGCCCGCTGACCCGAGGCCCGCTGACCCGAGGCCCGCTGACCCCAGGCCCGTGACCCGAGGCCCGCTGGCCTTCGGCCCGCTGACCCCAGGCCCACCACGGCCTGGGGTCAGCTGCGTCCGGGCCGCGCGCACGGCATACGAAAAGCGCCCCGCCGTCGATCCCCCCACGGGTCGACGGTCGGGGCGCTTTCCTTTCCCCGGTACGGATTCCCCCCACGGGACCCGCGCCGGGGCGTCGGTGTCTGCCGGGACCCGTTCGGGTCGGGAGGGCCGCTCAAAGCCTCCCGCGGGAACGCGTCCCGGCCGGCCGGTGCCCGTGGACGTCCCCCAAGACCTCCGTGGAACGTCCCCCAAGACGTTCCTGGCACCGCCCCATTAGACCCGTGCGGACCCCGGATGGTTACGTTGGCATCACTGTGATCTGCGTCTCCCGTGAAGGAGATGTGTGCGCGATGCGAAGGCGATCCATCAGCGGAAGGACCGCAACCGGAGGCTGTTGGTCACTACGAAGACCGAAGAGAAGGCCATGGCGGCCCCCGCGATCATCGGGTTGAGCAGGCCGGCGGCCGCCAGCGGCAGGGCCGCCACGTTGTAGCCGAAGGCCCAGAACAGGTTGCCCTTGATCGTGGCCAGGGTCCGGCGGGACAGCCGGATCGCGTCGGCCGCCACCCGCAGGTCCCCCCGTACGAGGGTCAGGTCGCCCGCCTCGATCGCGGCGTCCGTCCCGGTGCCCATGGCCAGGCCCAGGTCGGCCTGGGCGAGCGCGGCCGCGTCGTTGACCCCGTCGCCGACCATCGCGACCGTACGGCCCTCGGCCTGCAGGCGGCGTACGACGTCCACCTTGTCCTGCGGGAGCACCTCGGCGATCACCTCGTCGATGCCGACCTGCCGGGCCACCGTCTCGGCGACGGCCGTGTTGTCGCCGGTCAGCAGAACCGGCGTGAGGCCGAGGGCGCGCAGCCGGGTGACCGCCTCGGCGCTGCTCTCCTTGACGGCGTCGGCCACGGTCAGCATGCCGCGCGCCGCGCCGTCCCAGGCCACGAGGACGGCGGTGCTGCCCGCCGCCTCGGCGGCCGCCTTGGCCCGCGCCAGCGGGGCGGGCAGCGCGATCGACCAGTCGGCCAGCAGCTGCTCGCGGCCCACCAGGACGGCGTGTCCGTCGACGACGCCCTGGACGCCGAGCCCGGCGAGGTTCTCGAAGTTCTCGGGCACCGGCAGTTCGCCCGCCTGCGCCGCGGCCCCCGTGGCGATGGCGCGGGCGATCGGGTGCTCCGAGGCGTGCTCCAGGGAGCCCGCGAGACGCAGCAGCTCCGTCTCGTCGACCCCTTCGGAGGCGTGCACGCCCGCCAGGGTCATCCGGCCGGTGGTGACGGTCCCGGTCTTGTCCAGGACGACGGTGTCCACGCGGCGGGTGGACTCCAGCACCTCGGGACCCTTGATCAGGATGCCGAGCTGCGCGCCCCGGCCGGTGCCGACCATCAGGGCGGTCGGCGTGGCCAGGCCCAGGGCGCACGGGCAGGCGATGATCAGGACGGCCACGGCGGCGGTGAAGGCGGCGGCGGGGTCGTCGGTGATCAGCATCCAGGTGGCCCAGGTGCCGAGCGCGAGCAGCAGGACCACCGGCACGAAGACCGCGGAGATCCGGTCGGCGAGGCGCTGGACCTCGGCCTTGCCGTTCTGCGCGTCCTCGACGAGCCGGGCCATCCGGGCGAGCTGGGTGTCGGCGCCGATCCGGGTGGCCTCCACGACGAGGCGGCCCGAGGCGTTGACGGTGGCGCCGGTGACGGGCTCGCCGACGGAGACCTCGACCGGCACGGACTCGCCGGTGAGCATGGAGGCGTCCACGGCGGAGCTGCCCTCGACGACCGTGCCGTCGGTGGCGATCTTCTCGCCGGGGCGGACGACGAACCGGTCGCCGACCGCGAGCGCGCCCACCGGCACGCGGACCTCCCGGCCCGCGCGCAGGACGGCGACGTCCTTGGCGCCCAGCTCCAGCAGGGCCTTGAGGGCCGCGCCCGCCTTCCGCTTCGAGCGGGCCTCCAGATAGCGGCCGAGCAGGATGAAGCTGACGACCCCGGCCGCGACCTCCAGGTAGAGGGCGGAGGAGCCGTCCGTCCGCGAGACGGAGAAGTCGAATCCGTGCCGCATGCCCGGCATGCCCGCGTGGCCGAAGAACAGGGCCCACAGGGACCAGGCGAAGGCGGCGAGCGTGCCGACCGAGACCAGGGTGTCCATCGTGGCGGCGCCGTGCCGGGCGTTGGTCCAGGCGGCCTTGTGGAAGGGGAGGGCGCCCCAGACGACGACGGGCGCGGCGAGGGTCAGCGAGAGCCACTGCCAGTTGTCGAACTGGAGGGCCGGGACCATGGCGAGCAGGACGACGGGCAGTGCGAGTGCGGCGGACACGAGCAGCCGCTGGCGCAGCGCGGCCGTGGCGGGGTCCCGTACGGCCTCCGCGGCCGCCGGCGGCCGCTCCGCCGGCGGAGCGTCGAAGTCCGGTTCCGTTCGCGGCTCCGGGGCCGGCGGCGGAGGCTCCTCGGCGGTGTACCCGGTCTTCACGACGGTCGCGATGAGATCGGCGACCCGGACGTCACCCGCGTACGAGACCTTCGCCTTCTCGGTGGCGTAGTTCACCGTGGCGGTGACCCCGTCCATCCGGTTCAGCTTCTTCTCGATGCGGGCCGCGCAGGAGGCGCAGGTCATTCCGCCGATCGAGAGTTCGACCGCGGTGATGGGTCCGTCGTGCACTGTGCTGGTCATGTTCCGGCTCCAGGGGGATGGCCGGGGTGTACGGAACCAGTATCAGCTGGCCGGCACACCCCGGCGAGGTGCTGCCGAAGGTGGGGACGTCCGGCTCAGATCCGGCCGGTGAACTCGTAGCCCGCCTCGTCCACGGCGGCGCGTACGTCCTCGTCGGCCAGCGGGGCGGCGGAGGTCACGGTGACCTCGCCGGTCGCGGCGACGGCCTTGACCGAGCTGACGCCCGGCAGGGCGGAGAGCTCGGCGGTCACCGCGCCCTCGCAGTGCCCGCAGGTCATGCCGGTCACCCGGTAGACGGTGGTGGTCTGGGTGTCCGTCTCGGCGGTCATGTCGTTCTCCTCTTCAAGGGCGTGTGCGGTCGCCGGAAGGCGGCGAGTCGCTCCACCGTCCTCCCGACACGTCGAGACTATACCCCTAGGGGGTATGGATGCGAGCGTCCGCGCCCGCTCTTTTGGGATGGCCGATCGGGATGAACCATATGTAAATGGCTCATATGGATCATCCGGCTACCCTCGTCCTGATCGCGGCCGCCGCCGTACTGGCGCCCCTGCTGGCCTACGGCATCTCGCGCTGGCTCCCCGTACCGCTGGTGATCTTCGAGATCCTGCTCGGCATCCTGATCGGCCCGGACGTGCTCGGATGGGCTCCCACTGGCCGGGTGATCGACGTACTGAGCCGGCTCGGACTCGCGATGCTGATCTTCCTGGCCGGATACGAGATCCGGTTCGACCAGGTCAGGGGGGACACCCTCAAGCGGTCGGTGTGGGCCTGGCTGATCGCCCTGGCGCTGGGACTGGGCATCGGGACCCTGCTCGCCCACGGCGGCGGCTTCGACAAGGGCGTCTACGTCGGCACCGCGCTCACCAGCACCGCGCTCGGCGCGATCCTGCCGGTGCTGCGGGACGCCGGGGACCTCCAGAGCCGGTTCGGCTCCGTGACGATGGCGATGGGGTCGGTCGGCGAGTTCGGACCGGTCATCGCGATGGCGCTGCTGCTCAGCGGGCGGGCCCCGGGGCGCTCGGCGGCGCTCCTGGCGGCCTTCGCGGTGCTGACGGCGGCGGCGGTCTTCTGGGCGGTGCGCCCCAAGCCGCCCTGGTTCTCGAACGTCATCGCCACGACCCTGCACAGCAGTGGGCAGTTCGCGGTACGGCTGGTGGTGCTGCTGCTGGTGGGGATGCTGGGGCTGGCCCAGGTGCTCGGGCTCGACATCCTGCTCGGGGCCTTCGCGGCGGGGCTGGTGACCCGGCTGGTGCTGCAGGGGGCCGCGCCGGAGAGCAGTGAGACCGTGCTGTCCAAGGTGGAGGCCATGGGCTTCGGCTTCCTGGTGCCGCTGTTCTTCGTGGTCACCGGGATCGAGTTCGACCTGGAGGCGCTGCTCGGGGGCGGGCGGGTGCTTCTGCTGCTGCCGGTGTTCCTGCTGCTCTTCCTGCTGGTGCGGGGGCTGCCGATGTGGCTGCTGGCCCCTCGGGACCTGGGGCGGCGGGACAGGTCGGCGCTGGTGCTCTTCGGGTCCACCGCGCTGCCGCTGGTGGTGGCGATCACCACGCTGGGGGTGGAGGACGGGCGGATGGAGCCCGGGGAGGCGGCGGCGCTGGTGGGCGCCGGGATGCTGTCCGTGCTGGTGTTCCCGCTGGTGGGACTGCGGCTGAGGGCCGGGGGCCGGCCCGCTGAGGGCGGGCCTGCGCAGGAGCGGCGCGCGGGGCGGGTCAGGGGTGGCGAGTCGTGGTGACCTTCGGCTCCAGGTAGCGCAGCAGGACGGTCTTCAGCTCCGCGATGTACGCGTCGCGCTCCTCGCCCTCGTGGGCCAGGATCAGGTCCAGCGAGGCCTTGAAGATGCCCAGGATCATGTGCGAGGTGTGGGTGAGCTCGGCGGGCGCGGCCTGCGGGCAGAAGGTGTGCAGGACGCCCTCCACCCGGGCGAGCAGGCCTGCGTGCAGTTCCTCGTGCTCCTGGTGCATGGCGGCGCCCGGGATGCCCGAGCCGTGCATGAGCGCCCAGAAGGCCGGGTTCTCGCAGTTGAAGGCGATGACCGGGTCCAGGACGGCGTCCAGCAGCTCGGGCAGGGGCAGCTCGAGGTTCTCGGGCAGGAAGGCCTGGCCGTGCGTCTCGTGGGCGCGCTTGAGCAGTTGGCCGCCGAGCTCGATCGCGATGGCCTCCTTGTTCGGGAAGAACTGGTAGAGCGTGCCCGGCGACACCCCGGCCTCGCGGGCGATGGCGTTGGTGCTGGCCGCGGCGTAGCCGGTACGGCAGAACACCCCGGCGGCGGCGGCGAGGAGCTGGGCGACCCTGCGCTCGCCCCGTGCCTGCCGGCGGCGCGGCGCGGAGGTTTCACCGGTTTCGGTTGTTTTGCCCCTGGGAGTCCCCGGCATGTCCCATCCCTTGCTTCCCGTGGGTGATTGACAAACACGAGAGGTCGCTCGCATTCTGAAGAAACGCGAGCGATTGCTCGTGTTTGCCAGTCTATTTGGCCTGGCAATCACGGTGAAGGGGACACCGAGCCATGTCCGAAGTCAAGAATCCGCCGTCGCCCGGGGAGAGCGGCAGGTGGACCCGGTGGGTCACGGCCCGTCCGCGGCTCTCGCTGCTGATCGCCCTGGTGGTCACGGCACTGGCCGTGTTCGCGGGCGGCGGCGCCGCCGAACGGATGGGCAGCGGCGGCTGGGAGGATCCGGGCGCCCGGTCCACCTATGCCGCCAAGGCGCTGGAGCGCGAGTTCCCGGCCTCCCAGCCCAACCTGCTGCTGCTCGTCGACTCCGGCCCGGGCACCGCCGGAGTGGACGATCCCGCCGTCGCGGCCGAGGCCGAGCGGCTGACGGCGCAGCTCGCCGCCGAGCAGGGGGTCGTCGGCGTCGGCTCCTACTGGCGCACCCGGCTGCCAGCCCTGCGCTCCGAGGACGGGCGGCAGGCCCTCGTCGCCGCCCGGGTCCTGGGCGACGAGAAGACCGCCACCGAGGTGCTGGAGCGGATCACCCCCCGCTACCGGGGCGAGCACGGGCCGGTGCGGGTCTCCCTCGGCGGGCCGGTCGCGGTCCAGCGCGAGGTGACCGCCACCATCCAGGAAGACCTGCTGCGAGCCGAGATGATCGCCCTGCCGGTCACCCTCGTCCTGCTCGTCCTCGTCTTCGGCAGCGCCGTCGCCGCCCTGCTGCCCCTGGGCGTCGGGATCGTGGCCATCCTCGGCACCAACGCGGTGCTGCGCGGACTCACCGAGGTCACCGAGGTCTCCGTCTTCGCCCAGAACCTGACCACCGCGCTCGGACTCGGGCTCGCCATCGACTACGCCCTGTTCATCGTCCGCAGGTTCCGAGAAGAACTCGCCGCCGGTCGGGACCCGGTGGCCGCCGTCGGCGCCACCCTGCGCACCGCCGGGCGCACCGTGCTGTTCTCGGCGCTGACCGTCGCGGTCTCGCTCTCGGCGATGCTGTTCTTCCCGATGTACTTCCTGCGCTCCTTCGCCTACGCCGGGGTCGCGGTGGTGCTGCTCGCCGCGGCGGCCGCGCTGATCCTGCTGCCCGCGGCCCTGGTGCTGCTCGGGGAGCGGGTCAACTCCCTGGACCTGCGGCGGCTGTGGCGGCGCGGGCGCCCGGCCGCCGCCCCGGCGGAAGCGGGGCGGGGCTGGGCACGAGGGGCTGCTCTGGTGATGCGCCGGGCCCCGTTGTTCGCGGTGGCCACGACGGCGGGGCTGCTGCTCCTCGGACTGCCCTTCCTCGGCGTCAGGTTCGGCACCGTGGACGACCGGCAGCTGCCGAAGACCGCGGAGTCGCACGTGGTCCAGCAGCAGATCCGGGACTCCTTCCCGGGCAGCCCCGGCGGCGGGATCACCGTCCTCACCGAGGACGCGGCAGGACCGGCGGAACTGGCCGCCTACCGGGAGCGCCTGGCACTCCTGCCCGGCGTGGTCCGGGTCGACGGGCCGGTCGGCACCCCGGACCCCTCGCGGTACGCCTACTTCTCGCTCACCACCGAGGGCGAGGCGGTGGGGCAGCAGGCCCGGGACCTGGTCGGTGAGGTGCGGAGGGTGGAAGCGGACTTCCGGACCTCCGTGACCGGAGAGGCGGCGGTGCTCGTCGACGCCCAGCAGGCGATAGCCGGGAAACTGCCCGTGGCGCTGGCCCTGGTGGTGCTCGCCACGCTGCTGCTGGTGTTCCTGCTCACCGGGAGCCTGCTCATACCGCTCCAGGCGGTCCTGCTCAACGCACTGAGCCTGACCGCGATGTTCGGGGCGATGGTGTGGGTGTTCCAGGAGGGCCACCTCTCCGGACTGCTCGCCTTCACCTCCACCGGCGACATCGAGACCACCCTGCCGGTCCTCATGTTCTGCATCGCCTTCGGACTCTCCATGGACTACGGGGTGTTCCTCATATCCCGGATCAAGGAGGAGTACGACCGGACCGGGGACCACGAAGGGGCCGTGCGCACCGGACTGGCCCGCACCGGCGGGCTGATCACCGCGGCGGCCGTGATCCTGGCGGTGGTGATGGTGGCCATCGGCACCTCACGGGTGACCAACACCAAGATGCTGGGGCTCGGGATCGCGCTGGCGGTCCTGATGGACGCCATGGTCGTACGCAGCCTGCTGGTCCCGGCGGCCATGAAGCTGACCGGGAAGGCCACGTGGTGGGCGCCGGGCCCGCTGCGCAGGCTGCACGAGAGGTTCGGACTGAGCGAAGGGGAACCCCTGTCGCCGACGGCCGGCCCGGAACCGGAGAAGGTGCCCGTCGGGACGGGCTGAGCGGGACGGCCTGAGCGGGGCGGCGGGGTGTGGGGCGGGGCCGTGGGCGGCCCCGTCCGGCCACCGCGGACGGGTCAGCCCTCGCGGCGCCCCCGGTTGCCGGGGCGTCGGGCCACCCAGGTGCGGATCGTGTCGGCGTACCAGTAGGGCTTGCCGCCCTCCACGTGGTCGGGAGCGGGGAGCAGGCCGTGCTTTCGATAGGAGCGCACCGTGTCGGGCTGCACCCGGATGTGGGCAGCGATCTCCTTGTAAGACCACAGCTGTCGGTCGCTCATGATGCACCTCCTTGTCCACGCCGCGGGGCCGGCCGGGAGGCCGTCGGGGGAGCCGGCACGTGGACACTGACGATCACTCGGGTTGTGCCCGGCGAACGACGCGAAGCGAGGGCAGGGGAGGGCCTGTCGAACGGCTGTGACGGAAAACCCGCGTGATGCGGATATGCGTGACAAGGAGGAGATCTCTGTGACAGATGCGGCACAGAGGTGCACAAGTGGCCCGGAGGGGGCGGTGCTTGGCGGCGGCGCGGCCGGGGCTCAGAGGTAGAGGGGCGGGCGGTCCACCAGGGTCACCGGGGTCCGTACGCCGGTGCGCGCGGCCGCGAGGCCCGCCTCCGAGACGGCGGCGGCCGCGTAACCGTCCCACGCGTCCGGCCCGGCCACCCCGCCCCGCGCGGCCGCGGCCACCCAGCGCCGCAGCTGCCGGTCGTAGGCGTCGGCGAAGCGCACCGTGAAGTCCTGGTCGATCTCTCCGCCCCACCGGCCCGCCGACTGCACCACCATCGCGTGACCGTCACCGATCCGGGCACTGCCGGACTCGCCGACCGCCTCGCACTGCACCTGGTAGCCGACACCGCAGTTGACGAAGATCTCCACATCCACAACGGCCCCGCCGGAGGTCTCCAGCAGCACCAGCCGGGGATCGCGCAGCCCCTCGGGAGCCGCCGAAGAAGGCGTGGGGGAGAGCACGGACACCGCCGTGATCTCGTGCCCCAGCAGCCAGCGGGCCGCGTCCACCTCGTGTACGACGGAGTCGCTGATCAGCATGTCGCTGGTGAAGAAGGACGGCGAGGCGGCATTGCGGTGCCGGCAGTGCAGGAACAGCGGTCTGCCGATCCCGCCCGCGTCCAGCAGCTCCTTGAGCCGCTCGTACTCGGCGTCGTACCGGCGCATGAACCCCACCTGGACCAGACGCCGCCCCAGCCGCTGCTCGGCCTCCATGATGCGCAGCGCCCCCGCCGGATCGGGCGTCAGCGGCTTCTCGCACAGCACGGGAAGCCCCCGTTCCAGCGCGAGTCCGATCGCCTCCTCGTGGGCGGGCCCCGGCGAGGCGATCAGTACGGCCTCGACCCCGGGCGCGGCTATCGCGGCCGCCGGGTCGGTGTGCGCGCCGGCGCAGTCCAGGGCGCCCGCGACCTCCTTGACCCGGTCCCCGTCCGGGTCGGCCACCGCCACCACCCGGGCCCCGCCGACCGTCCGCCCGATACGGCGGACGTGGTCGGCGCCCATCTTCCCCGTGCCGATGACGGCGATGCCGAGCGTGCTCATGTCGTGTTCCTCCCGGGAGTTCAGCGGGCGCCGCAGGAGCGCAGGTAGGCGCGGGTGCGGCGGGCGATGGGCAGCGGCCGGTCGGGCTCGCACGGGTACATGTCCTGTTCCACGATGGCGAACAGGTCCACGCCGAGCCGCTGCGCCGCCGCCAGTACCGGCTCCAGAGCAGGCACCCCCGAAGGCGGTTCGCACATCACCCCGCGGCCCACGGCCGGACCGAACGGCAGCTGCTCCGCGACCACTTCGGCGAGGATCCGCGGGTCCACCTGCTTCAGGTGCAGGTAGCCGATCCGCTCGGAGAAGGTCTCGAGGGCCTGCACGCTGTCGCCCCCGCAGTACGCGTAATGGCCGGTGTCCAGGCAGAGCGAGACGAGGGCGGGGTCGGTGGCGTCCAGGAACCGCGCCACGTTGTCCGGAGTGTCGATGTGCGTGTCGGCATGGGGATGGACCACGATCCGCAGGCCGTACCGGTCCTGCACCTCCCGGCCCAGCCGCTCGGTCTGGGAGGCCAGTTCACGCCATTGCGCGGCGGTGAGGGTGCGGTCCTCCAGCACCTCCCCGGTCTTGTCGTCCCGCCAGAAGGAGGGGATGACCACGAGGTGCGCCGCGCCCATGGCCTGGGTGAGCGCCGCGATCCGCGACACGTGCGCCCAGGTGTCCTCCCATACGGCGGGCCCGTGATGGAGTCCGGTGAAGACGGTGCCGGCCGAGACCCGCAGCCCGCGCTTGGCCGTTTCCTCGGCGAGCCGCAAGGGATCGGTGGGCAGGTAGCCGTAGGGGCCGAGTTCGATCCACTCGTACCCGGCGTCGGCGACCTCGTCGAGGAACCGCTCCCAAGGGGTCTGCGCGGGGTCGTCGGGAAACCAGACACCCCAGGAGTCCGGAGCCGAACCGACGCGGATACGGGTCAACGCGGGCGGGGAGGACGTCATAGCGCCACCTTAGGGTGCGAGGCTCGAAGGGACGGTGAAGACCGTGGGACCAGTGGGACCAGCGGGACCAGCGGGAGGACTGACGGTGAGCGGCGACGGGTTCGGGTTCGACCTGATCACGATGGGGCGGATCGGGGTGGATCTCTACCCGCTGACGACGGGCGTACCACTGGCGGAAGCGGACACCTTCGGCAGGTTCCTGGGCGGCTCCCCGGCGAACGTGGCCGTGGCGGCCGCCCGGCTGGGGCGGCGCGTGGCGCTGATCAGCCGTACCGGCGCCGACCCCTTCGGCACGTACCTGCGCTCCGAGCTGCGGGAGTTCGGGGTCGACGACCGGTGGGTGGCCGAGGTCGCCGGCCGGCCCACCCCGATCGCGTTCTGCGAGATGTTCCCGCCCGACCGCTTCCCGCTGTACTTCTACCGGCTGCCCAAGGCACCGGATCTGGAGATCGAGGCCGAGGAGCTGGACCTGGAGGCGGTCCGGCGGGCCCGGGTGTTCTGGATGACGGGCACCGGCCTGAGCGAGGAGCCGAGCCGCACGGCCACGCTGGCCGCCCTCGAAGCCCGCTCGAAGTCCGGTACCACCGTCTTCGACCTCGACTGGCGGCCGATGCTCTGGCGCGAGAAGCCCGGACCGTCCTACGAGCGGGCACTGGCCCTGGCGACGGTGGCCGTCGGCAACGCCGAGGAGTGCGAGATCGCCACCGGCGAGTCGGAGCCGTACGCGGCGGCGCGGGCACTGCTCGCCGCCGGAGTGGAACTGGCGGTGGTCAAACGGGGCCCCGAGGGCGTGCTGGCCGTCCACCGCGACGGGACGGCGGCGGAGGTCCCGCCGGTTCCCGTCCAGGTGGTGAACGGGCTGGGCGCCGGGGACGCGTTCGGGGGCGCGCTGTGCCACGGCCTGCTCGCCGGATGGGACCTGGAGGCGGTCATGCGGTACGCGAACGCGGCCGGGGCGATCGTGGCGTCACGGCTGGCGTGTTCGACGGCCATGCCGTTCTCTCACGAGGTGGAGGAGGTGCTGGGCCGTGCCGGTGGTGTCTGAGTGGGGCATGGAATGGACGAGGCTGATCGTTCTGGAGCTGGAGCCGGGGGAGGTGTACGCGCACCGGTGCGGGGATGCGGAGTGGATCGTGCTGCCGTTGTCGGGTGGGTGCGAGGTCCGCTGCGCGGGCTCCGCCGAGATGGCTGAGGTTGCCGGGGTTGCGCGCAGCGCAATTCCAGCCCCGCCGGCGTTTGAGGCGCGGGGTCCGGGGCGGAGCCCTGGGAGCGGACCGCAAGTCTTCGAACTGCACGGACGGGCAGGGGTGTTCCAGGGGACCACCGACTTCGCCTACCTGCCCAGGGGCGCGCACGCGCAGGTCACCTCGGCAGGAGGCGGACGCTTCGCCCTCGCGGGGGCACGGTGCGACAACGTGCTGCCGGCCCGGTACGGCCCGGCCGGGGCCGTGCCCGTGGAGCTCCGCGGAGCGGGCCAGTGCTCCCGGCAGGTCAACAACTTCGCCGCCGCGGGCCCCGCCGGCTTCGCGTGCGACCGGCTCATCGCCGTCGAGGTGCTCACCCCCGGCGGGAACTGGTCCTCGTACCCGCCCCACAAGCACGACGAACACCACCCCGGCGAGGAGTCCCGGCTCGAGGAGATCTACTACTTCGAGATCGCCCCGCACGGGGACACCCCCGGCCTCGGCTACCAGCGCGTCACGCCCTCCCCGGCCGGGAAGACCGACGTCCTCGCCGAGGTGCGGACCGGCGACGCCGTGCTCATCCCGGACGGCTGGCACGGGCCCTCCATCGCCGCCCCCGGCCACGACATGTACTACCTCAACGTGATGGCCGGTCCGGGCCCGACCCGCGAGTGGCTGATCCGGGACCACCCCGACCACGGCTGGATCCGCGCCACCTGGCCGGGCCAGGCCATCGACCCCCGCCTGCCCTACCCGCAGACACATCAGCAGACTGCCCCCCAGACACACCCGCAGACGGAGGCACCCCGATGAAACTCACCGTCGCGCAGGCCCTCGTCGCCTTCCTGGCCCGCCAGTACACCGAACGCGACGGCCGCCGCCACCGGCTCATCGCGGCCACCTGGGGGATCTTCGGGCACGGGAACGTGGCGGGCATCGGCCAGGCCCTCCTGGAGACCGGCCCCCGCTCCATGCCCTTCCTCCAGGGGCGCAACGAACAGGCCATGGTGCACGCCGCCGTCGGGTACGCACGCCAGAGCGGCCGGCTCTCCGCGCACGCGGTGACCACCTCCATCGGGCCCGGCGCCACCAACCTCGTCACCGGCGCCGCCCTCGCCACCATCAACCGGATCCCGGTGCTCCTGCTGCCCGGCGACACCTTCGCCACCCGGCCCGCCGACCCCGTCCTCCAGCAGCTGGAGGTCCCCTATGCCGGGGACCTCTCCGTCAACGACGCGCTGCGCCCCGTCTCCCGCCACTTCGACCGGATCACCCGCCCCGAGGCCCTGGTCCCGGCCGCCCTCCAGGCCATGCGCGTCCTCACCGACCCCGTCCAGACCGGGGCCGTCACCCTGGCGCTGCCGCAGGACGTGCAGGCGGAGGCGTACGACTGGCCCGAGGAGTTCTTCGCGGAGCGCGTGTGGCGCGTGCGCCGGCCCCGGCCCGACCGCGCCGAGCTGGCCGCGGCGGCCCGGGCCGTACGGTCGGCCGCGCGTCCGCTGATCATCGCCGGGGGCGGGATCCGGCACAGCGGGGCCCAGGCGGCCCTGGCCGCGTTCGCCGAGGCCACCGGCATCCCGGTGGCCACCACCCAGGCGGGCAAGGGCGTGCTCCCGTACGACCACCCCGCCGAGGTCGGCGGGGTCGGGCACACCGGGACGGCCACCGCCGACGACCTGGCCCGGGAGGCGGACCTCGTCATCGCCGCCGGGACCCGGCTGACCGACTTCACCACCGCCTCCGCGACCCTCTTCCAGAACCCGGCCGTCCGGTTCATCGGCCTCAACCTCGACCCGTACGACGCCCACAAGCTCGCCGCGCTGCCCCTGGTCGCCGACGCGCTCGAGGGGCTCGGCGAACTCCGGGAGGCGCTCGCCGGCCACCGGGTGGATCCCGCGTACGAGGCGGCGTACGGGCAGCGGAAGACGGACTGGGAAGCCCGGGTCGACCGGGCCTTCGCCGCCCCCGACGAGGACCTGCCGCCCACCCAGGCCCAGGTCCTCGGGCTGCTCGACGCCCTCGTCGACGACACCGACATCCTGATCAACGCGGCCGGTTCGCTCCCCGGCGACCTGCACAAGCTGTGGCGGGCCCGCTCGGCGGACCAGTACCACGTGGAGTACGGCTACTCCTGCATGGGCTACGAGATCCCGGCCGCGATCGGGGTCGCGCTCGCCGCACCCGGCCGCCCGGTGTGGGCCCTGGTCGGCGACGGTACGTACCTGATGAACCCGACCGAGATCGTCACGGCCGTCCAGGAGGGCATCCCGGTCAGGATGGTCATCCTCGACAACCACGGCTACGCCTCCATCGGCGGCCTGTCGGGGGCGGTGGGCGGCGAGGGCTTCGGCACCGCGTACCGCTTCCGGGGGCCCGACGGCACGTACACGGGTGAGCCCCTCCCGGTGGACCTCGCGGCGGGCGCGGCCTCCCTCGGGATGGCCGTGATCCGCGCCCGAACCGTACGTGACCTGCGTGAAGCCCTCGCGGAGGCCCGCTCGGCGGACCGTCCCACATGTGTCTACACACAGACCCGAACGCCCGACACTGTGTCGGGCCCGCCCCCCGCACAGGCGTGGTGGGATGTTCCTGTGGCCGAGACCGCGACCCGCAAGGCGGCGGCCGAGGCCCGTGAAGAGTACGACCGGCAAGCCGCGCAGCGACGTCGCCATCTGTGAAGGAGCAAGGCACATGAAGACCGTCAACCACTGGATCGGTGGCAAGACCGTCGAGGGCGCGTCGGGCAACTACGGCCCGGTCACCGACCCGGCCACCGGCGAGGTCACCACGCAGGTCGCGCTCGCCTCGGCCGAGGAGGTCGACACGGCCGTACAGGTCGCCAAGGAGGCCTTCGCGACCTGGGGCCAGTCCTCGCTGGCCGCCCGCACCAAGGTGCTGTTCGCCTACCGCGCCCTGCTCGACGCGAACCGCGACGCCATCGCCGAGCTGATCACCGCCGAGCACGGCAAGGTGCACTCGGACGCGCTGGGCGAGGTCGCCCGCGGCCTGGAGATCGTCGAGCTGGCCTGCGGGATCACCACGCAGCTCAAGGGTGAGCTGTCGACGTCGGTGTCCCACCGCGTGGACGTCTCCTCGATCCGCCAGCCGCTGGGCGTGGTCGCGGGCATCACCCCGTTCAACTTCCCGGCGATGGTGCCGATGTGGATGTTCCCGCTGGCCGTGGCCTGCGGGAACACCTTCGTCCTCAAGCCGAGCGAGAAGGACCCCTCCGCCTCCAACAAGCTGGCCGAGCTGATGAGCGAGGCCGGTCTGCCGGCGGGCGTGCTCAACGTGGTGCACGGCGACAAGGTCGCGGTGGACGCCCTGCTGGCCCACCCCGACATCGCGGCCGTCTCCTTCGTGGGCTCGACCCCGATCGCCCGCCACATCCACACCACCGCCTCCGCCAACGGCAAGCGCGTCCAGGCGCTGGGCGGCGCCAAGAACCACATGCTGGTGCTCCCGGACGCCGACCTGGACGCGGCCGCCGACGCGGCCGTCTCCGCCGCCTACGGCTCGGCCGGTGAGCGCTGCATGGCGATCTCCGCCGTCGTGGCGGTCGGCTCCATCGCCGACACCCTCGTCGAGAAGATCCGCGAGCGCGCCGAGAAGATCAAGATCGGCCCCGGCAACGACCCGACCTCCGAGATGGGCCCGCTGATCACGGCCGCCCACCGCGACAAGGTCGCCTCGTACGTGAAGGGTGCGGCCGCACAGGGCGCGGACGTGGTCCTGGACGGCACCGGATACACGGTCGAGGGCAGCGAGAACGGCCACTGGATCGGCCTGTCCCTGCTCGACAACGTGAAGACCGACTCCGACGCCTACCGCGACGAGATCTTCGGGCCGGTGCTGTGCGTGCTGCGGACGGAGACCTACGAGGAGGGCGTCGCCCTCATCAACGCCTCGCCGTTCGGCAACGGCACCGCCATCTTCACCCGGGACGGCGGCGCCGCCCGCCGCTTCCAGCTGGAGATCCAGGCGGGCATGGTCGGCGTCAACGTCCCCATCCCGGTGCCGGTGGGCTACCACTCCTTCGGCGGCTGGAAGGACTCCCTCTTCGGCGACCACCACATCTACGGCAACGACGGCATCCACTTCTACACGCGCGGCAAGGTCGTCACCACCCGCTGGCCGGACCCCGCGGACGCCCCGGCCGGCGTGGACCTGGGCTTCCCCCGCAACCACTGACGCCCTGCGTCCATTCGGCGTCCCCCCGGGTCCGCCCGAAGACACGGAACCCCCGGCCAACCCTCACCGGCCGGGGGTTTCCGCCGTCCCGCGGCGCAGGTCAGCGGCTGTGGGCCAGGTCCCGGGCGGGGGCCGGGCCGCTCCGGGACGCGCTGCGGCGGCGGAGGGCCCAGAGGGTGAGGGCCGCACCCGTCAGGACCAGGGTCGCGCCCGCGGCGGGCCACGGCACGGCGACGAAGTCCGCCGAGGACCGCGAGGCGAGGTCGGGGTGGGCTGCGGCGCCGGCCGTGATGGTGAGCGTCACCCAGTCCAGCTGGGGGGCGTCCGGCCAGGGCTCGGTGAGTTCGACCCGCTGGCCGGGCAGGAGGCTCAGCTTCAGCTCACGGGCCGGGCGGCTGAGCACCTCGCGTCCGAACAGGCCCTCGGCGGAGAACGCCACCTTCGGTTCGACGACCACGTTGCCCCGGTTGACCAGGGCGTACGAGACCGTGGCGCGGGCGTTCTCGACCCAGGGCAGCAGCGGCGCCGAGCGGTTGACCCGTACGTCCTCCACGCTCAGGCCCGGGGTGAGCGGTCCCGGCACCCGGAAGTACAGCCGGGCGCCCACCGAGCGCTTCACCCCGACCTGCACCTTGCCCTCCTGCTGCACGCCCTCCACGGCGGTGTTCAGCGCCACGATCCCGCCGACGTGGTCGCCGGGCGTCGCGTCCGCCGGGACCTTCACCGTGAACGGGAGGTCCTTGCGGCCCTTGGCCGGCACGGTCACCGTCGTCGCCGTCTCCGGCGGGAGCCCGATCCACGCGCCGACGTCCTTCGGCTCGCTCTCCACGGGCATCAGGGCGAAGGCGCCGCCCGCCGGGGTGTTCACCGCGTCGGCGGCGAAGACCTGGAACGTCAGTTCCTTGTCGGAGGAGTTCAGGATCGTCACGCTGTCCTGGACGGTGGTCCCGGCCGCGCCCTGGTGGAAGAAGTACGCACGGTCGGTCATCGCCGCCCCGGCCGCGGGCGTCGGGAAGACCCCCCAGGTGCCGTTGTCCGCCGCCGTCGCGGGGCCGGCGGGGAGCAGGCCCGCGCCCAGCAGCAGGCCGGCGAGCAGACCGTACAGAGCGGTGCGGATGCGGATGCGGGTGCGCATGGGCGGGCTTCTCCAGTCGGCGCGCAAAGGGGGAAGGGGTGGTGGGGGGGGGGGGGGGGGGGGAAAAAAAAAAAAAAAAAAAAAAAAAAAACAAAAAAAAAAAAAAAAAAAAAAAAAAAACCCCCCCCCCCCCCACAACCCACAAAACCCCCCCCAACAGAGAAAAAAAGGAAAC